>CALVTQ010000075.1 GCA_944362695.1 uncultured Clostridia bacterium
GCAGAGCGTGGACGACGACACGCGGACGTTTTCCGCCGTGCACAGCGAAGGCCCCGGCGCGGCTGAGGTGAACAGGCGGCGCGCGGAGATCGATGCATGGCGTCAGCAGATGGAGGAAGAGGCCCGCGCAAAGGCGGCGCAGCAGGCCGAGCAGGCGCGCCTCGCCAAAAAGGCGAAGGAAGCGGAGCAGGCGAGACTCGCGCAGCAGGCGAAGGAAGCGGAGCAGGCCCGTCTCGCCAAAGAGGCCGAGCAGGCCCGCGCGCAGCAGGAATATGAGCGCCAGCTCGCGGAATACGAGCGGCAGAAGGCACAGTACGAGCGGGACATGGAGGTCTACCGCAGGCAGAAGGCGGCCTACGACGCGGAGATGGCGCGCAGGCAGAGCGCGCAGCAGGCGGCGCAGAACGCACAGCAGGCGGCGCAGAGCGCGCAGGATTACAGCGCGTATGTGCCGGGCGAGACCGTGCAGGAGCTGCCGGACGCGCCGCAGTGGCCGCAGATGCAGCAGCCGGAAAGAGCGCCCGCGCCGAAGAAGAAGAAGCCCAAGAAGGAAAAGAAGGAAAACGCCCTGCTCAACCGTGTGGCGAAGATGCTGGAGACGGACGAGGAGGAGATCGGCTCGATCAACGCGCTGCCGCCCCGCGTGAGCGCGCAGGACGCTTATCACCCGGCGACGAGGCCGCAGGAGCGCAGCACGCGCGGAAAGTGAGCGTATGAACGAAATCGATTGGCAGTCCGTCGCGGAGGCGGCGGGGGCCGGCCTGTCCATCGCGCTGATGGGCATATGCGGCGTGCGGCTGCTGCTGCGCTTTGGCGGCGTGCTGCGCGGACGCGAGCGCGCGGACGGCCTTGCGGCATCGCGGCATGGCGCGACGGCGCGGGAGATGCTGGCCGTGGGCGGCATCGCGCTCGCCTCGCGGCTGCTGCTGTTCGTGCTGGCGTATGCGATGTATCGCGTGTTGGGCGTGGGCGAGCTCGGCTTCTTTGAATCGGTCGAGCGGCTTTGGACGCATTGGGACGCGCGCCATTACCTCGCCATCGCGCGCGAGGGCTATACCGCCGTGGGCGACGAGCGCCTGCGGCTGGTCTTTTTCCCGCTGTATCCCGCGCTGATGCGCCAGCTCGTGCAGCTCACGGGCGATATGTTCATGACCGGCACGTGGATCTCGCTGATCTGCGGCTCGGCGGCGGCGGCGCTGGTGTATGACCTGGCGAAGCTGCACTTCGGCAAAGGCACGGCGATGCTCGCGACGGCGTATTTTCTGCTCAGCCCGCTGAGCGTGTTCCTCTGCTGCGTATACACGGAGGGGCTGTTCATCATGCTGACGCTGGCGGCGGTGTGCCTGCTGCGGCGGGGCCATCCATGGCTGGCGGCGCTTTTCGGCATGCTCAGCGCGTTCACGCGCATGCCGGGCGTGATCGTCGCGGGCCTGCTCATCATTGCGGGCATCGAACGCATCGTGCACAGGGATGGCGGCGTGCGCGCGGCCGCGGCGTGCGCGGGGCAGGTCGCCGTCGTCTTCGGCGGTTTTGCGCTGTATCTGGCGGTGAACTGGCTGGTGACGGGCGATCCGTTCATGTACACGGTATACCAAAAGGAGAACTGGTATCAGGCGCCCGGCACGTTTTGGGGCTCGACGGCGAACACTGTGCATTACACGTTTTCCACGTTCGGCGACGACGACTGGCTGTGGACGTGGGTGTTCCAGCTCGTGTGCATGATGGGCATCTATCTGCTGCTGGCGCTGTTTGAGCACAGGCTGCCGTTTGATCTGGCGGCGTATTCGTTTGTGTATGTGGCGGTCGTGCTCGCGCCGACGTGGCTGCTCTCCGGTGCGCGCTATCTGTATGCGCTGTGCGCGCTGCCGCTGCTGCTTTCGCGCCTGCCGATGGGCAGGACGGGGCATACGGCGCTTTTGACGGTGTCGGGCGGGCTGCTCGCACTGTGGGTGTTCGGGTTCACCATCGCGGCGACTGTGCTGTGAGCGGCGGGCAAAATTCGACGAAAAGAGATTGAATGTACGATGAAAAAGAAGGGTTTCCCGTGGCGGCTCGCGCTGCTGGCGGTCATTGTGATCGCCGTGTGTGTGGGCGCCGCGCTGCTCGTGAAAAGCGGCATGCTCGACGAGTTTGGCTCGGTCGAGGGCGTGCGCGCGCGGATTGATGCGGCGGGCCCGATGGCGGGCCTGATGTATTTCCTGCTTCAGATGATGACGGTGATCGTCGCGCCGATTCCCAGCAATGTGACGATGATGGCGGGCGCGATGGCGCTGGGCTTCTGGGAGGCGCTGATCCTCGGCCTGGCGGCTGTGGTGCTGGGCTCCGTGCTGATGTTCGCGGCGGGCAGGGTGCTCGGGCGCGAGGCGCTGGCCAAAAAGCTCAGCGGCGGCGTGATGGAAAAATATCTGCCGGTGATCGAGGAAAAGCAGGATATGTTCCTGCTGCTGACGATGCTGTTCCCGTTCTTCCCGGACGACATCATCTGCATCCTCGCGGGCCTGACGAGCATGTCGTTTCGCCGGTTTGCGGTGATCATGGCGGTCTCGCGGCCTTGGGGGCTGGTGATCTCGGCGCTGCTGGGCAGCGGGCTCGTGCATGCGCCGCAGATTCTGGACGTCCTGCCGTGGTGGGTCATCGCGCTGGCGGTGGCTGCGCTGACGGCGGTGTTCATTCTGGCACTGCGGTATGCGGCGGAGATAGAGGCAAAGACGAAGGCGCTCGTCAACAGGCTGGTCGACAAGATGCCCGTGCGCAAAAAATAAACCGCCGCACGCATGGCACGGCGGGGCGCGTCAGCGCGGCGCGGGCTTGTAAATCAGGTCGTGTTCGGCGGCGGCCCAGAGATCCATCTGCGGCGTGCGAAGCTGAAGCTCGAGCGCCACAGCGCACGCGCGCGGACGCAGGATCATATGCAGGGAGCGATAGCCGCTGGGCTTTGGGGCGGCGATGTAGTCGCGTTCACCGAGCACATACACGCCCGGCGAATCGCGCACGATCGCGGCGAAGGCGTACACGTCTTGCTCGCGGGCGAGCACGACGCGCAGACCGGCGATGTCGTGCAGTGCGGCGGCGGCCATCGCGCGCGTGGGAGGCAGGGAGAGCTTGGCGAGCTTGCCGGCGACGGAGGCAGGCGTCTTGAGCCTGTACGTCACGGCACGCACGGCGTCGGGGTCGTTCATGCGGCTGCGCGCGGCACACACGAGGGCGAGCGCGTCCTGCGCGGCGGCGGCATACGGCGTATAAAACGAGGCGTCAAACGCATCCTGGCCGGCCGGGCGGGCGTTTATCATCTGTGTGGAAACGGACAGCGGCAACACATTCACCTCTTCAAATTATGTTGTTGACATCATCATACACCCCGGATAGAGCATAAGTGCGGCGCAAAACGGGCGAAAATGTGAGCAATGATGATTTCTTCGTCACAGGATATGAGCGCGGCGGGGCGAATATGCGGCGAATGTGGCTTCGCGGCGCTGTACAGACGGCGTTTTTTTTTTTTTTTTAGCGTATGGAACAATGGCCGGGCGCTGCGTCCGGAGAAGATAAGGAAAGGAAAGACGACGATGATCAAACCGGTTGTGAGCGATGCCGTCCGCGGCGCGCTTGGCAAAAAGGCGCATCCCATCGTGCGCGCGGCGCTGCTGGTGCTGGCGACGGCGGTCTTCTATCTGTTCGCGATGAACGCGCGCTATGCGAAGATCGACGATTTCAGCGCATACGGCACGCAGGAGCTCATCCGCGTTGCGGCGCTGGCCTTCACGGGCATATTCGCCGTGTCCTATGCGGTGCAGCTGCACGTGGGCAGGAAGCTGTCATCGGACATACACATTCTGCTGGCGATTGTGACGGGCGCCGTGCTGCTGGCGAAGATTTCGCTGCTTGACTACGTGAGCGACGATTACGACATCTTCCTGAGCACGTGGATTTACGAGTATTCCAACCTCGGGCTCAAGGAGGGTCTGGGCACGTTCATCGGCAGCGACTACTCCCCGCCGTATCTGTATCTGCTGCTGCTGATCTCGCGCATACAGAATTATCCGTGGCAGTATCTGGTCAAGGCGGTGTCCGTGGCGTTCGACGTGCTGCTGGGGTACAGCGTGATGAAGCTGTGCTCGCTGCGCGTGAAGGGCGCGACGGGCAGGCTGCTGATCTTCCACATGACGAGCATCCTGCCGACGGTCGTCTTCAACGGCGCGTATTGGGGCCAGTGCGACGTGATCTACACATCGCTGGCGCTGCTGGGCCTGTATCTGGCGCTGACCAGGCGGCCCGTGCGCAGCATGATCCTCTTCGGCGTGGCGCTGTCCTTCAAGTTCCAGACGGTGTTCTTCCTGCCGGTGCTGCTGCCGCTGTGGCTGCGCAGGGATATCGGCCTGCGCCATGTGCTGCTGATCCCGGCGGCGTATATGGGCATGATGATCCCCGCGCTGTGGGGCGGCAAGTCGCTGCATCACGTGCTGACGGTGTATCTGCAGCAGGCGGGCAACTACAATTTCATCACGGTGAACAGCCCGAACCTGTATCAGTTCCTGCCGCTTGAGCTGGGCGTGGACGTGCTCTACAACATGTTCGGCGCGATGGCGATGGTGCTGGGCGTGGCGATGATGGCATCGGTGTGCTATCTGCTGTGCGCGCGGCGCGACAGGCTGACGCAGGAGGCGACGGTGCTCGCGTGCCTGCTGATGCTCGCGGGCGTGCCGTTCTTCCTGCCCAAGATGCACGAGCGCTACACGTTCGGCGCGGACATTCTGGCGTTTGTGCCTGTGATGTATAAGCCCAGGCGCATCGCCGCGGCGCTTTGCCTGTGGTTCGCGTCGTACGCGGCATACACGGAGGGCCTGCCGGGGCAGGTCGTCATGAATCTGAAATGGGCGGCGATGTTCCAGCTGGCGGGCGTCGCGCTGACGGCGTGGGAGCTGTGGGGCGTGCTTCATGAAACGCACGAACCGGCGCTTGAGGAGGTGAAGGCGTGATGAACACGAAGGTCGAATGGAAGCGAGATCCGTTCCGCTTTGCGATGCTGGCGCGCCTGAACGACACGGCGCAGGCGGCGCTTTGCGTGGCGCTGACGATCGGATTTTTCGCGGCGGCGCTCAAGCTCTGCGCGCTGATGCATGGCGCGGCGATCATCGCGCTGGTGGGCGCAGCATGCGCGGCGGCGCTGATGTGGGGCGCGTGGCGCGCGATGAAGGATGAAAGCCCGGCGGTTGTGGCGCTGCTGTTTGCGGCGCTGCTGGCGATGCTGGCGGTCGGCGCGCATCTGGCGATGCTGGACATCAAGCCGGGCCGGTATACCAAGGTGCTCGAGCCGCTGCTGGGCAGCATGTGGAATTACGAGCTGGTGACGGCGATGGCATGGGAGGACGGCGCGTGGTCGGGCGTGTATCTGATCGTCTGCGCGCTGCTCTCGCGCATCGAGAATTTCTCGGCGCTCTACGCGTTTAAGCTGGTGGACCTCGTCTGCCAGACGATGTGCGCGCTGGCGGTGGGCCGTCTGGCGAAAATGCGCGGGGCGAAGGGCGTGGGCGCCGTCGCGGCGATGATGGCGTGTGTGCTCGCGCCGACGATGCTCTTTAACGCGGGTGTGTGGGCGCAGTGCGACGCGACGTTCGCGATGTTCACGCTCTGGGGCCTCGTGATGCTGCTGGGTAATCATCCGCTGCCGGGCTGCCTGCTCTGGGGCGTGGCGCTGGGCACAAAGCTGCAAAGCGCGTTCATCTTCCCGCTGCTGATCGTGCTGTTCATGAAAAACCGCGTGCAGCTTGGGCACATCCTCGCGCTTGCAGCGGCGGCGTTCCTCAGCCAGATCGCGATCATCCTCGACGGCTGCGGTTTGGAGTCGCTGCTCATGCGCTATCCGATGCAGATCGAGGCGATGAAATGGGAGGGCGCGGGCCTTGCGGACAACGCGCCGGGCGTCTACGGGCTGATGAACGTCGCATCCGTGCGCGAATTCAGCGGCATGGGCCTGTATCTGGGCATCGCGTGCGCGCTGATCGTCGTGATGGCGATGCTGCGCTCGCGCGTGACGCTCACAAGCGACATCCTGCTGCTCGGCGCGCTGCTGCTGGCGGCGGGCCTGCCGCTGATCCTGCCGCAGATGAACACGCGCTGCCTGTATCTGGCGGGCATGCTGTCCTTCGCCTGCGCGGGGAACGTGCGGCGGCTGCTGGCGGCGTTCGTGCTGGAGATCGTCTCCTTCTGTGCGTACATTCAGGCGATATTCAGCTTCACCGTGGCGCCTATGACGGTGCTCAGCCTCATGGCGATCGGCGTGGCGGTGGTCATCGCGCTGGAGCTGATTGGCGAAATTCGCGGACAGAGGGCTGAGGCATGAGAAAGACGCTTGATGCGCTCGATGAGCGGCTGCGCGCATGGCTCGTGGCCCCGGCGAGCGCCGTGGTTTGTCACGCGATCGGCGCGCTGACGGTGGCGGCGTTCTTTGTGCTGCTGATGACGCGCTCCTACGGTCTGCTGGACGGCGCGGGAAGCAAGGCGCTGACGGCGGCGATGCTCTGCGTGCCGCTGGCCCTGATGGTGGTGACGGCGTTCCGGCTGACGCGCGGGAGCGAGGGAGGCGCGGCGATGATGGCGCTGCTGTGCGCGGTGAGCGCGGCGGCGATCCTGATGCGCGCGAGCTTCATCGACCGCTCCGCCGGAGATTATGACATCTATCTGGAGGAGTGGCTCGCCCAGCTGGCGGCGGGGTCGTTCTCCGACGGCATGCGCCGGACGATCAGCGATTACAACGTGCTCTATCAATACATCCTGTTTTTGATCACCCGCATGCCCGTGCCAGGGCTGTATGCCATCAAGGCGTTCAGCTTCATGGGCGACGCGCTGCTGGCGGGCGCTGCGGCGTCGCTGGCGGGCGGCGTGGCGGGGGACAGGCGGCGTGGGGCGCTGGCGTTCGGCGTGGTTGCGCTGCTGCCGTCGATCGCGGTGAACGGCGGCATGTTCGCCCAGTGCGACAGTCTGTACGCCGCATGCGCGCTCTGGGGTCTGGCGCTGGCGCTTGACGGGAAGCCCGGGCGGAGCGCGGCGTGCTTTGCGCTGTCGCTGGCGTTCAAGCTTCAGGCGGTGTTCCTGCTGCCCATCGTGTGCGTGCTGTGGGCGGACAAAAAACTGCGCCTCGGCGATGCGCTCGTGTTCATCGGCACGCTCATGCTGGTGATGATTCCGGCACTGATCGGCGGCAAGGGCCTTCTTGAGATCCTGTCGATCTACACGGCGCAGACGGGGAACTATCAGGCGCTCACCTACAACGCGGCGAACTTCTACGGCCTGGTCGTGACCGGCGGGCTGGATACATACGCCTACGGAAATTTCTCGCTGGCGATGGCGGTGGGCGCGTGCATGCTGAACGTGGGCGCGGGCGTGATGCGCCGGGGGAAGATGGACGCGGGCGATTACGTGCGCCTGGCGGCGATTCTCGTGATGGCGGTCGTGTTCCTGCTGCCCAGGATGCACGAGCGGTACTTCTACATGGCGCTGCCGCTGCTCGCTGCGCTGGCGGTGGGGCGCGGCGGACGGGCCGTGGCCTGCGCGGCGCTGGTCGAGCTGGCGATTCTCTCGACGAACGGGTTCACGATGTTCCCGCTTCAGGCCGCATCGGCGCTCATGCTGGCGGCGCTCGTGCTGCTGCTGTGCGAGCAAAAAAAGGCTTGAAGCGCGCGGCAGGTGTGCTATAATAAATAGAAGACATACACGATTTGCGGGCGAAATGCGCGATCGGACAGCCGTACACGCGGCGGAAAACGGAGGTTGACATGAACCGGGAAGAGATGCTGGCTTTCCTCAAAAACGAAGCGCGCGGCATTGCCACGATGTTCGGGCCGAACTGCGAGACGCTCGTGCACGACATGACGCGGCCCGGGCATCCGATTCTGGCGATTTTCAACGGCACGGTGACCGGGCGTGAGGTCGGCTCGACGGCGGACATCTTCGGCGACATCGGCGACTACGACGAGACGGTGTACAAGAACAAGGACTACACCAACCAGCTCGTCCTCTCGCGCGACGGGCGCACGCTCAAGAGCACGACATTCAACGTCATCGGCGAGGACTACCACTTCGCGCTGGGCATCAACATGGATATCACCAACATGGTGCGCGCCAAGCAGATGCTCAGCGAGATGACCGAGACGAGCGGCGAGCTTCAGCAGACGCTCATGCAGGACGCCAGAAGCCAGCTCGAGGAGTTGCTGCGCGAATGTATCAGCGCGGTGGGCAAGGAGCCCGAGGCGATGAAGAAGACCGACCGCATGCGCATCATCCGCATGCTCTACAAGCGGCGCGCGTTCACGTATCAGAAATCCGTGGCGATCGTCGCCGAGCGGCTCAGCGTGTCGCGCTACACGGTGTATAAATACATGCACGAGCTGGAGAAGGCCGAGGCGGCGGGCAGCGTCGTCTCAGAAAGCTGACGCGCGGAGGGGAGCATGCGGGATAGACAAAGCCGCGGATGGGCGCTTTTGCGCCTGCTGCGGCCTCAACACTGGGTCAAGAATCTGCTGGTGGCCGTGCCGGCGTTCTTCGGACGGAAATTTGCGCCGGTGGGCATCGCGCTCGCGTTTGTGAGCATGTGTCTGGCGGCGTCGGGCGTCTATGCGCTCAACGATTGGCGGGATGCCCCGCGCGACAGGCTGCATCCGGTCAAGCGGCTGCGGCCCGTGGCGAGCGGGCTGATCTCCGGCCGGGCGGCGCTCGTGACGGCGGGCGTGTGCCTCGGCGCGTCGATGCTCATCCCGCTGGCGTCGGGCGGGCTGTACGCGGCGGGGCTGCTCGCGGCGTATATCGCCATCAACCTGGCATACAGCGTGGCGGGCGCGAAGGACTGGGCCATCGCCGATGTGACGATCGTGGCGATGGGCTTCGTGCTGCGCATGCTCTACGGCGCGGCGATGACGGACGTGAAGGTGTCGAGCTGGCTGCTGCTCACGGTGCTGATGGGTTCGTATTACATGGCGCTGGGCAAGCGGCGCAACGAGCTGCGCGACATGCCCGCCGGGGGCGAGACGCGCGCCGTGCTCAGCCAATACAGCTACGCGTTCCTCAACCAGCACATGTATCTGTTTTTGACGCTGACGATTGCGTTTTATTCGCTGTGGAGCGTCAGCGCAGAGACGGTTAAAAACGCCGTCGTCACGGTGCCGCTGGTCGTGGTGCTGGCGATGCGCTACAATCTGGATATCGAGGGCTCGGCGAGCGGCGACCCGGTGGAGGTCGTGCTGCACGACCGCGCGTTTTTGGGCATGGCGCTTTTGTATGTGGCCGTGCTGCTGCTCCTGTTTCTGATGTGAGCGGCGAGGAAATTTTGGGCGAGGGATCACGAGATGACGAAAACCTGGCGCGAGCGGCTGTACGGCCTGTTCGGCGGCGACATTCGCGACGAACTGCGCGGCGAGGAGCGCAATGTCCATGCGTATATCGCGGCGGCAGTGATCGCGGCGCTGGCCGTGCTGGCGATACAGATCGGGCTGTGCGCACGTTTCACGGGGCCGCAGATCAGCGATTCGCGGTCGTATGTGGAGCTGGCGATGTACTGCGCGGAGAACGGGGTGGGCTATCCCGGCCCGCGCGACATGTACGCGCTGTACATATTCGGCAACGGCTACGTCAATCTGTTGAGCTGGCTGATGCGCATTGAGATGAGCGAGGTGTGGGTCTACGCGATCAACATCGTATGCACACAGATCGTGCTCGCGGCGACGGCGGCCATCGCGCGGCAGCTGACGGGCAGGGTCAAGCCCGCGTGCGTCGCGGTGATCCTGCTGAGCCTGATGCCCAGCATATGGGGCGATGCGCCCAGCGCGCGCACGGAGATGCTCTTCATGGCGCTGGCGCTCACGAGCATCGCGCTGATGATGACGCGCAGGACGGCGTGTCTGGCGGCGGCGGGCTGCGCGATGGCGCTGTGCAACTGGGTGAGGCCGCTGCTGGTCGTGTTCCTGCCCGGCGTCGCGCTGTATTTTGTGATGAAGCGCGTGAGGCTGCGCGGCGTCGCGGCGTATCTGGCGGCGATGCTGGCGGTCATCGGCATCATCGGCGCGGACGCCAAATCGCGCACGGGCGAGTTCGTCTTTCAGGCGCAGACGATGGGCGTCAACATGCTCATGGGCGCCAACGACGACGCGGACGGCAGCTATGTCGATACGATTTACGACGAGGGCAAGATCGGATACGTGCAGCCCGGCACGGGCGTGACGTTCAAGCTGCGCGACGAGCGATACAGGGCGCTGGCGGTCGAGTGGATGCTCGAGCACCCGGTGCGCTTTCTGTCGCTGATCCCGGCGAAGCTGTTCTACTATCTGGTGACGGACACATACGGCGGCACGGCGTTTTTCAACAACGAGAAGGCGACCGACAATCTGGACTACTTCAAGGAGCTGGGCGCGATATTGCTGGGGCGCGGCGAGAGGGCGCTGGCGCTGGGCGACGTCGTGGTGATCTGGGAGCAGCTGATCTACATGGCCGTCGCGGTGCTGTATCTCGTGTCGATCGTCGATTCGCTGCGCCGGGGCTACATCGCCGACACGCTGATGATGCATCTGATCTTCGCGCTCTCCTGCGGCGTGACGATCCTGACGGTCGGCGGCGCGCGGTATCATCTGCCGTACGTGCCGTTCTTCTGCATATGTGCGGCGAGCTGGATATGCATGATGCAGATCCGGCGCGGGGAAAAGAAAAACTGAACCATGAAGCGGACGTCCGTGCGGCGTTCGTTTTTTATTGGCGCGGCGCGGATGAAATCATGCGCAGAAACGGGAATAACCTCCGAAAAAACGGGCCAAAGTAAGGCGCACAAGGAGGTTGATCCCAGTGAAATTCCCAGTGAAAAGATTGTTGCTGACGCTGGCGGCGGCGCTGGCCGTGACGATGCCGGCGGCGGGCGCGGCGCAGGGGCTGCCGGAGTTCGCGGCGGCCATGCAGGAGGGCCTGTCCGAGGGGCTGGAGGCGGGCGTGCAGCAGGCCATCGCCGTGATGGATGCCGACCTGACGCTCGCGCTGGAGACGGACTCGCCCAGGCTCGAGCAGGGGCAGAGCGTGACGCTGCGCCTGACGGCGGGCAACCCGAAGCCGCAGGAGGCCGTCGTGACGCTGACGCTCAAGCTGCCCGAACGCGTGGCCTGCGCCGGGGAGACCGTGTGGCAGGCGACGCTGCCCGCCGCGACGATGAACCCGGAGACGGGCGCAATCGAGCCGGGCATGGCGACGTTTGAGCGCGGGCTGACGCTCAAGGACGGCGGCGCGAGCGAAAACGTGACGCTCGAGGCCGAGATGGGCGTGGGCACACGCTTCTACCGCGCGAGGTCGGCGCTCGCGCTTGGCCTGCCCGGCGTGACCGGGACGGCGGATGTCACCGGTGCGGCGGATGGGCGCATCGAGCCGGGCGCGGAATTTGCTTACACCGTGACCATCGAGAACGCGGGCGCGGCGGCCAAGGCGATGCCGGTTGAGCTGACGCTGCCGCAGGGCGTGCAGGCCGCGGGCGCGATGCCGGCAGGCTTTGCGGTGGACGGCGCGAGGATCGCGGGCGATGTGGTCGCGGTCGCGGCGGACGCGGCGGGCGAGCCGAGCAGCATGACGCTAACCTTCCCCGTGCGCGCGGAGGACGGCGTGCCCGCGGGCGACGAGGACGCGGCGAAGCTGCTGGCGGGCTCGCTGCGCGTGGACGGAAAGCTCGTGCCGCTTGCGCGCGTGCAGGTCTGCGGTCCGATGATCACGGCCAGGCTCGTGGCCGATGCGCAGAGCGTGGAGGCGGGCGAGGCGATGACGCTTCGCGTGATGGTCATCAACAGCGGCCTCGCCGGGGCGGGCGTGCGCGTTCGCTGCGCGCTGCCGGAGGGGCTGACGCTTTGCACAGACGAGACGTCCGAGGCACAGGATGCACAGCAGGAGCAAACCGCTGAAGACGGAGAGCCGGACGCGCAGGGGCAGACCGGCGAAGATGGCGAGCCGGACGCGGACGATGAGCAGAATGAGAGCACGCAGGACGAGGCCGACGAGGCCGCCGTGCTGCCGGAGGATGACGGCGGCATGCCCGGCGCGGGCGAGGCCGTCGCGGCTGTGTCGGGCGGCGAGTTGGTTTACGACCTGTACATGGAACCGGCGAGCGAGCGCAGCGGCGGCATCGTGCCCAGCACACACGTGATCGAGATCCCGGTCGCGGCAACCGAGGCGATGGACAAGGTCGACGAGAAGCTGCTGGGCGCGACGCTCGCGTGGAGCGTGGGCGGCGGCGAGGCGCAGCTGGGCGAGGCCGTGGCGCTGCGCGTGTACAGGCCGCAGTTCCTGGGGCTTGATATGGAGCAGTGGATGGGCATCTTCTGGGCGTCGCTGCTGATGCTGGCGACGGCGCTGGCGCTGTTCTTCGCGCTGCGCAGCAAGGACGACGATTACGCATACGAATGATGCGAGGGGCCTTCCGCAGGGGCGGAGGGCCTTTTGCGTGCCGTAAAAAGTATAAAATAAATAGAAAAAAGCGCCTTCGGTTATGCCGAAAGCGCTGCATGTATGTTCTTATTGCTGATCGGTCGGCGCGTCCATCATGGCACATTCCACGGCGGACAGGCGGCTTGCGGCCTGCTCGCAGAACAGGGCGGTGTGTGCGCCGCGCTCCTCGTCGGGCAGGGCGATGTATTCCTTGATGAGCGTGACCATGCCCTCGGCCTCGCTGCGAAGGGCGTTCATGCGGGTGCGCTCGTCGTCCAGCGCGATGCGCAGCAGATCGCAGCGGGCGGACAGGCGGTCGGCCTTGCGCTGGGCGTCGCTGTCACCGGGCAGGGCGCCGTCCTCGCGCGGGGCGTAGGCCATGTCGATGAGGCGGCCGAGCGTGCCGACGAGCCGGGTCACGTCCGCGTCGCCGGTCGATTTCGCGCGGTCGGCCAGACCTGCGAGGGTCGGCACAGGGGCGTCGGTCGTCTCGCCGGGGCCGTAGGGGCTGATGTAGGGCTTGCCGGCCATGCGCATGCGCTGCATGACGCGCTGCACCAGCTCGGGCCGGGCGCGGACGGTGGAGCGATACTTGTTCTGATAGCGGAGCATGCGGGTGGTGTCGCCGCCGGCGAGATTGCGCACGCAGGCGCGCACGCTCATGCCCTGCGCCCGGGCGGCAAGCACGCTCTCGATGAGCTGCTCGACCTCGTCCTGCGTGAACGTCTCGAACGTGGCCGCGCGGCCCTTGAGCGAATCGTCCTTCTCGCGGATCTGGGCATAATAAAAATTGCGGATGCTGTTGGGCTTGCGGCCAAGCTCGGCGCTCAGGCGCTCAAATGCGCTGCGCAGCGACTCGCCCTGCTGTTCGGCCTCGCCGATGACGCGCTCAAGCGCCTCGATCTCGTGCTTCTGCCATCCGCCGTGCGGGCCGCGCAGGGGGCGACGCTGTGTCATTTGTTCAGGCTGCGCCGCATGATCTTCGCGCGGGCAGGCTGAGGACATCTCCATGTTGCTTGTCCCTCCTAAGTCGAGTTTCCCGCGCAGAGCGCAGGGGAGCGCCGCCAAGCCGCAGCGCCTCCATACACAGGTTGCGCGCCTAAGCGGTATTTTATCCCTTTTTGCATGGGATACGATAACAGTCTATGAACATGGGGCGCGGCTGATGCACACATGGCGGCAAAAGCATTGCGGGATCACGGTTTTTGCTGTATAATGAATGAAAACGAACCGCACGCGAAGGATGCGGCGGAGCATGGAGGCGCAATTGCGATGAAATATGTGCTTGTGATCGGCGACGGCATCGCCGACGAACCCGTTGACGCGCTCGGCGGAAAGACCCCGCTGGCGGCGCTTGACTGTCCGAATATCAACCGTCTGGCCGGCGGCAGGCTCGGCATGTGCCAGACCGTGCCGCATGGCGTGACCGCGGGCAGCGATACGGCGATCCTCTCGATCTTCGGCTACGACCCGCGCACGTGCTACACGGGCCGCTCGGCGCTCGAGGCGGCGGGCATGGGCGTCATGCTCAATCCCGGCGAGACGAGCCTGCGCGTGAACCTGTGCGCGCTGGAGGGTGACAGCTTTGATACGGCGAAAATCCTGTCCCACAACGGCGGCAGCATCGAGGGCGAGGAGGCCGTCGAGCTGATGGAGGACCTGGTGCGCGACCCGCGCTTTGCCAGCCTTGCCGCGGCGGTGGGTTTCACCATCCACATCACGCCGACATTCCGCCACACGGGCGTCATCGACGCCGCGCACGAGCCGGACAGGAGCAGGATGCACTTCACCGAGCCGCACAACATCCTCGGCTCCGACATTGCGGGCTACATGCCCACGGGCGAGATGGGCGCGGAGATCACGGCGCTGATGCGTGCGAGCTTCGAGGTGCTGCGCGATCATCCGGTGAACGTGCGCCGCAAGGCAGAGGGCAAGCTCCCGGCGAACTGCATCTGGCCGTGGGGGCCGGGCAGCGCCATGTCGCTGGCGAGCTTTGACTCGCTGTATCACAAGAAGGGCAGCGCCGTGTCCGCCGTGCCGCTGGTCTGGGGCATCGCGGGCCTGTGCGGCGTGGATACCCCGCGCGTGGAGGGCGCGACGGCGGAGCTGGACACGAATTACGAGGGCAAGGTGCAGGCCGTGCTCGACGCGCTCGCGGGCGGGGCGGACTTCTGCTGCGTCCACGTCGAGGCGCCGGACGAGTGCGCGCACGCGGGCGACATCGAGGGCAAGTGCGAGGCCATCCGCAGGCTCGACAGCCGCGTGGTGGGGCCGCTGCTTGATCAGCTCGGCGCGGTCGATCCCGACTTCCGCATCCTGATCCTCTCGGATCACCCGACGCTGCTCAACACCCGCGGACACGACGGCAATCCCGTGCCGTTCGCCATCTACGACAGCCGCGAGCCGGGTGAGCCGCGCAAATTCGACGAAGCGCATGCGCGCGCGACGGGCGATTTCCTTGCGGAAGGCCCGATGCTGCTGCGTGCGCTGTTCGCCTGAGCAAAATTCTTCGGCGTGCGGGAAGAAAATGGCTGCGTTTTCCGTCATATATAGAAGAAATTGCTCGATTGGAGAGGTTATATGCGTAAAAGCTTGACGGCCGTGTGGCTGACGCTCGTGCTGATGCTCATGGCCCTCGCGGCGATGGCCGAGGAGAATACGCAGGTGACGCATTACCTGCTGCTGGGCCAGGACGGCTATGCCGAGGAAGTGACGGACGACGCGAGGACGGACACGATTCTGCTGGTTTCGCTGGATGAAAAATACAACCGCGTGGTGATGACGTCGATTCTTCGCGACTGCATGATCGACACGCCGCGCGGCAACCCGACGAAGATCAATCTGCTGTACAGGAACTACGGCTTCGACGGCCTGATCGAGTGCGTGGAGCGCGAGCTCGATGTGGAGATCGAGGGCGGCGTGCTCGTCAATTTTGAGCATGTGAAGCCGGTGATCGACAAGCTGGGCGGCGTGGACATCGAGATCACGAATCCGGAATACCTCGCCATCCGCAACATTCTGCTGGGCAAGGACCCCAACATGCCCGACGGCCCCGGCATGACGCACATGACCGGCCGCATCGCGCTGGCCTACATGCGGGCGCGGGCGACGGGCGAGGGCGGCGATTTCGCCAGAACGGAGCGCCAGCGCAAGGTGCTCAGCCAGCTCGTGCACAAATGCCGCGACCTGTCGCTGATGGAGCTGGTGGGCATATACAACGATGTATCCCAGGGCATGGAGATGAACCTCGGGCCGCTGGACATTTTGAGCGCGTTCAAGACGGGCTACGGCCTCGTGTCAAACGGCGCGCAGTTCGTGCAGAGCTCCATTCCGCACGCCGGTCAGTTCTACTATGACAAGCTCAATAGTTCGTCGGTGCTCAACGTGCGCTGGGATTCGTGCCGCGAGGAACTGCACGAGCTGCTGGACAACCCGACGGAGCCGTGAGCGTGAGGACGATGAAGCGCTGGATTTGCGCATGCGCGGCGGCGATGATGATGACGGCGGCGTGCGGCTATGCCGAACAGGCATGGCATCAGCGCGCGGACGGGTCGGACTGGCGCGTGCAGGACGACGGCTCGGTGATCGTGACGGTCTCGGCGGCGGGCGACGTGACCATCGGCGGCGATGTGCGCAAAACGGGGAAAAACGTATTCGACAAGCAGCTCGATAAGGAGCCGTCGGGGCTCGATTTCCCGCTGGAAAACGTGCGCGCGATCTTCGCGGCGGATGATTTGACGATCGTAAACCTCGAATGTGCGCTGACCGATGCGCCGAGCGAGACGCGCAACAAGTATTCCTTCGCCGCGCCGCCGGAGTATGTGCAGGTGCTGACCTCCGGCAGCGTCGAGGCCGTCGCGCTGGAGAACAATCACGTGATGGATCACGGCGAGGAGGGCTATGCCGACACGTGCGAGACGCTCGCGGACGCGGGCATCGCGTACAGCGGGCACCTCGGCAGCGCGTCGGTGACGACAGACACGGGCGTGACCATCGGTATGCTCAGCTATCAGACGTTCAACGGCAACTACGCGCGCATCTACGAAAGCATTGCGGGCGACATCGCGGCGCTGCGCGAGGCGGGCTGCGCGATCGTCATCGTGTCGTATCACTGGGGCGACGACCGAAAATACACGCCCAACGAGCGGCAGGTTCCGCTGGGGCATGCGACGATCGACGCGGGCGCGGACCTCGTGCTCGGCCACCACAGCCACGTCATCAACCCGATTGAGGAATACAAGGGCAAATACATCGTGTATTCGCTGGCGAATTTTTCGTTTGCGGGCAACGTCAAGCCCGAGGACATGGACACGTTCATCTTTCAGCAGCGCTTCCGCGTGACAGCGGACGGGCAGGCGAGCAGCGAGGGACTGCGCATCTTCCCGTGCTCGGTGTCCTCGCAGGAGCGCTACAACGACTTCAAGCCGACGCCGCTTTGGGGCGAGGAGGCCACGCGGATCGTGCAGCGGCTGATCGAATACGGCGAGGATATGGCGCGCGAGCACGGCGTGACGGCTGTGGAGGAATACCCCGTGACATGGAAAATCTCATATTGACAAGGCGCATCCGGCTTGGGTCGGGTGCGTTTTTGCATAACAAAACCACCCGCAGAGCGAGTGGTTCAAAGGTTTTTGCGGCGGGCATTGAGAAGCGGCGGCGAATGTGATACAATAAGCCGAACGAAAGGATGTGGGATCATGAGCGAGCGAACGGACAGGCTGCGCGCGGCGCTTGAGCAGGCGGCGGGGCGGGTGGTCATCACCGGACACGACGCGCCGGACGTCGATTCGCTGGCGGGCTGCGTGCTGATGCGGGCGCTGGCGGATTTCTGGGGGATCGCGGCGCAGATTGTGACCATGACGCGGGCCGACGAGCAGGCGATGGACGTGATGGCGAAATTCGGGTTTGACGCGGAGGGCTGGCGCGGGGAGATTGACGAGAGCGACAGCCTCGTGCTCATCGACCACCACCAGCCGCTGCACGGCGGAAGCGTCGTCGCCGTGATCGACCACCACCCGACGGCCTGTCCGCCGAACGCGCAGTATGTGCAGATCGAGGGCAGCGGCGCGAGCACGCTCATGGTCTTGAATCTCATGAAGGAAGCGGGCATGCAGCCGGATACAAAGCAGCGCGCGCTCGCGGTCACGGCGCTGTACCTCGACACGATTGCGCTGCGCAGCGCGAAGATCCCGCCGGAGGAGGTCGTCTGGGGCAGGCAGGAGGCTCGCGCGCTGGGGCTCGACGAAAACTGGCTCGAGCGCGAGGGCATGGGGCTGGAGGATATGACGCGGCCCGCGCATGAGCTGGCGATGCTCGGGCGCAAGGTCTACACGTTCGCGGGACGGCGCGTGCTTTCGACGTATGTGCAGACGGATGCGATGACGGAGGAGCTGCTCGCGCAAATCCTCGATATATTAAAGGAAGAGATCGCGCGGGAACAGGCGGCGCTGTGGGTGTTCATCGTGCAGGACCCGGCGAAGGGGCGCACGAGCGAATACGACATTGCGCCGGACGGCACGGTGCGCGAGATTGCGTATGATTTCCTCGCGTCGCGGGGCAAGAATGTGATGCCGCGCGTGGAGCGCGAGATGATGGAGGGCGTGTAAATGGCACAGATGCCACAGGCGCTGCAGCAGGCGCTCGAACGCGAGCTGACCGGTCGGGATGCGCGGCAGATGGAGCGCGACGCGGCGGCGATCAGCGAGCGATACCGCACGAAGACCGGCGAGGGGCGGCGGCTGCTGACCAGGCGCGACGAGGCGGCGGCCTATGCGGCGGCGAGGATGCCCGCGACGTATGCGGCGGCGTGGGCGGCGCTGTCGGAGGCGCTTGCCTGCGCGGGAATCGAGCCGAAGACGCTGCTGGACGTGGGCGCGGGCACGGGCGCGGCAAGCTGGGCGGCGGGCGATCTGCTTGAGCTCACGCGCGTGACGTGCATGGAGCGCGAGGAGGCCATGCGCGCCGTCGGGTCGAGCCTGATGCGCGCGGGGAGCGATGCGCTTTCCGGGGCGCAGTGGATATCCGGCGACATCACGGCGGACGCGCTTGAGCCCGCCGAGCTGGTGGTCGAGGGGTACATGCTCTGCGAGCTGGCCGCGGATGCGCGCATGGCCGCGGCGCGGAAGATCTGGCAGGCGGCGGAAAAAATGGCGCTCTTCATTGAGCCGGGCACGCCGCAGGGATTCGCGAATCTGGCATGTGTGCGGCGCGAACTGGCATGTCTCGGCGCGCATGTGGCTGCGCCCTGCCCTGAAAACGAAAGCTGTCCGATGGCGGAAGGCGACTGGTGCCACTTCGCCGTGCGCGTGCAGAGGACGAGGCTGCACAAGGCGCTCAAGGGCGGAGACGCGCCGTTTGAGGACGAGAAATTCTGCTACCTCGCGCTGACGAAAGAGAGACCGAAGTCGGTCTGCGAAGCGCGCGTGCTGCGCCACCCGCAGATTGCGCCGGGGAGGATCGGTCTGACGCTATGCACGGCGGAGGGGATCGTCGGCAAGAGCGTGACGAAGAAAGACGCGCTCTGGAAGCGGGTCAGAAAGATCGGCGCGGGCGATGCGCTGTGACGGCGTAGATAAAAAAGACCGTGGTCGGTCACGCGCCTGATCGGAGCGTGCCGACGTCGAAAGGCGTCATATCACAAATATGACCGCCTCGAAAGCGGGATGCAAAGGACGGCACGGGGATATGGTGTGACCGCAATAAACCGGGCCTGAAGGTGTCGTGCGCGGCATTGACGTGAAAAAGACCACGGTCGGTATGCGCTGGCCGAGTGGCTGACGGCGGGGAAAATCGAAGTATTGCAAAAAAAAGACCCGCTGTGAAAGCGGGCCAAAGGAAATGGCGCGGGGGGGATGCGCCTGATCACATTTTGTCAAACAGGCCGGCGCGCACGAGCTGCGGGCGCAGGGCGAAGAGCAGGATTGGCGCGGTGATGAACGCGAAGGCCGCGTTGATGAGGCTGGCGGGCAGCTTGGCGAGCATCTTGACGACGACAGCGTCCATCGTCAGACCGTCGATGGCCAGGCCGAAGACGAACGTCTTGAGCATGTAGAGGCAGACGTAGGTCAGCGCGCCGAGGACGCCCGCGACGATGATGCGGACGCGGTCCTGTGCGGAGAAATCGGGCTTGCGGACGGTCTTGGCGGCGATCAGGCCGGCGACCAGCGCGATGCAGCCCTTGTTGATGAACGTGATGAAGCACTCAAGCCCCCAACCGGCGACGATGTCGTACAGGCCTGAGCCAAGGCCCGCCGCCAGGAAGCCCGCCGCCGGTCCGAAGAGCAGGCCGGAGACGACGCACAGCGAGTTGGTCAGCGTCAGCTGCGACTCGAGGAACGGGATGCGCAGATAGTTGAGCACGAGGATGACCGCCGCCATCAGGCCTATGAAGCAGATGCGGAAGGTGCTGTTGCGGGAAGCCATGCGATTGTCAGTCATGGGAAAGACCTCTTTTCATTTCGTGATGCCGCGGCGGGCGGGCCTCTCTGCCGTGCTCACCGCGGTGGATGAGCGTATTATAGCACAATCTGGCATGACGTAAAGAGCCAGTTCAAAAATATTTGACCATGCCAGTTTGAATGAACTGGGGCGTTGAGACGAGCGCGGAAGTATGCTATAATAATAAGATGAAGAAAACGACCGGCGAGGGCCGGGTGACATACGGAGTGCTGACGATGATGAAAAGGAATTGGGCGGCTGTGGGCGGCATGACGCTGCTGCTGATGGCCGTGCTCACGGTGATGATGCGCGCGATGCTCGCCTGCGCGGGGAGCATGGGGCAGACACTCGCGCTCGCGGCGCTGTTTGCGCTCGTGTTCGGCGGGACAATGGCGGTCTACGAGCATATGGAAAGGCCGAAGGTGGGGACGCTGGCGTTCGTCGGGGCGTTCGCGGCGCTGTCGGTGATGACGCGCGTGAGCATGCTCGACTTTCAGACGGCGGATTACGTGTCGTATCTGAGCAAGTGGATCGAGGTGTTCCGCGAGGGCGGGTTCTCGCTGCTGGCCGAGAACGTGGGCGATTACAACCTGCTGTATCAGTATGCGCTGCTGCTGATCGCCAAAACGCCGCTGCACGACCTGTATCTCATCAAGCTGATCTCGGTGGCGTTTGATTACGCGCTGGCGCTGGCGATGATGCGCGCGGCGGGCGCGTACGCGGGGGAGCGGGCGAAGCTGCCGGTGTTCCTCGTGATGATGGTGGTGCCCACGACGCTGCTGGACGGCGCGTGCTGGGGCCAGTGCGATTCGGTGTATGCGTTCCTGGTAATCATGAGCCTGCTGCTGCTCAAACGCGAGCGGCCTTCGGCGTCGGCGGCGTTCCTCGCGCTGGCGTTTGCGTTCAAATTGCAGACGATCTTCGTGTTTCCTGTCGTGCTGCTGGGCCTGATCCACAAAAAATACAGGCTGCGCGACGCGCTTGTGTTCGCGGCGGCGTACGTCGCGACGATGATCCCGGCGCTGTTGGCGGGCAGGCCGTTCATGGACGCGCTGTCGGTCTACGCGAACCAGTCGATGGGGCAGTACTACGACAGGCTGACGTATAACGCGCCGAACCTGTATCTGTTCTTCCCGATGCTCGAGTTCACGAACTCGCAGGAGTTCACGTGGATGCGCTACATCCCGGGCGTGGCGATGGAGGGCACACAGCCGTACCTGACCGAGCCGCTGATGCCCGATCTGCAGCACGCGGCGCTCTACGCGTGCATCGTGCTGACGCTGATCGTCGTGATCTACTGGCTGATCCATTACAGGGAAACCACGATGGATATGACGCTCGAATTCGCGCTGTTCTTCGCGATTTTCCTGCCGTTTGTGATGCCGAAGATTCACGAGCGGTACTTCTATCTGGCGGATATGCTGTCGATCCTGTATGCGGCGAAGCGGCCGGACAGGCGGTTCATGCCGCTGCTGGTCGTCGGCGCGTCGCTGATGAGCTACGTGCCGTATCTGATGCGGCAGAGGCCGATCGACGAGCGCTGGCTGGCGCTGATGATGCTGCTGGCGCTGGTGACCGTCGCGCGCGACCTGCTCACGGGTATGCGCAGGAACCGCCGCGCGCTTTTGAAGGGAGGCGAGGCGGCATGACGAAGATCGAGAAGACGCGCTATGCGCTGCACCGTGCGGTCAAAGCCGTCGACGCGGCAGGCGAGCGGCATGGGATGATCGTGGGCGGCGCGTTTGCGCTGATCGCGGCAGGGCTGTTTGCCGTGATGAGCATATCGGCGGGGCCGCTATACAACCTCAACGACATCGGCGGATGGGACAACCGCGTGCTGTTCATCGCGATGGCGGCGGCGGTGGTCTTCACGCTGCTGCTGGCGGCGGCGATGCTGTGCCAAAAAGGCACGCTGCGCATCGTGCTCAGGCAGATCATCGTGATGGCGGGCGTGTACATCCTGCTCATGACGATCAACCAGAAGACGTACATCTACCGCGACGTCGTGCAGCCCATTGTGCGCGCGATGGACGGCGGCGGGCTGGCGGCGGGCCTGGCGATGGAGAGCAGCCTGTCCGCGCCCGCGATGACGATGCTGTATCTGATCACGCGCGGGCCTGTATACGACATGTATCTGGTCAAGTTGGCGTGCATCGCGGCGTTCGTGGTGCTGGGGCTGCTGGCGTGCCGCGCGGCGGACAGGGTGGGCGCGGGCATCCGAAGCGAGGTCGTGCTGGCGCTGTGCATGATCCTGCCGCAGGGCGTGATGAACGCAGCGTGCAGCGCACAGACGGACGTCATCGCGGCGGCGCTGCTGGCAGGCGCGCTGATGCTTGGCATATATAAAAAGGAAGAAAGTCCCGCAAAACGCTGGGCGACGGCGGCGGCGCTGGGGCTGGCGATTGCGGTCAGCGGCGTCGCGCTGTATGCGCTGCCGGTGTTCGTGTGGCTCGCGAAAGAGAGGCGCTTTGGCGGACGGGAGCTGGCGGCGGCGTTGGCGATCCCGGCCGTGCTGTGCATCCCGGCGATGGTCTGCGGCATGGGCGTGGGCGAGGCGCTTATGAGCCTGCTGCGGGCGAACATCGGCCTGCCCGCGTATGCGTCCGGTGCGCCGAACATGATGAGCATCGTGCCGCGCGCCGTGGTCGAGGAGATGCCGGGCTGGTTCATGCTCAGCCGCCTGCCGGAGGTCGACGCGGTGACCAACGCGCAGCCGTTCTACACCGAGGCGCACTATGAGGTTGCGATGCACGGCATGACGCTCGCGGGTCTGACGATATTCGCGGGCATGTGCGCATATGTATATCAAAATAAGGAAATGGACGGCGCGCGCAGGGCGTTTGTGCTGCTGCTGTCGGCGCTGTTGGTCTGCCCGAACGTGACGAGCGGCGCGTGGCTGATCGCGGACGCGCTGTGCATCTGGCTGATCGTGATGAAACCGGGGATGCGGCTGCCCGCGTGCATGGTGCTCTTTGCCACAGCGGGGGCGAGCTGCTATCCGATGACACGGGAATTGCTGCTGCCGATGATCCTGGCGTTCGCACTGTGCTTCGCGGCGGTGTGCATGGCCGTGGGCGTGCTCCCGATGGGCGGGAAGAATTCGGAGGAATGAACATGAGCGAGGAAAAGCGGGCCGTGCGACTGAAGATCGAATCGAGGATGACCGACCCGGAGGGGCAGGTTCACACGATGAAAAACGCGCGGCGCGGCACATTGAAGGCCGTGGGCAGCGAGATCGAGATCGAATACGACGACGAGCAGGATGGCGAGAAGGCGCATATCCTGCTGACCGTCGCCAAGGACCGCGCGAGAATGCGGCGCATGGGCATGATGAGCGGCGAGCTGCGCTTTCTGCCGGGTCAGCGCGTCGGCGGGACGTATGTTTCGATGTACGGCGAGATTCCGGTTGCGGTCGACACGCGGCGCGTCGCGCTGGAGACGGACGAGCGCGGCGGCAGGATGATGCTCGATTACGACGTATACGTGGCGGGCGACAAGACGTCGGCCACGCTGATGGAGGTCACGTGGCGGCCGTGAACCCGGCGGCGGCGCTGCGCACGCGGGCGAGGGATGCGATTCTTGCGGCGGGCGGACGCGGGTTTGTGCGGTTTGCGCCGGAAGGGCCGCTGCTGCTCAGCGATGCGGCAAAGCGATGCGACGCACAGACTGCGGTCGGTTTGCTCGACGCGCTTTGCAGAAACGGGTTTAAGGCGCGGCTTTCGGACGGCATGGTGTATGCGGAACCGACAGACGCGCTGATTGAGCAGATGGTTGCGGAAGCGCAAATGCCGGAAATTGACTGGGAAAATCCGCTGCATCCGGTGCAGGCGCTGGCGGCGAGATGGATGAGCGCGCCGGAAATGCCATGCACAGACCGCGGTCGGTCGCTTGTGCGGGAGACGCTTCGGCTGGTCTGGCAGCCGCAGGACCGCGTGCTCGCCGGGCTTGGGGCGCTTCGGGCGCAGGCGGCGGCGATGCTGCGCGAACGCGACACGGGCGGCATGCGGCTGGCCGGGGCGATATTGAACCTCAGCACACAGAGAGGAGAATGAATATGAAACTGACCTGGATTGGACACGCGAGCTTCCGCATGGAGGCGGCGAACGGCACGATGGTGGTCACCGACCCGTATGACGACAGCGTCGGCATCGTGCAGCCGCCCGTGCAGGCCGACCTCATCACCATGAGCCACGAGCACCACGACCACAACTGCGAGGACATGATCGTCGGCGACCCGCACATCCTGCACGGCATGGAGGAGGACACGGTCGGCGGCGTGCACACGTGGGCGGTCGGCTCATATCACGACGACGTGGAGGGCAGCAAACGCGGCAGCAACATGATCCGCATATTTGAGATCGACGGGCTGAAGGTCGTGCACATGGGCGACCAGGGCTGCATGCCGGGCAAGGAGATCTACGACGCGATTGCGGACGCCGACGTGATGATGATCCCGGTCGGCGGGTTCTACACGATCGACGCGGCGCAGGCCAAGGAGATCATCGAGACGGCGAAGCCGCGCTGCGTCGTGCCGATGCACGTGAAGACCGTGCACTGCGGCTATCCGATCGCGCCGGTCTGGCCGTTCATGGAGTTGATGGGCAAAAAGGACGCGCAGCCCGTGACGCAGCTGAGCGTCAAGCCTGGCGACGCGCCGCGCGGCGTGGTGCTGATGCAGCCGCTGACGGACGTGCTGTAAACCATATATAATAGGAAGAAAAGGAACGCGCTCGCGGAGAAATCCGGCGGGCGCGTCTTTTTTTGCGGGCAGTCGGGTAAAGCAAATGCGTACAGCATGCATGGGTGTATGGCATGAGCTAATCGTGCAGAAAACATGTATAAAATTCAATTGAAGCGCACATATATGCAGAAAAATGCTGTGTGCAAAGGAAAATAATAGGTTTAGCACTTATATTGCAGATTTTTTCATCATATAGAAACGTGTGAAAAATCGGAAAAAATATGTTGAAATTCGATGCTTATCGACGATAAGTGTTAAGTTATGAAACATTCAAGCGCCAAGATTTTGCTAATATGAAATTTATTTAATAAATTTGCAAAAAAATACATTGATAATCTCAACATTCGCGTATAAAATGATAAAAACGATCATATGGGGATAAGAAATGAATATCTGCATAAATATAACAAACAAAAAAGCATTATGTGCTAAATGACGCGCTGCGATGGATTGCACACGGGCGCGAAGAAAGGGGTGTGACACATGCGAACATGGCAGATGGCGGCGGTTTGGGCCGTCATGCGGGTGCTGGGGCTCGCGCGCAGCGGGGCGGGGGAATCTGCCTTGCCAGGCGAGCCAATGGCAGCGGGCTGCCGGATGAGCGGCGCAGCAGGCGTGCGGATGCCGGGGCTGTGGGCGCATGTGCGGCGGGAAGCGAAGATGCCGCCTGGGCAGACAGCCGGGCCGGTGGCAGCAATGAAATTTCCGCCCGGAATGATTAAACCGACTGCGGTCGGCATGACACAAAAGGCGTGCATGCGGCAGGCAGACGGACGGAAATACAGGAAAAATGCAGCGGCCTTTCGCTGCGATTTGAGCGAAATGACACAGGAGCGGCTGACAGCCGAAAACGGAGGATGCAGATGAAGGGATATCCCGATGGGCTGAACAGCCGGAAAAGAAACGCAAACAGCACGGCGCGCACGGACACGGGCCGCGAAGGAGGAAACATGATGAACATGGAATGGCGCAGAGTGATCAGCCTGATGCTGACGGTCGTGATGCTGCTGGGCATGATGCCCACGAACGCGATCGCCGAGGCTGTGACAATTGCGACGGACGATGAGGCGACCGCGGTTGTCGAGACGATACCGGAGGAAACGCCTGTCGTGACGGAAGCGCCGACGGAAGCACCTGTCGTGACGGAAGCACCGACGGAAGCGCCTGTTGAGACGGAAGCACCGACGGAAGCGCCTGTTGAGACGGCAGAGCCGGAAGAAACGGCTGAACCGGAAGTGACGGCAGAGCCGGAAGCGACGGCAGAGCCGGAAGCGACGGGCTGAACCGACCCCGGTCGCGCCTGCTGCTGGAGGCGCCGCAGATCTGAACGGCGACGGCATCGCGGACGGCGTATACGTCGCGGACGGGACGGGTGCGCTCGTGGGCATCGACACAAACGGCGACGGCGTGGCTGACCTGACGCTCGCGGGCGAGGCCATCGCCACCCCGCAGCCGACGGAGAACCCGTACCCGCCGGTTGGGACGAACGTCGACCTCAACGGCGACAGCACCTATGACGGCGAATACATCGACACGAACGGCGAAGGCGTCAGCGACGGCATTGACATCGACGGCGACCATCGCATCGACCTCGATGTGAACGGCGAGCCCGTGGAGGGCGGCACCGCCGACTGGAACTTCGACAAGGTCTGGGACGGCGTGTACGTCATCGTGAGAAAAGTGAATAACGGCGACGAGATTCGCATCATATACGGCATTGATTGGAACGACGACGGCATCGCGGATATCGACCTCGACGGCAAGCCGATGGTCGGCGGCGCGGCTGACCCGAACGGCGACAAGGTCTCCGAGGGCGTCTACGTGGACGAGGACGGAGACGGCATCGCCGACGGCATCGACGCGGACGGCGACGGCAAGGCCGACCTGACGCTGGATGGCGCGCAGATCGCCGCTGAGGCGACGGCTGAACCCACTGTCGAGCCGAGCGTTGAGCCGAGTATTGAGCCGACTGTTGAACCGAGCGTTGAGCCCAGCATCGAGCCGAGCGCTGAGCCGGTCATGGAGCCGGTCGCGGGTGCGGAGGCTGTGATTGATGGCGTCGTCGCGGGCGTGTATGTGGATATGGAGCGCGACGGTGTCGTGGACGGCATCGACGTGAACGGCGACGGCATCGCGGATATGACCGTGGAGGGCGTGCCCAAGGCGGGCGGCGTCGTGATGAAGGATGGCGCTGTGTTCGGCGTGTACGTCGCGGACGCGAACGGCGTTGTCGTGGGCATCGACTGGAGCAAGCCGCGCGACAAGCAGGCCGACATCGACCTTGACGGCAACCCGATCGTGGGCGGCGACGCGCGCATTGACGGCGAGCTGAAGGGCGTGTATGCCGCTTACGGCGACGGCATTGCCATTGACTGGAACGAAGATATGAAGCCCGACGTGACCCTCGAGGGCGCGCCCATTGCTGGCGGCACTCCGGTCGACGGTGAGGGTGTGTTTGCCGCGGGCGAAAACGGCGACGTGACGGGCGTGGACTATAACGGCGACGGCAAGGCCGACGTGCTGCTGGACGGCACGGCTGTCGTGGGCGGCAGCGCGCGCACGGGCGGCGTATACATTGACGCGGACGGCGACGGCATCGCGGACGGCATCGACGTAAACGCGGACGGCGTGGCCGACAGGAGCCTGACCGGCGAGAGCATGGCCGGGGGCGCGGCGGACTACAACAACGATGGCCGCATGGACGGCGTGTATGTCGCGGACGCGGCGGGTGCGCTTGCGGGCATCGACATCGACGGCGACGGCGAGGCGGAGCGCGCGCTCAACGGTTACATGCTGCCGGAGACCGTGCTGTATTTCGACACGGCGGGGAACATGACCGACAAGGCGAATGCGAGCGGCTTCGTGATATACAAGGATATCGACGGCGACGGCGTGGCGGACTGCGTCTACATGAACGGTGACAGCGAGCAGGCCGTCCCGCTCAGCGATCCGTACGGCGAATTCAGAGTGCAGGCGGCCGAGCACACCGACCTGAACAACGTGGTTACCGGGCTGAGCATCAAGGATCAATACGGCAACGAGCTGGCGGGCGGCAACACGATCCAGCTCGATCCGACGACGCAATACAAGATCAAGCTCAACTTCGCGGAATACAACGAGAAAACGCAGATCGGCTTTGACTCGAGCGGCGGCATTACATACAAGCTGCCGGAAGGGTTCACGCTGCTCAACAGCGACGACACGATCACCATCGACGCCAAGGACAGCGCGGGCGTTGTCCATCAGGTCGAATTCAAGGTGGATTTCAACGGCAACAACGTGACGTTTACGCCGATCACGCAGGGCGAGGATCTCAATGTGCTGCTGACGGCGAACAACGCGACATTCAACGTCGAAATGGACGTCAGATGGAACGGCAGCGACCAAAACACGAGCGTTGATTTCGGCAACGGGATTCACAAGGTGATCGTCACCAACACGCCGCAGGGCGCGGGTGTCAGCAAGAGCGGCTATTACGACAAGGCGACCGGCAAGATGGTATACACCATCACCGTGACGGCGACCGGCGACACGACGATCAGGAACCTGAAGGACACGATCACCGACCCGGATAACTGCATCAGCATCGATCGGGATTCCTTCACATACGACCCGGCGAGCGCGGCGAGCAAAATCAACCCGAGCGTCAATGGTGATGGTGACGGATTCTCCGTGCCCGATTTTGCAATGAGCAAGGGCGAGGCGATCAAAATCCACTACACCGCGAGCGTGAACATGCCCGCGAGCGGAAACAAGCTGAATGCGAACTCCAAGAACGCGGTGGATATGGTGCCGGACGGCGGAACGCCGCAGCATGCGGAGACGAAGAACGATCACGAGCTGTTCGCCTACGACCCACGCACCGGCGTATCAGGTGACGTACACGAAGAACGGCAAGACGGACAGCACGTTCACCAACACGTACGAGGCGAAGGCGGCCGTGGCGACGCTGTCGGCGAGCAAGACCGTCGAGGGCCGTCCGGCGCTGACCGTGGACAACGGCTTTGCGCAGACGGTGGATGAGAATATGCCGGCAGACGGCGAATTCGAGTTCACCGCGACGTACAAGAGCTACGCCCAGAACACGAAATCCGCAGAGGCGGCTCCGGCAAAGGTGGGCGAACCGGCCATTGGCTACAAGCAGGACGGCGCGGACGAGACACTCGCGGTTGGCGGCAGCATCACTGTGAAGAACAGCACGGACGGCGCTGTGAGCTTCCCGGAGATGACGTTCAGCGAGGCGGGCGTGTACACGTTCGAGATCGCCGAGGTTGAGGAAACCAAGACCGGCATCACGTTTGACACGTACAAATACACCGCGACGGTCACGGTGACGGACGACACGAAGGGCCAGCTTTCGGCGAAGGTGAATTACACCAACCTGCGCGAGGTTGACGGCCAGACGGAGACGGCGGCGACATTCAGAAACGAATACGCGGCGGCTTCCGTCGGCGTCGGGCTGACGGTCAAGAAGACCGTCAACGGCGCGGCTGTCACGAACGCGGACAAGGGCAAATACACCTTCAAGCTGATGAACACGAGCCCCGGCGGCGTCAGGGTATCCGAAACCATGACGAACGGACAGGGTGTAGGCGTCGCGGCGGACGAGGTGAAGTTCTCGACGCTCACGTTCAGCGAGGCCGGTGAGTTCACGTTCATGATCACCGAGGTTCTGCCGGTCGTGGACGGCAAAGAAGTGACCGAGAAGGACGGCGTCACATACGACACGGACACCGTATATGTGACGGTTGTGATCACGGACAAGGGCAGCGGCCAGCTCGAAAGCAGCGTGACCTACAAGAAGGGCAACGGCACAGCGAGCGAAGCCGTTCCGACGTTTGACAACACATACAGCGCGGAGGGCAAGAAGGCCATCGAGGTCAACAAGAGCCTGACGGGCCGCACGCAGACGGAGGGCGAGTTCTCCTTCAGCATGGCGCTCACCAAGGTGAACGGCGCGGCAGCTGATCTGCCCGCGGTTTACCGCATGGTGACCGACGAGCAGACCCAGCAGAGCGCGGAGGAGGCTGTCACCTGGCCGCTGACGGCGACGAACACGGCGACCGGCAATGTGCGCTTTGACGAGCTGATCTTCAAGACGGCGGGCGAGTACGTCTTCACCATTACGGAGAATCAGCCGAAGGGCGAAGGCGATACGACCCTCACCACAAAGGACGGCGTGACCTACGACACGCGCGCCATCACGGCGACGGTCACCGTCGCCGACGAGAACAACGACGGCAGCTTCACCATCAGCGGCCCGACGTTCAAGCGCTACGCGGATGCCGATGCCGCCGGCAATGACACGGACGGCGTAGCCGTGTCGCCCGCGACGTTTGAAAACAGCTACACGACCGGCACGGTCGAGCAGCATCTCGAGGCGAGCAAGACGCTCGGCGGGCGCACGCTCAAGGCGGACGAGTTTACGTTCAACATGACGTATCTCGGCACGACGGACACGGCGGAGACGGCGATTGTCACATACGATAAGCCGGATGCGGAGCCGGTGAAGACGACGCTCAAGACGGGCGATGTGCTGACGGCGAAGAACGATGCCCAAGGCAAGGTGACGTTCCCGACGCTGACATTCGCGGAGGAGGGCGATTACACGTTCCGAATCAGCAAGAAGGTCACGACGGATAACCTGAACAACAGCGGCCTGTACTATGACCGCACGACCTACACCGCGACGATCACGGTCAATGACGACGGCAAAGGCAAGCTGACCGTGGAGACGCCGGTCTACGCAAAGGACGCGGCGAGGACGCAGGAGGGCGAGACGATGCCGCTCGCGGCCCAGACGCCCACGGAGGAGACGCCCGTCACGGCGGCGTTCACCAACCGCTACGAGCCCAACGCCGTGAGCCCGATGTTCGCGGCGACGAAGGTGCTCACCGGCCGCAGCATGAATCAAAGCGAATTCAGCTTCGCCATCGTCGAGGCCAACGCGAGCTTTGAGCCCGTGAAGGATGAGAACGGCGCATACAAGACCGTGGCGACCGGCGCGAACGGAGCGGCAACCGACGTGACGTCGGTCATGGAGGGCACGACGAAGCAGCAAGCGACGGTGACCTTCAACGTCGAGAACCTGATCTACACGAAGGACGATATCGGCACGCATTATTACGCGATGATCGAGACGAGCACGGACGGCAACGGCGTGACGGTCGATGATACGGTCGCGGGCGTCACCGTTGTGGTGACTGACCCGGGCGACGGCAAGCTCACAGCGAACGTGACCTATGCGGACGGTACGGCTCCGACGTTCACCAACACGTATTCGGCGAGCTGAAGCGTGAGCTTCGGCCTGACCAAGACGCTGACCGGACGCAACATGAAGGAGAACGAGTTCACGTTCGGCCTGTACGCTGCTGACGGCACGACGCTGCTGAACACCGTGAAGAACGGCGCGGCCAACGAGAACGTGGAGAGCGGCATGACGCTGAAGGCTACGATCACAAAGGCGGGCGCGCACACGTTCTTCATCAAGGAGATCACGGACCCGCTGCCGGACAAGGTGACGTCCGACGGGCTGATCTACAAGATCGATACGAGCTTCACGGAGGATACGACGACCGGCACATTCACCGAGGGCGCGCGCACGATCACCGTGAGCACCGACGGCGGCAGCACCTGGACTTCCGCTGGCACGATTCAGTTCACCAACACGTACACGCCGGACGCGGCACAGGTGACGCTGGAGGCGGGCAAGACATACACCGGCATCGGCGCGAAGCTCGAGGCGGGTATGTTCGCCTTCACGCTGACGCCTGTAAGCGGCACGGAGGGCGGATGCAGCCTGACGCAGGACGAGACCGCATACAACGGCGCGGACGGCGACGCGGGCAATGTGCGCTTTGAAACGCTCGCGTTCACCAAGCCCGGCACGTACACGTTCAAGGTCAAGGAGGCTCCGGCGAGCAGCCCGATCGCGGAGACGATGGGCGGCTCCATCGACTACGACGGCACGGTTTACGACGTGAGCATCACGGTCACCAAGAACGCGGACACCGGCGTGCTGACGGCGGGCAAACCCATCATCACGCGCAACGGCAACGGCGTGACGCAGATGACGTTCTCCAACAAGCTGCTCAAGGCCACCGCGACGCTCAAGGCGAAGAAGACGCTCACGGGCCGCGCGCTCAACGCGGGCGAGTTCAAGTTCGAGATGACCGGCGGCAGCTGGATGGAGCAGATTAAGCCCGTCTATGCGGTGAACGACGCGAACGGCGATGTCGATTTCGGCACGCTGACGTTCCCGAGCGCGGGCCGCTACACCTACACGATCCGCGAGGTCGGCCCCGACAACGTGACAACCGTCGCGGACGAGGCGCTCACGACGGACGGCGTGCTCGGCGGCGTCACGTATGACGGACGGTATTACATGGTGACCTACAACGTGGAATACAACCCCGTCATGCGCCAGCTGGAGGTCGGCGAGCCGGAGATCGAGTGCTACACGACGATCGATGACTTCGTGCTGGCCACGCAGATCCGATTCAACAACACCTACGAGGCGAAGCCTGTGACGGCTGACCTCGCGGCGAAGAAGACCATCACGGGACGCGAGCTGTTTAACAAGGAGTTTGACTTCTCGCTGACGTACGACATGTATCAGAAGACGGCGGACAGCGCAGCGCAGGCGGACAAGCCGGTTGTCGGCTATCTGCCGGAGGGCGGGAACGCTCTCGAGGCGATGAGCGGCAGTCTGACGGCGGCGAACACGGCCTCTGCTGACGGCGGCGCGGCGCACGACGTCAAGTTTCCGCAGCTGACCTTTGACACGGCGGGCGTCTACACCTTCACGATGAAGGAGACGACGACCAACGGCAGGGGCGTGACTGTCGACGAGCGCGAGCACAGTGTCATCGTGACCGTCACGGACGATCTGAAGGGTGCGCTGCACGCGCAGGTGCTCTACGACGGCAAAGCGGCTGTCCCGACGTTTGAAAACAGCTACGAGGTCAACGGCACGACGGCGGACGTGAGCGTCTACAAGACGCTGACGGGCCAAACGCTCAACGACAACGACAACTTCAGCTTCGCGCTCACCGGTATGAACGGCACGAGCCCCGAATACAGGGACAGCGCGAAGATGGGCAGCGACCCGAATGGCAAGGTCACCTTCACGGCCATCGCGTTTGACAAGGCAGGCACGTACAGATATGCCTTGAGCGAGGTCGTGGGCGACGAGCCGGGCATGACCTACGACGACACGGTCTATTATGTGCAGATCGACGTCGTTGAGGACACGTACATGGGCACGCTGACCCCGACGGTGACGTATTACAGGAACGCCGAATGTATCGACGCGATCGAGAACCCGGCGGACGTGGTATTCCGCAACGAATTCACACCCGTTCCGGTCGAGCAGACCTTCGATGTGACCAAGACCCTCACGGGCCGCGCGCTCACCGATGGTGCGTTCAGCTTCAGGCTGACCGTGCCGGAGGGCGCGATGACCGGCGGGGCTGCGGCGCAGAAGGAATACATCGTGACCAACGGCGCGGACGGCAGCGTCGTCTTCCCGGCGTTCAGCTTCGGCGAGGCGGGCGAGTACGTCTTCACGATCACGGAGCTGGCGGGCGACGAGCCGGGCATGCTCTACGACGGCAGCGTATGGACGGTGACGGTCGGTGTGGACTACAACGAGACGACCGGCATCCTCAGCGCCGCGCAGACCATCGCCAGGGACGGCAAGACGACCGGCGAGAATGGCGAAGCCCATACCGGCCTGACGTTCGCCAACCACGACATCAGGACGAGCGTGAACATCGAGGCGGCCAAGCGCGTCGACGGACGCGGCGCGTTCACGGCGGCGGACGGCGTGAAGGTTGAGGCCGGCATGCCCAAGCCGGGCGAGTTCGAATTCACGCTCGAGGGCGGCCTTGAGGGCGAGACGCCTGTGAAGATGACCGTCAGGAACGACGCGGACGGCGTGATCGACTTCGGCGCGTTCACGATCTATGAGGCGGGCCGTTACGTCTACACCATCCGCGAGACGGGAGGAAGCGCGCTGGGCGTGACCAACGACGAGACGGTCTACACCGTGACGTACGACGTGACCTACGACGAGACGAGCTGCGTGCTCGTCGCGGGCGAGCCGGTCATCGCCGCGACGCCTGAAGCCCCGAACGCGGGCGGGATCGTCTTCCGCAACGCATTTGACGCGGGCAAGCGCGACATTCCGGTGCACAAGGTCTGGATCGACGGCAACAACGCGGACGGCTTCAGGCCGAACTTCGTGCTCATTCGCCTGTACGCGGACGGCGTTTACACCGGCATGACGCTGCGCCTGGAGGCGGGCCACGGCTCGCCGGGCGTGTTCCGCGGGCTTGACGTCTACAAGGGCGATCACGAGATCGTCTACACCGTCACCGAGGATCACGTCAGCGAATACAGCACGTGGATCAAGGGCGACGCTGCGGAGGGCTTCACCGTCACCAACACGCGCGATGTCGTCGTGCACGACACGCCGAAGACGGGCGACAGCGGCATCGGCCTGTGGCTGACGCTGGCGATGCTCTCGGTCTGCGGACTGGGCGTGATGCTCACCGGGCTTGCGCGCGGCGGAAGGAAGCGCAGGGCGCGTTGATTGAGCTGACCCAAAGGACAAATACCCCATAAAAACGAGGCTGCTTCGCCGAAAAGCGGGGCAGCCTCGTTTTGCGCGCGGGGTGCTGACCCAATAAAATCCGCCGCGAAAAAAGGGAGATTTTTGGGCGCAAATATGATATAATGGCATGTAATTCACATAAAGGAGATCGTGAACGTGAAAAAGAAGCGCAAATGGGGCAAATGGCTGCTGCTGGTCGTCGTGATCGGCGCGGCGGCCTTCCTGTACATGAGCAGCAAGAGCACGGACGCGGCGCAATACACGCGGGTCGAGGTGACGCGCGGCGATATGGCGATTTATTACAACTTCGACGGCCTCGTGAACGCGCCGATGACGCAGACCGTGACGGCGGGCGCGGGCGGCACGGTCAAGACCGTGTACGTGACGCAGAACCAGCAGGTGCACAAGGGCGACAGGCTCGTGAAGCTCGAGGGCGGGGAGACGATCGAGGCCGGCATGGACGGCGAGGTCGTCAGCCTTGCGGTCGAGGAGGGCAGCATCGTGAACGCGGGGCAGACCGTCGCGCAGATCATCGACATGGGCAGGCTCAACGCCGTGATCCAGATCGACGAATACGACATCGCCGCGGCGCAGATTGGGGCCGAGGTCGAGGTGCGCGTGCTGGCGACGGATCAGGTCGTGACGGGGCGCATCGCGTCCGTCGACAAAAACGGCACGGCGGCGGGCGACCTTTCCTATTATAAGGCGACGGTCGAGCTGGACGGCGCGCAGGGCATGTATCCCGGCATGCAGGTCAGCGCGAAGGTGCTCAAGGCGCGGGCCGAGGACGCGACGCTGCTGCGGGCCGACGCGATTCAGTTCGACGCGCAGAATCAGCCCTACGTCATCATGAGCGCGGGCGAGGACGGCGAGACGAAGACCGTTCCGGTTCAGGCCGGCATGAGCGACGGCGTCAACTGCGTGATCCTCTCGGGCGTGCAGCCGGGCGACACGGTGCTGCGGCCCGTTTCCTACGGCTTCCCGATGATGGCGATGCACAACTGATCGGAGGGCGGCATGAGAAACGATTTCTTTTCCATGCGCGGCATCGTCAAGCAGTATCAGGTCGGCGGCGAGGTGCAGACGATCCTCAAGGGGATCGACCTTGACATCGAGGAGGGCGAGTTCCTGTCGATCCTCGGGCCGTCGGGCAGCGGCAAATCGACGCTGATGAACATCATCGGCTGCCTCGACACGCCGACGTCGGGCGAATACGTGCTGCACGGGAAGATGATCCGCGACATGAGCCAAAAGGAGCTGGCGCGCATCCGCAGCCGGGAGATCGGCTTCATCTTCCAGCAATTCCAGCTTCTGCCAAGGCTGGACGCGATGAAGAACGTCGAGCTGCCGCTGGTCTACGCGGGCGTCAGCCCCAGGGAGCGGGCGCGGCGGGCGGAGGAGATGCTCGTGCGCGTGGGCCTCAAGGACAGGATGCACCACTTTTCCAACCAGCTATCCGGCGGACAGCAGCAGCGCGTGGCGATTGCCAGAGCGCTGGCGACGAACCCGACACTCCTGCTGGCGGACGAGCCGACGGGTGCGCTGGATCAGGCGACGGGCGAGCAGGTGATGGGCCTTTTCCGCGAGCTCAACGACGAGGGGCGCACGATCATCATGATCACGCACGACCTGAAAATTGCGCGGCACGCGACGCGCATCGTCAACATCCTCGACGGCGAGCTGTCCGAGGGGGTGAGCGAGTATGATTAAATGGAACATGTTCGTGGAGAGCGTGCGCATGAGCGTCGCCAACATCACGGGCAGCAAGATGCGCACGTTTCTGACGACGCTGGGCATCATCATCGGCGTGGCGGCGATCATCGCGCTGATGACGATCGTGCAGGGCGCGACGGCGACGATGAACGAGCAGTTTGACTCGATGGGCCTTGGCACGCTGCGCATCAGCGTGACAGGCACGGACATCAAGCGCGGCCTCAACGACCACGAGATCAGCCAGCTTCTCGCCTGCGAGCACGTGCAGGGCCTCTCGCCGACGCTCAGCGCCACGATGACGGCCAAGCGCGGCGGGGCATGGAGCGACCGCATCATGGTGCAGGGCTACGGCGACGAGTATTTCCGCCACAGCCAGGAGCTCATCGACCGCGGGCGCGCGATCAACGCCATCGACGTGGCGCAGGAGACGCGCGTATGCATGGTGGACGGCAATGCGGAAAAGACGCTCTTTTACGGCGAGGACCCCATCGGCAAGACGCTCTACATCAGCGGCATCGAATACACCGTCGTCGGCACGATCGACGAGGAGGAGGACGCGAGCCTTTACGCGCAGATGCTCTTCGGCGGCAGGACGGACGGCACGGTCTACGTGCCCTACACGTCGGCCAAGAAGCTGATGGGCACGTCGACGGTCTCCACGATCGAGATCTACGTCACCGACCCGAACGAGACGGACGCGGCGATTGACGAGCTGGAGATGGCGCTCGACGCGATATTCAACTACAAGGACGACACATACACGATCATCAACCTTGAATCGGTCACCGACGCGCTGAGCCTGATGACGTCGATGATGATGAGCCTGCTGGTGGGCATCGCGTCCATCGCGCTCGTCGTCGGCGGCATCGGCATCATGAAAATGATGCTCGTCACGGTCACGGAGCGCACGACGGAAATCGGCCTGCGCAAGGCGCTGGGCGCGGAGCCGTGGCAGATTCAGATGCAGTTTCTGATCGAGGCGATCATCCTGTCGATGCTCGGCGGCGTGATCGGCGTGTTCACCGGCCTGACGATCAGCTACGTGATCTGTCTGAACTCGGAGATCACGTTCACGCTCGACCCGTTTGCCATCGGGCTGGGCGTGGGCTTCTCGGCGGCTGTGGGCATCATATTCGGCTGGGCGCCGGCGCGCAAGGCGAGCAACCTGAACCCGATCGACGCGCTGCGCAGCGTGTGACACAGAAAGGAAGAATGGACGATGAAAAACGCGGGAATTAAGGCGGCGCTGGCGGCGGCGCTGCTGCTGGCGGCGATGCCGGGCGCTGTGGCCGAGGGCGTGAGCGTCGAGGGCAGGATCGAGCCGGCGAGCGTGAAGACGGTGCTCGCGCCGTATAGCGGCAGGGTGGAGGACTTCACCGTGCGCGCGGGCGACGAACCGGCGGCGGGTGATGTGCTCTTTGCCATCGACGCCAATGAGGTTTACGCCGAGTTTGACGGCACGGTGACCGGCGTGTTTGCGAAGCCGGGCGACAGCGCGGCGGGCGTGGCGCAGCGTTACGGCGCGCTGATGTACATCGAGCGCGAGGAGATGTTCCGCGCGGACTGCGTGTCCAGCGAGAGCTCCGGAGACAACGAGCGGCGCATGGCGCACATCGGCGACACGGTCTACGTCTGCGCGAGGGAGAGCAAGAGCCGAACCGGAACGGCGCGCGTCGTTTCGGCCACCGGGCGCAGCTACACGCTGGAGATCGTCGAGCACGACGAGCTGCGCGTCGGCGAATCCATCGACGTTTACCGCAGCGAGGAGCTCGACTACGACACGCGCATGGGCACGGGCAAGCTGACGCGCATCGACCCCGTGGCCATCGGCGGAGAGGGCTATGTGCTGGCGGTGAACGTGAAGGACGGGCAGGCGGTCAAGCGCGGCGACGTGCTGCTGACGCTCGTGCCGGACGCGCTCGAGGGCATGAAGGGCGGCGACGGCACGGTCACGATGCCGGAGGGCGGCGTCGTGCTCAGCGTCAGTGCGCAGAGCGGCGCGCAGATTGCCAAGGACGCCCCGATGGCGACGTACTGCGCATCGGGCGACGTGCAGCTCGTCTGCGCGGTCGACGAGGACGACCTCGGCGCGTTCAAGGTGGGCCAGATGGTGCGCATTACGGCGGAGGGCGACGAGCAGGTTGTGCGCTGGGGCGTGGTCGCGGGCATCGGCGGGGCGAGCAATGAGGGCGGGACGTTCGACGTGACCATCGTGCCGGACGACGTGCAGGGC
>CALVTQ010000076.1 GCA_944362695.1 uncultured Clostridia bacterium
GTTTTGAGCGTGCTGGGCGATGGGCTTTACGGCTTTGCCTCCTGCGCGGCGGGCGCGGGCAAGATCAACCCGCGCTATCACGTGGGTTTCAGGCGGGGCGTCGAGCGCGACGAACATGTGCGCCTGAACGATGAGCTTGCGGCGTTCGCGCTGCATCATCCCGGCGAGGCGCCCGGCGACGAGATGCTCGCGCGGGCCGCAAAGCAGAGCCGGACGGGCATCATGATCCTCACGCGGCTCTCGGGCGAGAACATGGACAACAGCACCGCGCCCGGCGAATATGCCTTGACGGAAAACGAGCGCGCGACGCTCGCGGCGATGGGCAGGCATTTTGCGCGCGTGGTGCTCGTGCTCAACACGGGCTACCCGATCGCGATGGATTTTCTAGATGAGATCCGCGTGGACGCGCTGGTGTACTGCGGCTTCGGCGGCATGATGGGCGGTCAGGCGCTGCTCGACGTGCTGACCGGGCGCGTCAACCCCAGCGGCAGGCTGACGGACAGCTGGGCGCGGCGATATGAGGACATCCCGGCCTCTGCAAATTTTTACGACTGTGCGAAGAACGGCATGCTGCGCTACACCGCCGACAACGGCCCGGAGCTAACGACGCGCTACGGCGAGGGCGTGATGGTGGGCTATCGCCACTTTGTGACGCGTGGCGGGCGCGCGGCGTTCCCGTTCGGTCACGGGCTGAGCTATACGACATTTGAGGAAACAGCGGGCGAAGCGGCGTTTGATGAGGACGGCGGCGTGCGCGTCACGGTCAGCGTGCGCAACGCGGCCGGAAAGGCGGGCCGGCATGTTGTGCCGCTCTATGCGGCCAAGCCGAAGACGGCGGTCTTCAAGCCCGCGCGCGAGCTGATCGCCTTCGGCAAGACGAAGGCGCTTGCGCCCGGCGAGGTGCAGACGATTGAGCTGACGGCGGAGACGGCGCTGCTAGGCACGTTCAGTCAGGCCGATTCGGCGTATCTGCTGGAGGCGGGCGAGTACGCGCTGTATCTGGGCGAAAACGCGCAGGATGTGCGCGAGATCGCGCGCTTTTCCGTCGAAGAAACGAAGGTGCTGCGGCGCGTGAGCGTGCACATGACGGGCGCGCGCACCGTGCCGGAGTATTCGGATAAGCCGCTGCATCCCGCGGCGCAGGCGCTGTCCGTCGGAGAGCTGATCCGCCTGAGCGTGTGCGCGGGCGACGGATGGGGCATGGAAGGCACGGGCGAGGCCGGGCGCGTGGCGAAGGTCGACGCGCTGCCCATGCGCGATTACGTCGCGGCGGACGGCAACAGCGGCGTGAACATGAAGACGCCGAACATCGGCATGCCGTCGGGCGCGTGCCTCGCGTCGTCGTTTGACGCGGCGTTGATGCGCGACGTGGGCCGCGTGATCGGCGAGGAGGCAAAGGCGCTGGGCATCAGCGTGATCCTCGCGCCGGGCTTCAATCTGCACAGGCATCCGCTCTGCGGCCGCAACCCGGAATACTTCTCGGAGGACCCGATGCTCACCGGCGCGCTCGCGGCGGCCTACGCGCAGGGCCTTGAGAGCACGGGCGTGCACGCCTGCTACAAGCATTTCGCTGCGAACAATGCCGAGGCCTCGCGCAAGCGCAACGACAGCGTGATGGACGAGGAGACGCTGCGCAACCTCTATCTGCGCGCGTTTGAAATCGCCATGATGCGCCATCATCCGGCGAGCGTGATGACCGCATACAACAAGATCAACGGCGTCTATACCAGCTGCGACCCGGAGCTGATCCTCGGCGTGCTGCGCGGCGAATGGGGCTTTTTTGAGGGATACGTGATGACCGACTGGGCCAGCTATGACACGGCGGATATGGCGGACATGGTCAACGCGGGCGTGAGCTTTATTACGCCGGGCAGCGCAGGCGACAGCCACACCGGGCGGCTTGAACAGGCCGCGCGCGAGGGCAGGCTGGACGTGCGCAGGCTGCGCGAGAACGTTTCATATCTGCTTGATGCCATCCTGTAACAATGAGAAAGGGAGACGGGCGAATTGCCTGCCTCCCTGTTTTTATGCGGTTCAGTCGCGGTATTCGTTGGCGCTGTACTGGTTGCGGAACTCGCGCAGCGTCATGCCGTAGTGCTCGCGGAAGAGTTTGCCCAAATGGCTCTGCGAGGAGAAGCCGAGGTAGTTCGCAATGTCTACGTAGGAATAGTCCGAATACATCAGCATCTTCCTGGCGAGCTTGAGCTTTTCCTCGAGCACGAACGCGGAGAACGAGACGCCCTCCGTCTTTTTGAACAGCTCGGAGAGGTAATTCTGGTTCATGTGCAGCTTCTGGGCGGTCTGCGCGAGCGTGACGCGCCTGTGCAGATTCGCAAAGACGTAGCTTTTCGCCTTCTCGACGAGCGGGTTTTTGGCGGCAGATGCGTCGGCGCGGGCGGTGCGTTCTCGCAGCTCCTTGACCATCGTGCAGAAACTCGTCTTGGCCTTCTCGGTGAGCGAGGCGAGGTGCGTCAGGTCAGTGAGCCGCTCGATCTGCGTGATGTACGAATCGCAGAGCGAGAACGCCAGCTCCGGGTTGATGCCGCCGCGAATGGCTGCGCGGCTGACGAGCGTCACGGCGCATATGGCGAGGTTGCGGTAGCTGCGCTCGGCGTTGTCGCTGAGGCTGCCAAAGCGCACAGGGCCGGTCTGGTCGGTGATTTCCTGCCTGCGACATTCCTCCAGCAGCACGAGGTCGCCCGTCTCCACGGCGGAGAGCATGCGCTTTTCCTGGCTGTACGGATTGTGCGAAAAGCGCTCCTCGCGAGATGTGAACAGCCGCTCCTGATAGCCCTTCTGCACGTGCTCGTCGGAAGCGTTGAGAAAATTGCTCTCGAGATATTGCGCCTCGGTGAGCATCTGCTCGTAATACAGATTATAGGAGGGCAGCAGCACGCGCAGATAATTGTCAATGGAGAGGCCGTAGATGTCCTCGTGCATCAAGCCCGCGTCGCCATCCAGCGGCAGCGTATGGCGGAAGGGATCGTGATTGACGACGGCGTTCGGGCCGACGAGGATCGTCTTGCCGTCCGGCGTGCCAAAGAGCGAATAGCAATAGCGCCCGCCGGTGAGCACGGTGCGGATGCCGCGCTCCGGGCGCAGGGCCAGCAGCGCGCCGGTCAGCTCGCGCGCAAGCTCGGGCCGTTCGCCGGTCAGCGTGCAGTAGACGCGATCGAGCACGACGCCGTCGCCGCGCAGGGCGAGCAGGCCCGTGCGCAGGTTTTCGGCGATGAACACGAAATGATTATGTTCGACCAAATGAAACGCCTCCTTGCGCATTTTGTTCGTGTTGTCTATATGATAGCACCTTGGACACCACACTTCAACAGAATGGCCAAATTTACCGTGTGGTTTTGATAAAAATCCGAAATGCGTGATATGTTTTAGCCCACGTTCTTTGTATAGTAGAGGCATGAAACACAGGGCGAGGAGGCGGGCGGCATGATGCGCGGCGTCAATCTGGGCGGGTGGCTGGCGCTTGAAAAATGGATCACGCCGGAGCTCTTTTCCGGCACGCAGGCGCAGGACGAGACGTATCTGTGCGCACAGCTCGGGCGCGAGCGGGCCGAGGAACGGCTCGGCGCTTTCCGCGACACGTTCATACAGGCGCGGGACTTCGCACGCATCGCGCAGCTCGGCTACGACGCCGTGCGCATACCGGTGCCGTTCTTCGTCTTTGAGGATATCGGGCCGTACATCAAATGCGACAGGCATCTTGAAAATGCGATGAAATGGGCGGAGGAATACGGCCTGAAGGTGCTCATCGACCTGCACACCGTACCCGGCGGGCACAACGGCACGGACAACTCCGGCATATGCGGCGTGAGTCTGTGGAGCACGCGCGAAGGATGTATGCACTATACGCTGGGCGTGCTCGAGGAAATTGCCCGGCGATACGGCGGGCATAAGGCGCTCTGGGGCATCGGCGTGCTCAACGAGCCGATGTGCAGCGACACACCGAGCGGGCAATACCTGAGCATCCACAACCTCGCGCAGTTTTACGCGCCGCACGACCCGGCGCTCGCCGCAGGCAACGCGAATTACACGCTCGATTTCATTCGGGATTTTTACCGCGAGGCGTATGCGCGCATCCGCCGCCACGCAGGGGAGGACAAATTCGTCGTCTTCTCCGACGTGTTCGAGCTGGATATATGGGACGACTTCATGCTTGATGAGGGCATGCGCGGCGTGTGCCTGGATACGCATCAATATCTGATGACGCCCGACCGCATGCTCTTTAAGGAAAAGAACCTCGCCGTCTATGCGGACTACATCAACGCATTGGGCAGGCGGCTGCGCGAAACGGGGCGCCGCACCCCCCTGATCGTGGGCGAATGGAACGCGCAATGCGACGCGGACGGGCGAGACGGCATGACGCGCGAGCAGCAGGACGAGCTGTACGGCATGATCTGCGATTTGTTTCAGGATGCGTTTGACGCCTGCATAGGCTGGTTTTACTGGACGTGGAAGGTGCATGCGCGCGGCAGGGACGCCGACTGCGACGACGCCTCGCGCTGCGCCGACAGGGGTTGGCTGCCAAAAGGCGTAAATCGTGATAAATAACCGTTCAAAATAGTATAGCACACGGGCAGGGCTGCGGTATATTTCATAACAGAAGATGAAGCGGCAATGCGGATCAACGATAGAAAGGGATGACGTTATGCAGGCGAAAACCGCACGCGCGCCAGGCAGGGCAAAGCGCGAGAGCCTGAGGCACGATATCGCGATGAACAAGGGACTGTATCTGCTCTCGATACCGATCATCGCGTTCTTCCTCGTGTTTTCCTACGCGCCGATGGGCGGCCTTGTGATCGCGTTTCAGAATTTCCGGCCCCAGCGCGGGATACTCGGCAGCGAATGGGTGGGCTTCCAGAATTTCATCGACTTTTTCACGAACCCGAGCTTTTTCAGCATCCTGCGAAACACACTGGTCATCAGCGGCCTCGGCCTCGTGATCGCGTTCCCAATGTCCATCGTCTTCGCGCTGCTGCTCAACGAGATCGGCAGCCGGAAATTCAAAAAGGTGATTCAGACGGTCAGCTACATGCCGTATTTTATCTCGCTGGTGGTCATATGCGGTCTGGTTACGGAATTTTGCTCGTCAAACGGCGCGGTGACGAAGGTCTTCTGCGCGATCACGGGCAGGCCGAAGGAAAACCTGCTGACCAACCCGGATTACTTCTGGGCGATCAACCTGATCTCGGATCTCTGGCAGAATCTTGGCTATTCCTCGATCATATTCGTGGCGGCGATCACGTCGGTGAGCCAGGATCTGCACGAGGCGGCGGCCATCGACGGCGCGAACAGGCTGCGGCGCGTGTGGTCGATCACGATCCCGTCGATCATGCCCACAATCGTCACGATGCTGATCCTGCGCTGCGGTTCGCTGCTGAGCGTGGGCTTTGAAAAGATCCTGCTTCTGTACAGCCCGAGCACGTATTCCACGGCGGACGTCATCAGCACGCATGTGCAGCGCCTTGGCATCGAGCAGACGCAGTACGGCTATTCGGCGGCGGTCGGCCTGTTCAATTCCGTGATCAACACGGTGATGCTGCTGGCGGCCAACGCCATCAGCTCCAAAGTTGCAGACACGTCCGTGCTGTAAGGGAGGGAAGACTGCATGATCGAAAAAATGACGAAATCGCGCGCGGTCTTCTGCGCGGTCAACTATGCGCTGATGACACTCTTCGGCGTGCTCTGCCTGATCCCGCTGTGGCATGTGCTCATGGCGTCGGTCAGCGACCCGCGGCTGCTGATGGCCTCGTCGGGCATCATCGCCTGGCCGCTGGGCACGCCGACGCTGGAGGGCTACCGCATCGTGCTGAGCAACAGCGCCGTGATCGAGGGCTACGGCAACACGCTCATCTACGTCGCGGTCAATGCCGTGGCGGGCACGCTGCTCACGGCCATCGCGGGCTATCTGGTCAGCAGAAAGAATTTCAGGCTCGCCAAGCCGCTGACGGCCTTCATCATGTTCACCATGATCTTCAACGGCGGCCTGATCCCCACGTACATGGTCATCCGCAGCCTGGGCATCATCAACACGCGGCTGGCGATCATCCTGCCCGCGCTGATGAACGCGTATTACATCATTGTCATGAAATCGGCGTTTGAGCAGCTGCCCGCGGCCTACGAGGAATCGGCGAAGCTGGACGGCGCAGGCCCGGCGAGGATTCTTTTTCAAATCCTTTTGCCGCTCATCAAGCCCACGGTGGTGGTCATCATCATGTTCTCTGTGATCGGCCAGTGGAACTCGTGGTATCCCGCGTCGATCTATCTGCCGCGCGTTCGCGACAAGTGGCCGCTTCAGCTCATCATGCGATCGCTGCTGATCCAAAACGACGTGTCCAAGCTGCTCACGTCCTCGTCGGAGGCCAACCACGTCGTCAACATGACCGGCAACCTCGTCAAATACTGCGTCACCGTCGTGGGCACGCTGCCCATCCTCGTGGCGTATCCCTTCGCCCAGCGCTATTTCGTCACCGGCATCACACTCGGCGGCGTCAAGGGTTGATGGATTTTGCAGATATGGCATGCACAAACATGCCCCAAAGAGATAAAGGAGGACAATATCATGAAGAAATGGACAACCCTTGTGCTGGCCGCGCTGATGCTCGTTGGCATCGTGTCGTGCGCGGCGGCGGACACGCTTAGCTACACGGTGTTCCAGCAGGGCGACGATGTGCCCAACCCGGTGGAGGCCTATGAGGTCAGCGGCGTCATCCGCTACTGGCAGGACATGTTTGACATCGACATGGAGTGGCAGATTCCGCCGCAGGGCAGCGAGGCCGAGCAGATGAACCTGATGCTCGGCACGGGCGACTACACCGACATCATGGACATGAGCTTCAACACCGAGAGCCTGAGCACACTCTGCGACGATGGTTCGATCTATGATCTGACGCCGTACCTGGACACGCTCATGCCCAATTACAAGGCGTATCTGGACGCCAACCCGGACGTCAAGTCCGCGCTGTTTGACGACACGGGCCGCATCTACCTGGTCGCCATCGTGCAGGAGAATCCCAAGCAGTGGGGCGGCCTGGTCTATTGCCGCGACATTCTGGAGACGATGACCGGCGGCAATGTGGCCTTCCCCAGCGGCAGCGAACAGCCCGCGACCATCGAGGACTGGGAATACATGCTCGATCTGATGACGCAGTACTTTAAGGCTGCGGGCATGACCGATTACGCGGGCCTGATTCTGCCGGCGACCGGCTATTTCAGCACGGGCGAGCTGATCAGCGGCTTCGGCATCGGCGGCACGGATTACGTGAAGGCGGACGGCACCGTGGGCTTCGGCATCGCGGAGGACAACTTCTACAACTACCTCGTCAAGATGAAGGAGTGGTATGAGAAGGGCTACATCTACGCCGACTTCGCCAGCCGCTCGCAGGATCTGTTCTATCTGCCCAACACGGCGCTGACCTACGGCGGCGCGGCGGGCGTCTGGTTCGGTCTCGTGCAGCAGCTCGGCGGCACAATGTCCCTGCCGGAGTACGGCCTGAACATGAACGTGCTGCCCATCGGCGCCCCGGCGGACACCGCCAACGGCGTGACCGCGCCCATCGGCACCTATCTGGCGGCGACCCGCGCGACGACCAACAGCGGCTGGGCGATTTCCACCGCCTGCTCGCAGGAGAAGCTCGAGCGCATCCTGCCGGCGCTTGACTGGTTCTTTACCCCCGAGGGCGCGGCGACCCGCTCCATGGGCCTGAGCGCGGAGCAGGGCGCGGCCAACTACGAGGAATACGGCGAGAAGGGCTGCCCGAACGGCGCGCGTGAGAACGGCAGCATCCTCTGGACCGCCGAGATGAACACCAACACCGAGCTTGGCCAGTATGAATTCTCGCAGAACCGACTGCCGGGTCTGGTCGTCGATTACGCGACCCGCACCTGCGAGCTGAGCGCGGACGGCGTGGACTACACGGCCCTCGGCCATCAGACGTGGACGCAGTTCGGCAACTCGGCCGTGTATCCCTACGTCGTCGCCTTCACGCCCGACGAGATGGAGACCGTCAACCGCCTGAGCACGAACTTGCAGGACTACGCGCACCCGATGATCGTCAATTTCATCATGGGCCGCGAGGAACTGACGCCGGAGAGCTTTGCCGCCTATCAGCAGAAGCTGCATGACCTGGGCCTCGACGAGTATCTGACCATCAAGCAGGCCGCCCTTGACCGCTTCAACGCCCGCGCGGCGAAGTGATGCACAGCGCCTGAGAACCGCAAAGGGCACGCAGAACACCCTGCGCGCCCTTTCTTTACAGAAAGGAGCACGGTTATGCAGTACTGCAACCCGCTTAATCTGGCCTACAAGTTCCAGCACTACGGTAAAGCGGCGCACCGCGAGGCCGCCGACCCGACGCTCGTGCGCTTCAAGGGCCGGTATTATCTGTTTGCCAGCATGAGTGCGGGGTTCTATCATTCGGATGATCTGGCGCACTGGCAATGGCATGAAAACCGCGAGCTGGACATGTATCTCTATGCGCCGGACGCCTGCGCAATCGGCGATTGGCTGTACATCTGCGCATCCAGCAAGGGAGAATCGAGCACGATCTGGCGCACGAAGGACCCGCTTTCCGACGTGTTTGAGAAGGTCAGCGCGCCGTTTGACTTCTGGGACCCGCAGCTGTTCTGCGACGAGGGCCGCGTGTATCTGTACTGGGGCAGCGCGAACGACAGGCCGATCTACGGCACGCAGATGGACCCGCAGACGATGACGCCCGTGGGCGAGCGCAAATCGCTGATCTATGGCGACAAGAATGTGCACGGATTTGAGCGATTCAACTATCCGGGCAAGGCCGAGCGCGAGCGGCCGGGCATCGAGGGTGAGATGTACCGCATCTTCTTCGGCTCCGGCGAGCCGTTCATGGAAGGACCGTTCATGAACAAATTCGGCGGACGGTATTATCTGCAATATGCCGCGCCCGCGACGGAAGCGCCCGTCTACGGCGACGGCTACGCGGTGTCCGATTCGCCGCTGGGACCGTTCACGTTCGGCGTCAATTCGCCGTTCAGCTCGCGCATATCCGGCTTCATCACGGCGGCGGGCCACGGCTCCACCATCGAGGATGAGCACGGCAACCTCTGGCACGTGGCGAGCATGGGCATCAGCGTCAATGCCGATTTCGAGCGGCGCATCGGCTTGTTCCCGGCGGGCATCGACGAGGATGGCCTGCTGTTCTGCAACCAGAATTTTGCCGACTTTCCGCTGGATATCCCGGAGGGCCGCTTCGACCCGCGCAAGGTCAAGCCCGCGGCGATGCTGCTCTCCTACGGCAAGGCTGTGCGCGTGTCCTCGCAGATCGAGGGCCATCCGGCGGCGCTGGCTGTTGACGAGGACATCAGGATGTGGTGGACGGCGCAGGGCAATCACGGCGAATGGATCATGGTCGATCTTGGCGAGGTCTGCGACGTGCACAGCGTGCAGATCAACTTCGCCGAGGAGGGCATTCCGGTGATGCAAATGCCGCCGGAGGAGTGCGGTCTGCCGGGCGCTGTCGGCGGGCGATACATCGACTCCGGCAAGGAGCTGCGCACACGCTATCTGCTCGAGGGCAGCGAGGACGGCGAGCGCTGGTTTGTGCTGGCCGATGAGCGCAGGGCGCAGACGGATCTCAGCCATCCGTTCCACGTTCTGCCGCGCATCACGCCGCTGCGCTACGTCCGCATGACGTGCGAGGAGACGCCTTATAATAGCCGGGTCAGCGTGTCCGGCCTGCGCGTGTTCGGATACGGCAGGGGCGATGCGCCGGCGCAGGTGACGGGCGTCACGGGCGAGATGACCGACCCGATGACCTGCCTGCTTCGCTGGAACGCCGCCGATGGCGCGACGGGATATCAGGTCCGCTGGGGCATCGCGCCGGACAAGCTCTACTCGAGCGCGCAGGTCTACGGCAGATGCGAGCTGCTGATTCCCACGCTCAACGCGGGGCAGACGTATTTCTTCGCCGTCGATGCGTTCAACGAAAACGGCGTCGCCGAGGGAGAGGCGCAGAGCGTGTGACGCGCGGCTCAAATAACGCTGAATCAATACAAAAACGGCTTTGCTCTGGAGAAAAAAAGAGCAAGGCCGTTTTGTCAGTTGTCAGCGGTTTGTTATGCGGTTCAGGCGAGGCCGGTCGTAAACCGAATGAAGCCGGATGAGCAGCTTGCATGGTTTATTGCATGCGTAACGGCTCAGCCCACCATGGCTTTCATCAGCCCGGTTACATCCCCGGCGGCCATCAGGCTGCTCATCAGGCATATGCCGCCTGCGCCAGCGCCGCGCACCGCCGCGACGTTATCCGCATTGATTCCGCCGATCGCATAGACGGGAATATCGACGGCGGCGCACACGTCGCTTAGGAATGTGAGCCCCCTGCCCGGAAGGCCCTTTTTGCAATCCGTCTCAAATACGTGTCCGGCGGTGATGTATGTGCAGCCCAATGCCTGGGCCTGCAAAGCATCATCGATGCTGTGGCAGGATGCGCCCAAAATGCGAAATTGTGCCTTTTGCTCCCGTGAAAGCCCCATCAGAAGCGGCATCGGGAGATGGATGGCGTCCGCATGAAGGGATAGAGCAGCGGCGGGAAAGCTATGCAGGATGCATGTCACGCCGTATTGACCGCAGATTTCCATGACGGGCGCTGCCAACGCCTGATACTCTTGCGGCGGCAGATCTTTTTCGCGCAGGATGATGCCCGCCGGGCGGCAGGCCGCAATGCGCTCAATCAGCGTCAGAAAATCTTCCCGGCACAGCTTTCTGTTGGTGACGCACAGAGTATCAGACATACACATAATCGTTTAAAACCGGCTGCAAACCTTCGCCGGACATATCCTTATACATGGCTTCAAAGCTGCGTTCATCGGCGATTTCAAATTGCTCATCGCCCTTGGCGGCATCGTCCTGCCTGCCGGTGTATTTGCTTTCGTGATCGCCGATGCCGGTGGAAACGCCCGCGGAAACCTTGGTGGCGGCGATCTTCACAATGCCGTTTCGGAATGCTGCGCTCTCGCGGGAGGATACGGTAATGCCCACAAACGGCAGAAAGATGCGATAGGCGCACAGGATCTGGCACAGCTGTTTTTCGCCGACATCCAGAGGGTTGATCTTGTCGTTGTTGATGATCGGGCGCAGCCGCGGACAGGACAGGGACATCTCCGCATGGGGATATTTGCGCTGCAGATAATAGACGTGAAGCGCGCTTGCCAGAGCATCCTTCCTGAAATCGGACAGGCCGAGGAGCGCGGAGAAGGCGACGCCGCGCATGCCGCCGCGCAGCGCCCTTTCCTGTGCGTCAAAACGATACGGCCATACGCGCTTGTGCCCGTACAGATGGAGCGTTTCGTATTTGGCGGCGTCGTACGTTTCCTGAAACACGGTGACATAGTCCGCGCCGCACTCGTGCAGATACCGGTATTCGCCGGTGTTCACGGGGTAGATTTCCAGACCGACCATGCGGAAATACTTTCTTGCCAGCTTGACGGCCTGCCCGATATACTCAACGTCGCTCTGCGCGCGGCTTTCGCCGGTGAGAATCAGAATTTCTTCCATACCGGATTGGGCGATAACCTGCATTTCATGCTCGATCTGCTCCATATTCAGCTTCATGCTGTTGATATGGTTATAGCAGTTAAAGCCGCAGTAGACACAGTAATTCTCGCAGTAATTGGCGATATACAGCGGGGTGAACAGGTAAACCGTATTGCCGAAATGCCTGCTCGTCTGCACGCGGGCCCTCTGCGCCATTTCCTCAAGAAAAGGCTCCGCAGCGGGGGAAAGCAGCGCCTTGAAATCCTCGATGCTGCAGGTCTCGTGGTCAAGCGCCGCGCGCACATCGCGGGCGGTATACTGGGAATAATCATAGGCGTCCATCTGGGAGATCACCCGATGGCAGACGTCGGAGTCGATGATCTCCATACCCGGCATATATTCCATGTGATTGCTGCGGCTTGAAGGGTCCGTTTCCAGCCTGTGCTTTTTCTCAAGGGCAGCCGGTGACAGATGCTTGGAATCCACAAGAAATTGATTTTCCATGCGTATCCTCCTCAGTCGTGCAAAAAGCCGGTCAGGGGATCGGAGGCGGAAGCGCCGCGGGTCAGCACGCGGCCAAGGCCGGACAGATACGCTTTTCTGCCCGCCTCAATGGCCTGGCGGAAGGCAGATGCCATCAACGGCAGATCACCGGCGGTTGCAAGGGCGGTGTTTGCCATGATGGCGGCCGCGCCCATTTCCATCGCCTCACAAGCCTGCGAGGGTCTGCCGATTCCGGCGTCCACGATGATCGGCAAATCAATTTCGTCGATGAGAATCTGAATGAATTCCCTGGTCGCCAAGCCCTTGTTGGAGCCTATGGGCGAAGCCAGGGGCATCACGGCGGCGGCGCCCGCTTGAACCAGATCGCGGGCGGTGTTCAGATCGGGATACATGTAGGGCATGACGACAAAGCCTTCGTTTGCAAGGATCTCGGTCGCCTTGATGGTTTCCTGGTTATCCGGCAGCAGATATTTGCTGTCGCGCATGATTTCAACCTTGACGAAATCGCCGCAGCCCAGCTCCCTTGCAAGGCGGGCGATGCGGACGGCTTCCTGCGCGTTTCTTGCGCCGGATGTGTTGGGCAGAAGGGTGACGCCCTTGGGAATATAGTCAAGAATGTTTTCGTGCTCCCTGGTGTTGGCGCGGCGAACGGCAAGGGTGATGATCTGGGCGCCGGCATCCTTGATGGCGGCCTCGATGAGCTTCATGGAATACTTGCCGGAGCCGAGAATAAAACGCGAGGTGAATTCGTGACCGCCGATGACGAGCTTATCGTTGTCCATCATCATAAAACTTTCTTTCTTATGCTTCGTATTCGCCTGCGAGAATGCGCAGGACGGTGTGGGCCTGATGCGCGGCGCAAAGCATGACGCGGGGGGCGACCAGCCCGATGGTGTTTGCCGCGTCGCTGACTTCATCGCCGCAGAGGTAAAATCGCTTCGCAATCCTTCTTGTCCTGATGGCATTGGGCGTGTCCATGCCGGCCATTCCGGATGCCGCAACCAGACAGCAATGGGGCAGCTTTTCCAAAACGCCGTTTACAAGCATGGCTTTGGCCTCTGCGTTGTCAAACGCTTCGCACACGATATCTGCGTCTTTGAGAAGACGAACAAAGTTTTCCTCCGTGATCTTTTCTGACGCGGTTTGGATTTGCACATAGGGCGCAATCTCCGTCAGATTTTCCGCAAGCGCATCCGTCTTGCGCTGCCCGATTTGCTTGGCCTTGTATTGCTGACGGTGCAGATTGGTGATGTCCACGCGGTCAAAATCAATCAGCAGCAGTTTGCCGACCCCGGCTCTGGCCAAGGCGACGGCGATGTTTGACCCCAGGCCGCCAAGGCCGCAAATGGCGACGGCCGCACTGGAAAAGCGCTTGTGAAGGGCGCTTCCGTGACGGGCGATCAAAGCGTCCATCCATTCTTCCTTGGAAGGGATCAATCAACCGCCTCCCACAAAGCTGACGATTTCCAGGCTGTCGCCGTCTTCAAGAACGGTCGTGTCGTATTGCGATTTGAATACGATGTCGCCATTGCGCTCGACCGCGATGCGCCCGGGATCGTAATTCGTCGTCGCCAGATACGCCGAAACCGTCTTTCCGGCGATGTCCAGCTGCGTGCCGTTTACCTTTACCATAGATTCACCTCCAAATAAAATACGGGAAACTCCCTATTTGGAAATTTCCCGTGATATCTTCAAAATTCCCTACGTTGGCATTATCCAAATCAGGTTATGGGTCGAAGGTCGCACCTTCCTCTCAGCCTGTTTACAAGCTCCCCGTATATGAAGTTGTAAAATAAAACAGGAGAAAACCGATGCGCAAGTCCCCTGTAAAAAATCCCTGTCCGATGACTTCCTACGGCGGCATTATCCGCATCAGGTTAAAGGGCCGAAGATGATTCCTTCCTCTCAGCCTGTCAAAACAAGCCTCCTGTATTTATTTCGGGCTTGAATTTACAATCTAAGTGCAACACAAAAAAGAAGTGACTTACAGCAGAAATTCCTTTAAGATGGTGTTTGCGGACTACCAAGAAAGGAATACAACTATGAGTCACTATCACCATCTTAGCACAATTGAGCGAGAAAGTATACTTCGGATGCAAGGCGAAGGGAAAAG
>CALVTQ010000077.1 GCA_944362695.1 uncultured Clostridia bacterium
GTCGGACAGGGTTAAAAAACAAAACGGAACGGCTGGCTGCCCAGTCGCTCCGGAAAACACGAAAAGATCACCGGCCCGCGCCGGCGTTTTCGCACTCTGTCCTTTTACCTGAGAGATTCAGCGGTCAATCCGCCTTGCACCTTCGGTACCCATTTCTGAGTTTCTCCAGAGCCACATCCGTCCTTAGTCCTGCCCGATGATTCGGACGCCTGAGAGTGTTACTCCTTCGGCAGGCGTTTCGCCGTTTTCCCAAGAACTTCAACTGCGTTATTCAATTCCCTGTCTGTTTTATCATACGGCACGCAAAATGTCAACCTCTGTTTTGGTTTTGGCGGCAAAATCCGCGCATTTCCGTTTCATATCGCCGTTTTCCCCGCCTGAGCACAAAGAGGCAGTAAGCCTTGATGCGACTTGCTGCCGTTTCCGTCCTCTGCGGGCGGCGGATTTTCGCCCAATCTCATCCGTCACTCAAACTTCCTGTCGTAAAGCAGCGCGGCGATCAGCACGACGAGGCACGATCCGGCATTGTGCACCAACGCGCCCGTGGTCGGCGTCAGCACCTGCAAAAGAGACAGCACAATCGCGGCAAAGTTGATGCACATCGACAGCGTGATGCTGAATTTGATCGTCCGCACCGTCGCGTCGGAGAGCCGCTTCAGATACGGAATCTTGGAAATGTCGTCGCTCATCAGTGCGATGTCGGCGGCTTCGACCGCGATGTCGCTGCCCATGCTGCCCATCGCGACGCTCACGTCCGCCGTCTTGAGCGCCGGGGCGTCGTTGACGCCGTCGCCGATCATGCAGACCCTGTGATCTTCGGCCTGAAGCTTCTCGATGCTTTTCACCTTTTCCTCGGGCAGAAGCTCCGCGCGAACCTCCGTGATGCCCGCCTGTTTGGCGAAATCCTCCGCCGTCTTTTGATGGTCGCCGGTGAGCAGCACGGTGCGCGTATGCATGCCCGAGAGCCGGGCAACCATGTCCTTCGCCTCCGGGCGCAGCACATCGGAGAGCGCAATCACGCCGATGCAGGCACCGTTTTCCGCGACGAGCACGGACGCCTTGCCCTCCGCGCGCAGCCGCTCCAACGCAGAGCGAACCGCGCCGCTGGTCACCACCCCGTTTTCGGCGAGGAATTTTTCGCTGCCGCAGAGCAGCCCGCGTCCGTCCACCTCGGCAAAGATGCCCTTGCCCGCCGTCATTTTGAACGCGGCCGATTCCGCGAGCGGCACGCCCTTTTCCCTCGCGTATGCCACAATCGCCTTGCCCAGCGGGTGCTCGCTTCTGGCTTCGGCCGATGCGGTCAGGGAAAGCAGCTCCGTCTCCGTGATCGTCTCGCCGAAGGGGATCACGTCGCTGACATCCAGACGGCCATACGTCAGCGTGCCGGTCTTGTCAAAGGCGATGGTGTCCACCTTGCCCATCTTCTCAAGCGCCTCGCCGGACTTGATGATCACGCCGTGCTTCGTCGCCTGCCCGATGGCGGCCATGATCGCGGTGGGCGTGGCCAGCACGAGCGCACAGGGGCAGAACACGACCAGCACCGTGACCGCCGTGACGATATTCCCGCTGAACACGTAGGACAAAACCGCAATCATCAGCGCGACCGGCACCAGCCAGCTCGCGGCCCTGTCGGCGATTCTCTGCATGGGCGCCTGCTTGTTTTCCGCGTCCTGCACCATGCGGATGAGCTTTTGCAGCGAACTGTTTTCGCCCACCCTCGTCGCCGAGATGTCGATCGAGCCGAAGCGGTTGATCGTGCCGCAGAACACGTCCTCGCCCACGCCCTTGTCCACCGGCAGCGATTCGCCCGTCATCACCGACTGATCGACCGACGTCTCGCCGCTGACGATGGTGCCGTCCACGGGGATCGTCTCGCCGGGCAGGATGCGCAGAACGTCGCCCTGACGGATCTCCTCCGCCGGGATCATCTCTTCCTTCCCGTCCCTGATCCTGCGGCCCTTCGCCGGCGCGAGGCTGATCAGCTTTTTGAGGCCCTTCTTCGCCCGGTTGGTGGTCGCCTCCTCCAGCAGCGCGCCGATGGCCATGATGAACACCACCTCGCCCGCGGCGAACAGATCGCCGATGGCGATGGCGGCAAACATGGCGATGCAGATCAGCAGCGCCGAGGAAATCTTGCTGATGCCGGGATTGTGGATCACGCGCCAGATCGCCAGATACAAAAGCGGTATGCCGCAGATGACGACGGTCACCCACGCCGGGTCAAACGGCAGAAAGGAAATATGCGCCGCCGTGCCGCCGAATTCCTCCATCAGGTGCGGCACCAAATCCAGCAGCAGGAACACGCCGCCCACGATCGTCATGGGCAGGCCCGCCAGAAAATCGTTGATCTTCTTGATCATCTTCATTCCTCCGATCCGCACGGCATATCGGGCGGATTCGCGCTTGACACGCGTCCGCCTCTGCCGTACAATGAGTTTATTAGCGAACAACTTGTTCTCTTTTATTGTAGGCACAGGGCAGCCGAAATTCAACGGATAATATCGTACTCGTGTTTCTTACGGAACACTTTTGAAGAATTGTACGGGAGGTTTTTGCATGGACAGACGTCAGCGCAAAACAAGGGCGGCGATTTTTCAGGCTTTCCGCGCGCTTCTGGCGGAAAAAAGCTACAGCAGGATCACCGTGCAGGACATCATCGACGCCGCCGACGTCGGCAGAACGACATTCTACGCGCACTTTGAGACCAAGGACGATCTGCTCAAAGCGCTGTGCGAGGAGCTTTTCGGCCACATCATCTCAAGCACGCTCGACTGCACGCACACGCACGGCCTGTATTCAGACAAAGACGCGCCTCAGTCCGTGTTCTGCCACCTCTTGCAGCACTTGCAGGAGGACGAAAACAACATCCTCGGCTTGCTGTCCAGCGAAAGCAGCGAGCTCTTCCGGCGGTATTTCAAGGCCAGCCTCAATCAGCTTGTGCAGGATCAGTTCATCAATCAAAGCGGAAAGAACAGCGCCGGTCTCCCACAGGATTTCTTAATCAACCACATCTCCGGCAGCTTCGTGGAAATGGTGCTGTGGTGGATCAAGGGCCGGATGAAACAGACGCCCGAGGAGCTGGACCGGTATTTCCGCGCGGTCATCGAGCCGGTTTTGTAAGCGCATATCTCATCAATAAAGCAGCAAGCCGTATCAAGCTCGCTGCTTTTGCTGTCTCAGCCGGATTCCCCGATCAACGGAACCGGTCACTCGCCCTTTTCGATCTGCCTCGCCTCGGTCTCCACCCACGCGGGCCGAAAGCCGCTGCTGATGGCGACATTCTGCGAGCGGATGTTCGCTGCGTCCGTCCCGTAGAAGGGCACGTCGCCCATTTCGATGATCCTGTTCTTGAGCAGCGTCACGAGATACGCGCCGATCCCCTTTGATCTGTATTCCGGCAGGATGTCGATGCCGATCTGCTGCCAGTGCGGGGCATCCTCCGAGCAGCCCGCCATGCCCATGATGGTCTCCCCGTCGAGTGCGGCGACGGCGATTCTGTCCGGCCTCGCGGGGCAAGGCTGCGGATACGCGATGGCGTTCGGGAATTTCGGATTGCCGTAGAACGGGCCGATCTCCTCATCGTAAAGCCACTTCACCGGAAACTGCGCTTCCGGCCTCACATCGCGGCAGGGCAGGAACATGTGATGCGTCGGGGCCATCTCATAGCCGTATTTCTCCAGCTCCCTGTTCAGCGCCGCGAGCTTGCCCCATGTAAAGAGGCGGTGTCCCTCCACGTCTTTGGCGAACCCGTGCAGAAACTCGTGCAGACATTCGTCCGCCGTGATGACCGCGTTCCCGCCGAGCGTCACCATCATCAAAAACGGTTTGCCCGGGCTGTAACGCCGCCTGCCCTCTTTCAGTGTCGGGGTCGTGATGATGTTCTCCTTCGCCGTAAGATCCGCAGGCGCGCAGTTGAATTCAAGGGACAGCTGATGAAGGAGTTTTTCACGGTATTGCTGAAACATGGTGCTTGTCCTCGCTTTCGCTTGTGCCAATTCCACTCTGTCTTATTTTTTATTGTATCATGTATAAGGCGCAGCTTCCAGCCGGTTTCTTCATTATTATTTTGCGTACAGCGAAAACCCGCCGCACGGCGCGCAGCTCAATGCCTTGCGTCATGCGGCGGGTTTTGTTTATGCGGTGATTGAAGCGCAAGCGGCTTGAACCCGTCTCGATCATAGGCGTGCGGGCACGCCTGTTCCGAGACTACGTTTTTATGGGATAGGGGTTACGCCGGGGCCAGCCCCAGACCCCGCAAGAGGATGATCCCCTTGACCCCAGTACGCTTCGCGCTTGTTTAACGCTGCTTTGCAATCAATCCTCCGGCTTGGCACCGATGACGGCCTTGATGCGGCGCACACCGGCGGAGGAGGACTCTTCCTTCTGGATCTTGAAGCTGACGAGCTCGCCGGTATGGCTGGCGTGCGGGCCGCCGCAGATCTCCTTGGAATATTCGCCCATGGTGTACATGCGCACGCGCTCGCCGTACTTGCTCTCGAACAGGCCGATCGCGCCCTCCGCCTTGGCCTCCTCGACGGTGGTCTCGGTCATCACGACCGGCACATCGGCGGCGATCCACTCGTTGACCAGCGCCTCAACCTGCGCCAGCTCCTCCTTGGTCACCTTGCGGCCGAACTTGAAGTCGAAGCGCAGGCGCTCGGCGGTGATGTTGGAGCCCTTCTGCGCGACCTCGTTGCCCAGCACGCGGCGCAGCGCGGCCTGAAGCAGATGCGTGGCGGTGTGCAGACGGGCGCTCTGGGCGCTGCTGTCGGCGAGGCCGCCCTTGAAGCGCTGCTCCGCACCGGCGTGGCTGCTCTTCTGATGCTCGGCGAAGTGCTTGGCGAAGCCCTCCTCGTCGACGGTGAGACCCTTCTCGGCGGCCAGCTCGCGGGTCATCTCGATCGGGAAGCCGTAGGTGGTGTAGAGGTTGAAGGCGTCCACGCCGTCGATCACGGTCTTGTCGCCCAGGCGGGAGGCGACCTTCTCGAACTCGCGCTCGCCCTGACGCAGCGTGCGGGCGAAGCGGCTTTCCTCCATGGCGAACTGCTCGAGCACGAAGTTCTCGTTGGTCTTGAGCTCCGGGTACACCTCGGCGTACTGCGCGATGATGACCTTGGCGATCTCGCTGGTGAAGCCCGCGCCCATGCCCAGCTCCATGCCATAGCGCACGGCACGGCGGATCAGGCGGCGCAGCACGTAGCCCTGATCGACGTTGCTCGGGCTCACGCCGCGCGGGTCGCCCATGATGAACGTGGCGGTGCGCAGGTGGTCGGCGACGATGCGGAACGCGCGGGTGCTGGCTTCGTCCTCGCCGTACTTCTTGCCGGACAGCTCGGCGATCTTGGCGATGATGCCGCTGAACGCGTCGGTCTCGTAGACGGTCTTCGCGCCGGTCAGCGTGCAGATCGTGCGCTCCAGGCCCATGCCGGTGTCCACGTTCTTCTTCTCCAGCGGCACATACTGGCCGTCGGCGGTCTTGTTGTACTGCATGAACACGTCGTTCCAGATCTCAAGGAAACGGCCGCAGCCGCAGGCCGGGGAGCAATCCGGGCCGCACGGCGGCTGATCCTTGATGATGAACATCTCGGTGTCCGGGCCGCAGGGGCCGGTCTGACCGGCGGGGCCCCACCAGTTGTGCTCGCGGGACAGGTAGTAGATGTTCTCCGGCTTCACGCCGCACTCCATCCAGTAGCCCGCCGCCTCGGTGTCGCGCGGGATG
>CALVTQ010000078.1 GCA_944362695.1 uncultured Clostridia bacterium
ATGCTGTAGGGCAGAAGCCACGTCTGCTCCGATGCAATGCTTTGGATATAGCTCATGCGCTCACCGCTTTTTCTTTATTATACCATACCTTCTTTATCTTGTATACAGTACAGAGCGAGGACATTCAGGTCCCCCTGTCTCTACTGGAGCCTACGGGATTTCACTTCTTTTCGGACGGTCTGACTGGAGCCTACGGGATTTCACTTCTTTTCGGACGGTCTGACCAAATGAAACACCACCTGCAAGGTGGTGTTTTTCATTTGGTGCCCGCGCCATGCCTCGTCCCAGTGACTCTGTCGTAAGGGAACGCGCATCGATGGAGGTTGGGAAGTGGCCGCCGCCAGTGGCGGAAAACAGGCCACTTCCCAACGGTTCGAGTCTTGTTGCGCGGGCTTCCGCAAAGGGTGGTTTTTTGTGCCGCAACATGGGACTCGACCGGTGACCCCATTGTGAGGGAACGCACATCGATGGAGGTTGGGGAGTGGCCGCCGCCAGTGGCGGAAGTAGAGGCCACTTCCCAACGGTTCGAGTCCTGTTGTGCGGATACCCTAAAAGGGTGGTGTTTTTCATTTGGTGCCCGCGCCATGCCTCGTCCCAGTGACTCTGTCGTAAGGGAACGCACATCGATGGAGGTTGGGAAGTGGCCGCCGCCAGTGGCGGAAGTAGAGGCCACTTCCCAACGGTTCGAGTCCTGTTGCGCGAGCTTCCGCAAAGGGTGGTTTTTTGTGCCGCAACATGGGACTCGACCTGTGACCCCATTGTGAGGGAACGCACATCGATTTCAGATTCACTGCCGTGCGGAAGTGAGTTCGTCGATCATTTGCCTTGGGGCTGGCGGTCGTGGGCGATGTGCCATAGGCGCGGGTGAAGTTCCGGGCCTCTCTTTTTTGCGCGGGGGAGATGCCATTTTGGCCGATGTGTGATAGAATAGAGAAAACGCCGGGCGCACGATGACCGGCGAATGTGAAAGCGCTGACACAAACAGCAAACACAAGGAGGACACGCACATGCTTCTGATCAAGGGCGGATACGTCAAGCCGATCGTCGGCGAGGACATCGAAAACGGCGAAATTCTGGTGGACGGCGGCAAGATCGTCGCCGTGGGCAAGAACCTCGACGTGCCGCAGGGCACCGAGGTCTACGACGCGACCGGCTGCATGGTGACGCCGGGCTTCGTCGAGGCGCACTGCCATATCGGCATCCACGAGGAGGCCATCCGCTGGGAGGGCAACGACACGAATGAGTATTCCAACCCCGTGACGCCTGAGCTGCGCGCCATCGACGGCATCAACCCGCGCTGCGAGGCGTTCCGTCTGGCTATCGGCGGCGGCGTCACGACGGCGGTCACCGGCCCCGGCTCGGCCAACGTCATCGGCGGCACGTTCGCGGCCATCAAGCTCGCGGGCGACTGCGTGGACGACATGGTCATCCGCCAGCCCGTCGCCATGAAAATCGCCTTCGGCGAGAACCCGAAGGGCTGCTACGGCAACGACGGCAAGAAGCGCCCCGTGACCCGCATGGCCGTCGCCGCGATCCTGCGCGACGTGCTGACCCGCGCCAAGCGCTATGCCGCGGAGGTCGACGCCGCCGAGAAGGACCCGAGTAAGACGCGCCCCTACGACATGCAGCTGGAGGCGATGCTGCCGGTCGTCCGCCGCGAGATCCCGCTCAAGGCGCACGCCCACCGCGCCGACGACATCCTCACCGCGCTGCGCATTGCGCGCGAGTTTGACGTGGACATCACGCTCGACCACGTGACCGAGGGCCACCTGATCGTCGATCACATCGCGAAGGCGGGCAAGCCGGTGCTCATCGGCCCGTCGTTCGTCGCCAAGAGCAAGTACGAGCTCAAGGACCGCACGTTCGCCACGGCGGGCATCCTCGACCGCGCGGGCCTCGATGTCTCGCTGATCACCGACGCGCCGGTCGTGCCGCTGTATTATCTGCCGCTGTGCGCGGGCCTGTCGGTCAAGGCCGGCATGGACGAGGCCGAGGCGTGGAAGGCCATCACGATCAACCCGGCGCGCGCCACGGGCATCGACGGCCGCGTCGGCTCGCTTGAGCCCGGCAAGGACGCGGACATCGCCATCTTCGAGGGCAACCCGCTGCGCGACATCTGCTGCAAGACGAAGCAGGTGTTCGTGGACGGCAAGCCGTGCCTTTGATAGATTGCGGATAAACGGCCGGTCTGACGGATGCTTTTCCGCTTCGGCGTTGTTTCGCTTCGGTCAGCTTTGCCGATAGCGAAAAATCCTCTCGTCAGCCTCGTGCGTTTCTCGTTGCCTTCCCATCCGGCGGAGATGCGTGGCCTGGAGAGTGACGGAGTTACGAATTGAGATCAAACACACAACCGGCGTGCGGCATCGTGCGCCGGTTTTGCTGTGTATGGCAAAGCACGATTTTGTGCGGCACAATATAGAAAAAACGAGAGGAGGCGCGGCGATGAACGAGGTGAACCGCACGCTGTACATCCCGATTTGCGGCAAGGCGAAATGGCTGGCCTGCAGCATGGCGATGCGGGCGCGGGTGCTGCGCATCGGCTGCGGGCTGTGGATCGACTGCGGCCTGCCGGACGCGGACACGGCCGCCGTCGAGATGGAAGGGCTGGCGATGTGCCTGACCGGCGGCGAGCGGGCGGTCTTCCGGCTGCTGTTCACGGGGAAGCTGTATCGCAGAAGCTACCGGCTCTGGGCGCTGGAAGCATGAGAAATGGCGGCAATTTGATTTTTGCCGCCGTTTATGGTATAATAAGCATGAAAGGCGAAGGGAAAAGGCTTTTCCCGCCCGGAAATGAAAGGATGTGTGCATATGGAAAGGTTTGTGCCGCGCGAGAAGATGAGCAAGCGCGCCCGCCGCGAGATGGATGCGCAGAGGCGCACGACATGGGACGTGCAGCCCGTGACAAGGAGGATCGAGAGCAAGAAGGCCTACGACAGAAACAGAGCGCGCCGCATGCAGCGAGATGAGCTGAGCGGCGCGGATTTTTTTATTTTTGGTGATTTCACTCGGCGCAGCGCTCGAGCATCAGCGTGACGCCGAGCTGGAAGGCGGCGGTCAGCGCGTAGAGCACGCGTCTGGGCTCGTCGGGCGCGCCTCTGTGCGGGGCGAGCATGGCGCAGAAGCGGCCATAGGCGAGGTCAAAGAGCGGACTGCCCCGGTCGGCCATGACGGGCTGATCGAACAGCGCCTCGATGATGTCCTGCGCGGCCTCGACCGGGAGGCGGCTTGCGACGCGCTCGGCGGCGTCCTCGATGTTCTCGCTGTCCTGATGCCAGAGCGCGGCGAGCAGCAGCCCGAAGCAGATCGAGAGCATGACCATGAAGTCCTCGAAATCGGAAAGGCGTTGGAACTCGGCGCGGATATCGTCGCTTTCGTAATAGCTGGCGATGGCGTCATAGCCCGGGCGCAGCAGCCCGCGCACGAGAATCGGGCCGTTCCGGGCGAGCCCATGCGCGCGGACGGCCTCGTGGAGGTCGTACACGCAGGACGCGTAGAAGCGAAGCCGCTCCCTGCGTTCGACGTCCGGCGAGGGGGCGGGATTGGGCATGGCGGGGCCTCCTGTCGTGATGATGATTACATAACATTCGGCGTGGGCGCGGGGAAATCCTGTCAGGAACGTCAAATAATGACAAAATTTGTAAAACACACGGCGCCGGAAAGCCGCCCATACACAAAAACCCGCCGGACCGAGCAGAATCCTCAGCCCCGGCGGGAAAGTCATGCGATTTACAGCCGTCAGACGATATACTTGCCGGCGGCGGGAATTTTTCTGATCAGCGCGCAGAGCGCGAACGCCGCCGCATAAATGCACACGGACGCCAGCGGGATCGTCAGCCAGAGCGGGAGCGCGCCCGCCGGGAAGGCCGGGAAGCGCTCGATGAGCCGCTCGAGCAGGAACGGATGCGCCAGATACACGCCGAAGGAGCAGACGGACAGGCGCGTCACGACGCGGCATGCCGCCGGATGCGCGCTGAGGCGTCTGCCCGCGATGCGGAACAGCTCGAACGCGGCGACGGCGCTCATGAGCACGGTGACGGACGTCGTCTCGTAGAACGCGCTGCTGGTTCCGCCGGTGATGCGGGAATGCCACTGCGTGAGCGCGAACGTGGCGATGATGCCGAGCGCGCCGCACATGAGGATCAGCCGCCGCGCGCGATGGCCGGGCGGGTTCGCGCTGAGCTCATGGCCGAGCACGAAATACACGACGGGGGTCAGCGCGCGATACGGGTTGAGCTGGCCGTAGAGCGAGGCGGCGGAGGCGATGATGTCCGCGTGCGGGAGGGGCAGCGATTGCAGCACGGTGAGCGCCTGGCCGCAGACAAAGGTGACGCCGATGCCCAGCGCGAGGATGTAGCGCGCGATGCGCCTGTCGGCGACGGCGGGGCGCAGGATGGGCGTGACGGCGTAGAGGCCGATGATCGTGAGGATCGTCCACATGTGATAGTGGCCGCGAAGGGTCTGGTTGAGCATCGTCCACTTGCCGCGCCCCGTGGTCAGCGCATACCACGCGCCGTAGAGCGCCGACCAGAACAGGAAGCTGACCATCAGCCGCAGAATCGACTTGCCCCAGAGCTTTTGACGGGCTGCGGCCTTTCGGAGTCGAGAAAGAGCGCGCCGCTGATCATGAAGAACACGGGCACGGCCCAGCGCAGCAGGCTGTTGACGGCGATCATGATGCGCCAATCCGCCGAGCCTGCGGGCGCGTCAAGCCTTCCCAGCGGCGTGACGTGCATGACGACGATGGCCAGCGCAGCCGCCGCGCGCGCCGCGTCCAGATGGACAAACCGCTTGCTTGCCATGCGCGCCACCGTCACAGGCAGAACAGGAAGAAGCGCAGCACCTCGTAATACGCGTCGGAGCTGAAGCGCACCGTGCGGGGGCCGAGCTGGCGCACGCCCGGATAGAAGCTGGCGCGGCGGGCGAGGTTGTGCTTGACGAACTCGACCTCGACGTCGAATTTGTTGGGCATGTCGATCTTGAACTTCTCCGGGTGCGCCAGACCCTCGCGCACGGCCTGTTCAGCCGTCTCGCGGATGCGGCGCACGGCCTCCCTGGGGTGGATGGAGATGCTGCCGTTGCCGCAGCCCCGGCTGACCGGCACGGTATAGATGTTGGGGTTCAGGCGCTTGGCGGCCTCGCAGACGCCCACGTCGCCGGTGATCATCAGCACAGGCACGTCATACATCGCCGCGGCGAAGCTGTTGATGACCATTTCGCTCGCCTGGATGCCGTTGATCTTCACCGAGCAGTTGCCAAGGTTCATCGTGTGGGAAAGCGGGTTGGTGTCGGTGTTGCTCGAGGAATGATAGCCCGTGAAGATCACGCCCGCGAAGGACGCGTCCATGCCGCTCATCATCGAGTGAATGTCGCTGCCCCAGCCGCGGTAGATCTGCACGCCCTCGGGGAGCTCGGTGGTGATGATGTTGCGGGCGCTGTCGTGCGCGTCCTTGAGGAAGATGTCGTCGCTGCCGCCGGCCTTCGCGCCCTCGATGGCGGCGGAGACCTCGGCGGTCATCTGGCGGCGGAACGGCTCGTAATCCGGCTTGCCGAGCATCGTCTCGTCCCAGTGCGCGATGCCGCATGTGCCCTCGATATCCGAGGAGATGTAAATCCGATTCAGCATATGAAATTCCTCTATATTTTATTTGCAGACGTCCACCCATTCGACCGCGCCGCTGGCGGCAAACAGCTCGTCCGGCGTCAGGCGCACGGCGCTGGCCGCGTTGCCGCAGGCGGGGTAGACGATGTCGTACGCCTTGAGCGACGTGTCGAGGTAGACCGGCACGCCGGGATTGACGCCGAACGGACAGACGCCGCCGACCGCGTGGCCGATGAGCGCCTCGACGCGTTCGGGCGTCAGCATGCTCGCCTTCATGTGGAAGCGGGCCTTGAATTTCGCGTTGTCGATGCGCGCGTCGCCCGCGGCGATGACGAGAATCGCGCCGTCGCCGTTTGCAAAGCTCAGCGACTTGGCGATGTGCGCCGGTTCGCAGCCCAGCGCCTGCGCCGCGAGCGCGACCGTGGCGCTTGAGACGGTGAACTCGATGATGCGCTCGCCGAGGCCCAGCGCCTCGAGGTGGGCGCGCGCCCTTTCCATGCTCATGTGAATGTGCCTCCGAAAATTCAGATATTACGCGATTTCCAGCGCGATCTCCATCATCTGCGTGAAGGTCGTCTGGCGAGCCTCGGCGCTCAGGGCTTCGCCGGTGAAGAGGTGATCGGAGATCGTGCAGATGGCCAGCGCTTTCTTGCCCGCGCGCGCGGCATTGAGGTACAGCGCGGCGGCTTCCATCTCGGTCGCCAGCACGCCGAGCTTCTTGAGCTTGCCCGCGCCGCCGGCCTCGTCATAGAAGATGTCCGTGTAATACCGCTCGCCGACGTTGGGCTCGCTGCCCATTTTGCGCGCGGCGGCGACGGCCTGCTCGAGCAGCGGGAAGGAGCAGCAGGGCGCGACGTTGCCGTCAAAGCCGTACTGGCGGCCAAAGTTGCTGTTGGTGTAGGCGCTCATGCCGAAGACGACGTCGCGGACCTTGACGTTGTCGCCGATGCCGCCCGCCGTGCCGACGCGGATGATGTTCTGCACGTCGTAGTAGTTGAACAGCTCGTAGGAATAGATGCCCATCGACGGCATGCCCATGCCGCTGGCCATCACGGAGACGCGCTTGCCCTTGTATGTGCCGGTGTAGCCCTGCACGCCGCGCGTGTTGTTGACGAGCACGGGGTTCTCGAGGTACGTCTCGGCGATGAACTTGCTGCGCAGCGGGTCGCCGGGCATGAGCACGGTGCGGGCGAAGTCGCCCTCTTTCGCGGTGATGTGGGGCGTCGGGATGTTGGGATTGGCCATAAATATGCTCCTTTCGATGCGCGCGAGGCGCTTGTGCTTTGCTTGTGTACATCTATTATACCCGCTAAAGCGCCGGTTGCCAATGGCCGCGTGCGATTTTTCGGCGCACAAACGGTTGTGTTTTGCTCGCGTTTGCGTTACAATGGGCATATCGCGTCTTTGGACGTTTCCGTACACAAACGGCCGCATATCGGAGGCACACATGAAGAAAAAACCCGTTTTGCTCACGGAGCTTTCCTACGCGCTGGGCATGGTGACGCTGGGCGTCGGCACGGCGCTGATGGCCCGCGCGGACTTCGGCATGAGCATGGTCGTCGCGCCCGCGTATCTGCTGCATCTGAAGCTCTCGCCCGCGCTGCCGTTTTACACGTTCGGCATGAGCGAATACGTGTTTCAGGCGGTGATCCTGCTGCTGCTCACGCTGGTGATGCGCCGCTTTAAGCAGGGGTATCTGTTCTCGTTCGTGACGGCGGTGATCTACGGCTTCACGCTCGATGCGTGCATATGGCTGACGAACCCGCTGCCGTGTCCGGGCATGGCCGGGCGCGTCGTATTCTACGTGATTGGGCTTTTGCTGTGCGCGCTGGGCGTGTCGTTCTTCTTCCACACGAGCATCGCGCCGGAGGCATATGAGCTGTTCGTCAAGGAAGTGAGCGGCAGGACGGGCAAGCCGCTGCCGGTGGTCAAGACGGCGTATGACTGCACGAGCTGCGCGCTGGCGGTCGTGATGTCGTTTGCGTTCTTCGGCTTCGGCGTGTTCGAGGGCGTCAAGCTCGGCACGGTGCTCTGCGCGCTGGTCAACGGCTTTTTGATCGGCCAGTTCAACGCATGGCTGGAGGCGCACTTTGAGTTTAAGGACGCGCTCAAATATGCAAAGTGACGCATATTCCCCCAAACGAAAAGGGCCGCACGCGCTGCGGCTTTTTCTTTTGCGCATATGAAAAAACGCGGCACATACAAGCGCGATGTTCTTTGCGAGAATTTTCGCGATGTGCTTTACAAACGATTCGCGCGTTTGCTATAATAGATTGGATGTTTATCCGCATCACCGCGATGCACATGGCGCGCGGGAAGGCGGAGAAGGCACATACAGAAGGAGGAGTATGCATGATCAGGAAGATCCTTGCCGTGTTCATGGTGCTCGCGATGCTCGCCACGTGCGCGCTCGCCGAGACGTATGAGGGAACCGGCAACGGCAAGAACGGCGAGCTTCGCGTCGCCGTGACCGTCGAGGACGGCAAGATCACCGCCGTCGAGGTTCTCGAGCACAAGGACGACGCGGGCATCAGCGATCCGGCGATCGAGAAGGTTCCGGCGGCGATCGTCGAGCATCAGTCCGTCGCGGTGGACGCGGCGACCGGCGCGACGATGACCAGCAACGGCATCATCGAGGCTGTGACCAACGCGCTGACCGGCGCGGGCCTTGACATCGCGAATTACAGCGCGGCGGTGGAGACCGCCAAGAGCACCGAGGTCATCGAGGAGACCGCGGACATCGTCGTCGTGGGCGGCGGCGCGGCGGGCATGATGGCCGCGATGACGGCTGCCGAGGCGGGCGTCGATGTGCTTGTCATCGAGAAGGGCGCGACCATCGGCGTGGCCAACGGCTGGAGCTGCGGCGGCCCGATGGCCTGCAACACCAGCATCCAGGCCGAGGAGGGCGTCACCGTCACCGAGGAAATGCTCTTTAACGACCTGACCGACGACGCGTATCTGACCAGCGACAGCCGCCTGCTGCGCCGCGTTCTGGCGCGCACGGGCAAGGCCATCGACCTGCAGGATTCCATCGGCCTTGACCTCTACCTGCGCGCGGACAACTACGGCGCGGGCTACCGCTCCCGCCACGGCTACAACGTGAGCAAGCCGGAGCGCGGCCCGATCGTGACCAGCGCCTATGAGAAGCTCGGCGGCCGCCTGATGACGGAGACCGCGGGCCAGACGCTGATCGTGGAGGACGGCAAGGTCGTGGGCATCACGGCTGTGCGCGGCGACGGCGCGACGGTCAACATCCGCGCGAAGGCCGTGCTGCTGGCCACGGGCGGCTATCTGGGCAACCCGGAGATCATCAAGGAGCACTGGGGCGACATCACGGTGAACCCGCTGGGCAACACGCTGTCCACCGGCGACGCCATCCGCATGGGCCAGGAGGTCGGCGCGATGCTCGAGGAGAGCAGCTTCGCGATGATCTCCAACGAGTTCGGCGGCAGCAACCAGAAGGGCGGCGGCTGGCAGCGCTCCAACGGCGCGATGACGATCGGCATCTACGGCGGCCTGATCGTCGACGGCAACGGCGAGCGCTTCTTCAACGAGTACTACATGGCGAATCAGCCGCTGTCCGTGGGCGGCGAGGCCGTGCTGCGCGCGGGCAAGTTCTACACGGTCGTCGATCAGGCGTATGTGGACGCCGTGGCGAGCGTGGGCATGTTCGAGTATCTGGGCAGCCCGGGGGACTGGTACGTGGGCACGATGACGGCCAAGGGCGTCGTGCTCGACACGCTGCAGGCCGACCTTGACAAGGCGGTCGAGCAGGGCTGGGCCGTGAAGGCGGACACCATCGAGGAGTGCGCGGCGTTCTTCGGCATGGAGAAGCTCGCGGAGACGGTCGAGCGCTACAACGGCTACTGCGCGGCGGGCTATGACGAGGAGTTCTTCAAGAACCCGACCTTCCTGACGGCTGTGGACGAGGGCCCGTTCTACGTGGTCGAGTATGAGCCGTCCGCGTGGGGCACGCTCGGCGGCCTGCGCACCGACAGCGAGCTGCGCGTGCTGAACAGCAGCCTCGAGCCGATCGAGGGCCTGTACGCCGCGGGCGTCGATGCGGGCAGCCTGTACTGCCAGCCGTATTATCAGGTCGAGGGCACGGCTGTCGGTCTGGCGTTCGGCTCCGGCATCCTCGCTGCGGAGACCATGATGGCGGATATCGCGGAGTAAACGCTGCTTAAAGCGCGCGAAGCGAACATGGGGTCAAGACCGGCTATAAAAAGTCAAGGGGGAATCAACCGGAAATCGTAGCCGGAACGTAAGGAGTATTGTCGCGAAGAACGGCGAAGATGATGGAAACCATCTTGCGGC
>CALVTQ010000079.1 GCA_944362695.1 uncultured Clostridia bacterium
CCGGCGGCGCGCTTCGCGAGGGCGCGGCTGTGCAGCCGCTTCGCAGTCTTTTCCCCGTCATGCCCCTGCGCGGCGGCGCGACCGACAGCGAGCAGAAGGCCATGCTCATCGCCCCCGACGCGGCGCTCGAGGCCCTATCCGTGCGCCTGTCCGAGGCCGCCGACGGCAAGGCGGAGCTGGACGCGCCCTTCCTCAGCGTCTATGCCGCCATGAACGCAGACAGCGCGGGCCGCGAGAAGCTGCTCGCCGTCACCCGCCAGCTCGGCGACGCGCCCGAGCGCAGAATCGCCGCCAATCAGGCGAAGTCGCTCTACGGCAGGCCCGTCATGAGCGTCTCGCGTCTGGAGACGTTCGCACAATGCCCGTATCGCCACTTCGTCGCCTACGGCCTCGCCCCGCAGAAAAAGCTCGAGCCGGGCGTCGATTTTGCCGAGCTCGGCACGCTCTACCATGCCGCCGCTGACGCCTTCACCCGCGCCGCGACAGCCGACCCCGCCTTCCCCGACATCGCGCCCGACGTCTGCGACAGGCTGATGGACGAGGCCGTCGCCCCGCTGATCGACGCCTGGCGTCAAAGCCCGCTCGGCGAATCGAACCGCGGCGCCTCCATCGCCCGCCGCATCCGCCGCAAGGCCAGGCTCGCCGGGCGCAGCATCGTCTCCCAATTCTCGCAAAGCGCGTTCAGGCCGCTTGAGTCCGAGCTCGTCTTCGGCAAAAACGGCGTCGCGCCCTTCACGCTCGACCTCGCCGACGGCTCGCGCGTCTATCTGCAAGGCCGCATCGACCGCGTCGACGTCATGCACGACGGTCACATCCGCGTCATCGACTACAAGTCCGGCAGCAGGAAGTTCGACCCGACGATGGTCTACTACGGCCTGCAATTGCAGCTCATCCTCTATCTCGCCGCCGCGATGGATTCCATCCCCGGCGCGCAGGCCTCCGGCTTTTTCTACTGCCGCATCGCCGATCCGACGATCAAGACCGACTCGCGCATCAAGGAGGAGGTCGAGCGGCAGATCGCCAAGAAGCTCGCGCTGTCGGGCATCGCGCTGTCCGACGTGGAGATCCTTCGCGCACAGGGCGAGCGCCACGCCGCCATGATCAGCAAGGACGGCAAGCCCGGCGCGCTCTACAAGGGCCAGCTCGCCGACGGGGACGCCCTCGCCGCGATGGTCGATTTCGGCAAGCGCAAGGCCGCGCAGCTCGCGGGCGGCGCGTTCTCCGGCGAGATCGACGACAGCCCCGCCGCGTACAATGCATATAACGCATGTGAGCATTGCGATTACGCGGCCATATGCGGCTTTGACCCGCTCGTCAAGCCCCGCCGCCGCCTTTCCCGCAAGCAGGCCGAGGACCTCCGCTGACGCGCCGCTCGTCCGCATTTTCGTTATATATTCATACACTTCACTTCGCTTTTCTGCACGCAAAAACCGCCGTTTCCGCGCTTGACGGATTCGGCGGATTTTCTTGATTTTGCTGACTTTTTGGGGCATATGCCGCGCCCCGCTCACCAATATCCCCCAAAGCAAAACCGCCGCCCGGCACGCAGCCGAAGCGACGGTTCTTTTTCATATCACCGGCATAACCGGCGCGTCATTCCTCGCCGTAGAACGCCGCATAATCCGCCGGGTAGTCGTAATACACGCCGCTGCGCTGCTCGCCGCCCTGCGGTCTGGCCCACACGCGCAGGTTCATGCCGTCGGGAATTTCGACCTCGATGCGCGCGCCGGTGTCGTAGTCGCGCACGAGCGTGCTCTCGCCGTCCGCGCCGATCAGCTCAAAGCGGTATTCCGGCACGACGAGCGAACCCGTGCTGCAATCCGCCATATACGCATCGCCCTCGCCCGGCACGATCCACGTGTTCGTGATGAAGTCGATCGACGCGAGGTATTCCGCGTCGCTCGCGTAGAACTCGCCGCTCAGCTCCTCGCCCGCCATCGCGCGCACGAGGAAGTCGCCCAGCGCCTCGCTGAAGATGTCCGCGCCCTCGCCGCTCATGTGGTAAGGGTCGATGTAGTATGCGTCGAGGTTGGGCATCAGCGACGGCCTGGCGCGCGTCAGGTCATAGCACGCGATGCCGTTGTCCGCGCAGAACTCGAGCAGCCGCCCCGTGTAGGGCAGATAGTCGCTGCGGGAGAGCACGTTCGCCGTGTGCCACGGGAAGCAGACGACGATCAGGTTCGTCCCCTCGGCCTCGCACAGCGCCTTGAACTCGAGCAGCTGCTCCTGCGTGGCGGGCAGCAGCGCGTCGGTGTAGAACGCCTCGCCGGTGGAGATGATCTCGCGGCGGATGGTCTTCTCGGCGCTCGTGCCGCCCTTCATGCGCTGGAAGCCCGCGCCCATGTAGGTCATCCGCTCCGCCGACTCCGCGCTCACCTTTTCAAACGTCTTCTCCGGCGCAAAGCGCATGCCCAGCGTCTTGGTCAGCTCGTCCATGCTGCGCGGGTAGTACGTGCGCCACATCAGCGCGCGGTCGATGTACAGCCCGTCCTGCGCGCACAGGTCCATGTAATATTTGAGCGTCACGCGCGGGTCGCGGATGTGCGGCGCGATCATGAACTGCGTCTCCGTCTTCTCCTTCGCCGTGTGCAGCGTCGAGAGCTCCACCGCCAGCACCGTCCACTTCGGGTCATTGCCCTTGAACAGCTCCGTGGCGACCGCGATGTCCGCCGCCAGCGTCGCCGACAGGAACGACGCGTCGAACGTCTTCATCCCCGTCTTCTCCTCGAGAATCGCCGGGTTGACGTGCTCGCGGACGATCGACGAGCCGATGAACGCCAGCTCAATGTCCTCTCGCGCGTACATCTCCCGCAGCGTCATCACGCTCACCGCATCCGTGCGCACGAAGAACACGTTGCCAAGCGTGATGAGCAGCAGCAGCACGAGCCCGAAGGCGATCAGGCGCGCGAGGCGCTTTGCCGTATGTTTCACAACTCAACCTCCGTCTCAGAACAGCGCGTACATGAAGCCGCCCGCGTCGCCCGTGGTCACGAACGTGCCGAGCACAAACAGCGTGAAGCCCATAAGAATCGCCCAGCGCACCGCCGTGTGCTTTTCGCCCGTGAGCATCGCGCGCACGTCCGCGCCCCGCTCCCGCATGAGCGACACGCCGAACACAATCGCCGTGCCGACGGCCAGAATCCGCATGTCGCGCGCCGTCACGCCGAGCGTGAGCAGCACGCCGTCCGCGATCTGATCAAGCCGCCAGTCCGCGACCGTCTTAAAGAGCATCGCGAACGCGTCGCCCGCCCGCAGCGCGCGGTCAAAGTACCAGCCGATGTTCACGATCAGGAACGTCCGCAGCACGCGCAGAACGTAAAAGCCCCTCGTCCTGACCATCGCCGCGTGCTTTTCATTGAACCGCCTGTATCGCGGCTCCATCAGCGCCGAGAACGCGAGGATCAGGCCGTTGTAAAACCCCCACATCACGTAATTGCCCGTCGCCCCGTGCCATATGCCCACCAACAGGAACACGAGCACATTGCCCGCCGCCGCCGGGAACGCGCGCGCGAAGTCCGCCCCGCAGCGCGATTTGAGCTTCTTGGAAATCGCCGCCATCGGCTTGGTCAGCGCGAACGGGTAGAACACGTAGTCGCGCATCCACGCGCCGAGGCTGATGTGCCAGCGCCGCCAGAAGTCGCCCAGCGACACGGCGAAGTACGGCCGTTTGAAGTTCGGCGCGAGCCGTATGCCGAAGAGCTCCGCGATGCCCGCGACGAGGTCGATGCCGCCGGAGAAGTCGCAGTACTGCTGCAAGGAGTAAAACAGCACGGCCACGGCGATGACCGCGCCGCCGTACTCGCCCTGGTTGGCGAACACGCTTTCCACCAGCGGCAGCGCGCGGTCGGCGAGCACCTTTTTCTTAAAGAAGCCCCAGAGCATCAGCAGCGCGGCCCGCTCGCAGCTTTCGATGCCGAACCTGTGCGGCTCATAGAGCTGCCCGGCGAGCTGGTCGTATCGCGCGATCGGCCCCTGAATCATCTGCGGGAAGAACGAAACGAACAGCGCAAAGCGCGCGGGGTTGCGTTCCGGCGCGTATTTCGCGTTGTATACGTCGATCAGATAGCCCATCGAGGCGAACGTGTAAAACGATATGCCCAGCGGCAGCAGGAAGCCCGGCGACTGAATCCCGAACAGCCCAAGCACGTCTTTTGCGTATTTGACGACCGCCAGCACGCCGAAATTGAGCAGCAGCACCGCAAAGAACGCGATTCTCTGGCGCGATTTGGCCGCGGCCCTGATGCGCTTTTTGTCCTGCGCGGACAGCTCCGCCTTCCTCGCGCGCAGCTCGGCCTTCGATTTTTCGCCGATGCGCCCGATGATGAGCGCGCCCGCCCACGTCGTGAGCGTCGTCAGCAGCAAGAACGGCACGGCGGACAGCCCGCAGTACGCGTAATACGCATAGCTCACCGCCAGCAGCAGCACCCACCGCCCGCGCATCGGGCAGACGTGATACAGCGCGGCGCACAGCGCGCCAAACCCTATCAGGAAAAACAGCGACATGGGACACCTCAACAATTGCGGCAAAAATGCCTGTATTGCTTCATTATAGCATAAAAAAACGGCGCGTGCGCATCGAATTTACCCGCGCCGTCCGCAACAGAAGGCGGCGGACGCTGCCCCAACAAGAGCGCTTGCCCGCCGCCGTTTCTTCCTATTGATATGCTTACTTCACGTGCCTGCGCAGGAAGCGCACCGCCATGTCGATCCAGTTCGCGTCGTCGGGCTGGATGTGGCCGGGCCACGTCGCCGAGCGCTCGTCGCAGGTCGCCAGGCCGTGACCGCCGACCTCGTACAGGTGCATCTCAAACGAGATGCCGTGCTTGCGCAGCTTGCGCGCGTACTGCAGCGAGTTCTCCACCGGCACGCTGCCGTCCTCGACGGTATGCCAGATGAAGGTCGGCACGGTGTAGTGGCGCACGCGGTTTTCAAAGGACAGCTCGGTCGCCATGCCCTCGTCCGGGTTCTCGCCGAGCAGATTCTCGCGGCTGCCCTCGTGCGTGAATTCGCCCATCGTGATGACCGGGTAGCACAGCACCTGCGCGTTCGGCTTCCATTCCTCGGCGTCGCCGCCCAGCGCGTCGGTGAACAGCGGGTCATGCCAGATCGTGCCGAGCGTGCAGGCGAGGTGGCCGCCCGCAGAAAAGCCCATCACGGAAATGCTGTCGGGCTTCACGTGCCACTCCGCCGCGTGACGGCGCACCTCGCGGATGCACCACGCCAGCTCGAGCGCGCTCGTAGGGAACCTGTGCGGCGCGACGGAGTAGTTGACGATGGCCACGTGGAAGCCCGCGGCCAGCAGATGCATGGCGATGGGCTCGGATTCGCGCGCGCTGCGGTAGGCATAGCCGCCGCCCGGGCAGACGAGCACCATCGGTTTTTCCATCTGCGCGGGGATCTCCTCCGGCGCGGCGAGCAGATAGCAGGTCATCGAGGCGTTCGCGCCCTCGATTTTGTGGTTGATTTCGCTGTAATTGACGGGGATCTCGAATTGCATAGCGTATTCCTCTCTTTCATCCGCGATGGCCTTGACATCGCCCGGCCCCGCTGATATCATGATTCTATCACAAAAACGATATATAGGAGCATGTTATATGAAAAATCGTGTGAAATCGCTGCTGAAAAACTGGCCGATGGCGGTCATGCTCGTGGGCTACATGATCATCGGCGGCGTCGCGGGCTTCTTCGGCGCGCAGGCGCTTTTTGAGGACGGCTCGACCGGCGCGCGGCTGATCGGCTTCGGCCTCGCGCTGCTGTTCATCGTGCTCGCGGTGTTTTTCCAGATCATCGCGCACGAGCTGGGCCACATGCTCGCGGGCCTTGCGACGGGCTTTCGCTTCTCGTCGTTTCGCATCGGCAGCCTCATGCTCGTGCGCTCGCGCGGCAAATTCTCGCTCATGCGCCTTTCCATCGCGGGGACGGGCGGCCAGTGCCTGATGATCCCGCCCAAGGACCGCGAGAGCGCCCTGCCCGTCATGCTCTACAATTTCGGCGGCGCTGCTGTCAACCTGATTCTGGGCATCGCCATGCTCTCGGGCGGTCTGGCCGTGCAGCCCGGCATGGCGCGGGCGTTTTTGATGACCGGCGGCGTCGCGGGCCTCGTGCTCGCCGTCCAGAACGGCTTGCCGATGCACAGCGACCTGATCGACAACGACGGCCACAACGCCCTCGCCCTCGCGAAAAACCCCGCCGCGCTTCGCGCATTTTACACCCAGCTCGACGTGAACGCCGCGCAGACCGACGGCCTGACGCTCTCCGACATGCCCGCCGATTGGACGGCCTACCCCGGCGACGACGCGCTGTCCGACCCGATTCTCTCCACGAGCGCCGTGTTCCACGGCAGTCTGCTCATGGAGCAGCACCGTTTTGACGAGGCCGACGCGCTGATGGTCAAGCTCCTGTCCGGCAAGAACGCCGTCAACGGGCTGTACAAGGTGCTGATGAAGTTCGACCGCGCGTTCATCGAAATGCTCGGCGAAAACCGCGCGGACGTGGTCGACAAACTCACCGGCGACAAGCAGACGCGGCAGATCATGAAGCAGATGGGCGGCTTCCCGCAGGTCATGCGCACGCAGTACGCCCTCGCGCTCCTGCACGACCGCGACACCGCCAAGGCCGAGGCGATCCTCGCCAAATTCGACAAGACCGCCAAGACCTATCCCTTCGCGGGCGACATCGAAACCGAGCGCGGCCTCATGGCGCTCGCCAAGGAAAAAGCCGCCTGACGCACAATCGCATAGCAAACGGGGCGCACAGAACACTCTCTGTACATCCCGATTTTTCTTTTGGGGTACGCTTTTTCAGCGAACTTTCGTCTCCGCAAACCGCTTCGTTTCCATCACGAAAAGCGGCGTTTGCGAACATCGCCCGCCGCAGCCGCTCAATCCGCCCGCAGCCCTTGCGATATCCGTTTCTTTGCGGCACGTTTTTTAGCGAACTTTCCTCTCGCGCGTCGCGGCCCGGTCATCCCGTCAAGCCGCTTCCGCGCGCATCACAGCAGACAGCCCGGGCGCTTCTCAAACGGATACTTCACGCCCCACTGCGCGCGCAGGCCGTCCATGATCTCCATCATGCGGATGCTCGTCTCGTGCGTCATCTCCGGACATTCGATGCGGCCCTCGTCCAGCGCCTTCATGCACGCGCGCACCTGATACTCGTAGCCCGTGAGCATCGGCGGCACAGGCACGTCCCTGGGCGCGTAATTGTCCGCTTCCAAATGCAGCTTGATTTCGCGCGGGCAGTTCACGTTGTCCACGGTGATGTATCCCTTCGTGCCCGCGATCAGGCAATGCCGGTCGCTGCGGCAGGCCGTGCCCGCGGTGAGCTGGGCGACCGCGCCGCCGGGATAGTACAGCGTCATGCTCTCGCTGCGGTCCACGCTCGTGTCCATCATCTCCACGCTCGATTCGACGCGCTCCGGGTCCTCGCCCAGCACCATGCACGCGAAGTTGAGCGTGTACACGCCGACATCCAGCAGCGCGCCGCCCGCCAGCTCCGGCAGACGGATGCGCGGCTTGTCCTCGATCATGTAGTGCAGATTCGCCATAACGAGCCGCACGTCGCCGAACTCGCCGGACTTGATCAGACCGTCGATGATCCCGCGCGAGGGCATGTAGCGCGTCCAGATCGCCTCGGCGACGAGCACGTTCTTCTCCTTCGCCAGCGCGCAGACCTCGCGGGCCTGCTGCGCGTTTGCGGTGAACGCCTTTTCGCACAGCACGCTCTTGCCGTGCGTCAGGCAGAGCTTCATGTGCTGCGCGTGGTGCGAGTGCGGCGTGGCGATGTAGACGAGCTCCACGTCCGGGTCGGCAACCAGCTCGTCATAGCTGCCGTAGGCCACGGCAAAGCCCTCGTTTTTCGCGAACTCCTGCGCGCGCTCCATGTCGCGTGCGGCGCAGGCGTACAGCTCCACCGGCTCGCCGTTCTCGCGCATCATGCGCAGCGTTCTGGCCATCACGCGGGCGATGACGCCGCAGCCGAGTATCGAAATTTTGTGCATATTTATACCCCCCATGTTCAATATTTATGTGTATATTCCCGCCTCGCAGGACGGTGATCCCTTCATGTACATTCACAAAACCGTCTATATCATGAATAATTCGTGCTTTTAATGTGCATATTTGAGATAAATCGAGAAAATCTTTGCCCGATTTGCATATTATGATTTTTTGGTATGCATTTTCCTTGCGTCCGGGCCGCTATTCTGCTATAATCGGTATCAATCCGCCGGTATTCGTCGGATATACAGATTATACGGAGGTGCTCGTTATGAAATCCGGTTTGATGAAGAAATTGTTTCTCCTCGCCATGCTCGCTGCGCTGCTTTGCGTCTCGCTGAGCGCATCCGCCATGCAGGACGGCAAGCCTGTCATCGGCATCTCGTGGTCCTACGACGAACAGGAGGCGGAATATGCCGAGTACATCGCCGTCATCGAGGCGGCGGGCGGCGTCGCGGTCGAGCTGCCGCAGATCACGTCGACCGTCGTGACCTATGACGCCAACGGCGACATCGTCGCGGATTGCCTCGAGGCCAGCGGCATGCTCAAGGCCGATCTCGCCGAGGGCATCAAAGCGCTCGACTTCGCCGCCACCAACCTCGCCGACGCCATGGACGGCATCGACGGCGTCTTCTTCACCGGCGGCGAGGACATCAGCCCGTCGCTCTACGCGGTCTCCATGACCGAGGATAACGAGGGCGAGGCCATCAACGCCACGCGCGACGTGAGCGACTATCTGCTCATGGGCTACTGCATCGAGAACGACGTGCCGACCTTCGCGGTCTGCCGCGGCGAGCAGATGATGGGCATCGTCTCCGGCTGCACGTTCACGCAGGACATCCCCAACTACTACGCCGCCAAGGGCGCGGCCTACGCCGACACGCACAGGATGCCCGCCGACGCCGAGAACCGCGATTACGCCCGCCACGACATCGAGATCATCGACAAGGACTCCAAGCTCTACGCCATCGCCGGCGCGGACACGCTCGCCAATGTCTCCTCCTGGCATCATCAGTGCATCGAGAGCATCGAGGGCACCAACCTCACCGTCACCGCGCGCACCATCGCCGACGGCGTGGAGATCATCGAGGGCATCGAGCGCAAGGACAAGACCTTCTGCGTCGGCGTCCAGTTCCATCCCGAGAACGACTGCATCCTGACCATCGTCTATGACACACCGGACAAGTCGCTGTGCGATTACGACACCTGCCTGGGCTTCTTCAAGGCCCTCGTCGATGCCGCCGCCGCCAAAGCGATGTGATCCGGCGCACGCCCATCCTCCGCATATGCTGCGGGGGATTTTTCTTTGTATATCTCAGCTTTCGCTCTCCAGCAGCGCCGCGAAGAACGCCAGCGCGAGGCCCTGCCCCCATCCCTGCGTCCAGCGCCGGGAGATATTGCGGTATCCGTCGCGGTCGCGCATGACGGCTGTTCCGGCGGAGACGTTGAGCACGCGCCCCTCCGGCGAGACGTTGGCGAGCACGCCCTCCACCGCTTTGTCGATGTATTTGATGTGAAGCGGATTCCCACGCACGACCATCGCGGCGGCGATTCCGGCGGACGCGGAGACCTCCTCGTAGCTCTCCGGGTCGTCAAGGATCGTGCGCCAGAGGCCATTTTCCGTCTGCACAGCCTTGAGCGCGGCGAGCTGCTCGGAGAGCGCCCCGTCCACGTCCATGTATTGCGGATAGAGATAGCAGCGCGGCAGCACGCGAGCGACCTGGCTCATCGTGTAGGCCGCCCACGCGTTCGCCCTGCCCCAGTAAAGCCCGCTCATGTGGCCGCACGCGATGTTGTCGTATCCGTGATACCACAGGCCGGTGCGCTTGTCCTGCAAATATTCGATGTGCCAGCGGTACTGGTTGAGCGCGTCGTTGATGAGCGCCTCGTCGCCCCACGCCACGCCCGCGCGCAGCATGAAGAACGCCGCCATGAACAGCGTGTCGGCCCAGCATTGCTCCGGGAAGTCGTTGCCCGCCGACACGGTGTGCTGCAAGACGCGGTCGCCGAAGCGCAGCGCGTGATTGCATAGATAGTCGATCTTGCGCTGCGCCGCTTCCTTATATTTGTCCTCGCCGCAGACCTCGTGCAGTGTGAGCAGCGCGTGGCCCATGGCGCATGTGTTCACCGTGAAGATGGGCAGGCCGAGGTCCATGTATTCGTCGATGCGCGATTTGAGCATATCGAGGTATTCGCCCCGGCCCGTGGCGCGCGCCGCCTCGCATACGCCGTAATACGCCACGCCGCCCGGCCAGTCCCACGTCAAATCCATGTTCATCGTGCGCCGCACGACCGCGTCGATCGCGCCGAGCACGCGCTCCCTGTCAAATGCAATGCGAGCCACAAAGCCCCCTCCGTTTCCCGTTTCGCCCATGCGAGGGCGACATTCTGCGCGAACGATATCCGCGCCGGGTTCATTATAGCAAATCCCCGCCGCGTCCATCAACAATATGCAATGTTTTTTTGTCCATTTTCGAGCAAAACATGCAGAATTTTGTAAATCCTGACTAAACTCCTTTTCATATTTCCGCGCAGGCCTTATAATGGGTGTGCGCAATAAATGCGACGTTGTTATTCATAGAAACACGTCAGGAGGTCTGTTATGTCCACCATCATCGTCAACGCGGGTCGTTCCGCAGGCACGATCAACCGCAACATCTACGGTCATTTCGCCGAGCATCTGGGCCGCTGCATCTACGGCGGCATCTACGTCGGCGAGGACAGCGACATCCCCAATGAAAACGGCATGCGCCGCGATGTCGTCGACGCCCTCAGGAAGCTGCATATTCCTGTTCTGCGCTGGCCGGGCGGATGCTTCGCCGACACCTATCACTGGCAGGATGGCATCGGCCCAAAGGCGGGCCGCAAGACCATCGTCAACACCAACTGGGGCGGCGTCACGGAGGATAACTCCTTCGGCACGCACGAGTTCATGGCGCTGTGCCGCCAGCTCGGCTGCGACGCGTACATCTCCGGCAACGTCGGCTCCGGCACGGTGCAGGAGCTCTCGGACTGGATCGAGTATTGCAACATGGGCGGCATCTCCCCCATGGCCAATCTGCGCCGCGCGAACGGGCAGGAGGAGCCGTGGTTCGTCAGGTTCTGGGGCATCGGCAACGAGGCCTGGGGCTGCGGCGGCAACATGCGCCCGGAGTTCTACGCGGATCTGTGCCGCCAGTACGCCACCTACATGCGCGATTACCACCCCGATCACCGCATCTTCCGCATCGCGTCCGGCGCGAGCAACGACGACTACCGCTGGACCAAGATCGTCGCCGAGCAGGCCGGCCACACCATCGACGCGCTGAGCATGCACTATTACACCGTGCCGACCGGCATCTGGAACAAGAAGGGCGCCGCGACCGTCTTTGACCGCGAGGAGTATTACAAGACGATCAAGAGCACGCTGTTCATGGACGAGCTCGTCGAGAACCACGGCCGCGTCATGCGCCGCGCCAAGCCGGACAAGAAGCTCGGCCTCGTCGTGGACGAGTGGGGCACGTGGCTCGATGTCGAGGAGGGCACCAACCCCGGCTTCCTGTATCAGCAGAACGCCATGCGCGATGCCATCGTCGCCGCCGTCAACCTCAACATCTTCAACAACCACTGCGACACCGTCGTCATGGCCAACATCGCCCAGACCGTCAACGTCCTTCAGGCGATGGTGCTCACCGAGGGCGACCGCATGCTCTGCACGCCGACCTATCACGTCTTTGAGATGTACAAGGGCCATCAGGACGCCCAGCAGCTCGAGTGCTACGCGCAGGCCACGCTCGTGGGCGAGGGCGAGAATACCGTCCCGAACCTGCACGCCAGCGCCAGCCGCAATGAGAACGGCGAGATCCTGCTGACCGTCGCCAACATCGACATGGACAAGCCCTGCCCCATCGACGTCATCCTCGCCGAGGCGAGCGCCTCCAGCGTCACCGCCCGCGTGCTCTGCGGCGACCCGCACGATCACAACACGTTCGACGCGCCCGAGACCGTCAAGCCCGCCGCCTTCGATGTTCAGCTCAAGGACGGCCGCCTGACCGCCACGCTCCCGGCCTGCTCCGTCGCGGCGATCACCATCAAGCCGTGAGCAGCGCCGTCGAACAAGCGCTTGCACGGGGCGAGAAGCTCTGCCGCCGCTGCCTGCTGCGCGACCTCGTGACCCCGGAGGAATACGCCAGAACCGTCACCCGCGTGCGCGACGCCTTAAACCCGCGCCTGCTGGTCAGCGATTCGGAATACGCCCGGCGGCTTTCGCTGTGCGAGTCCTGCGAGCATATCCAGGGCGGCACGTGCATGCGCTGCGGCTGCCTCGTCGAGGTGCGCGCGCTCAGAAAAGATCAGCACTGTCCCCCGCCGCTCAGGCGCTGGTGAGCATGCGCCATATCCTGCGCCAAATACAACTGTCAGTTGTGTTATGACCCATATGCAGTATAAATGATCCCGACACGCGCCGGTTTGCGCGCCGCCGTCTCTGCCGTGCATATTCTGTGCATCCGCAGAGCGCTCCGGCCCGCGGACCGGCGCATTTTTTCGCCCGCCGAAGCGCTAAATTTTGTCCCAATTGTCTCTATTTTGCATTGTCCACTGAGCACTTTCGTGCTATATTGTAGATAGAAGTTATGCAATCTCACGTCGGAAGGAGGAACCGGCATGAACGTCTATCTCGCCGTGGACATCGGCGCGTCCAGCGGCAGGCACATCGCCGGATGGCTGCAAGACGGCATCCTGCATACCAAAGAGGTTTACCGCTTCCCAAACGGCGCGGCCATGAAAAACGGCCACCTCTGCTGGGACATCGACGCGCTGACCGGCCACGTCATTGCGGGCATCCGCGCCGCCAGAGAGCAGGGCTTCTCGCCCGCCGCTCTGGCCATCGACACGTGGGCCGTCGATTTCGTGCTGCTGGACAAGGACGATCAGCCCGTGGGCGATCTCGTGGCCTACCGCGACAGCCGCACCGACGGCATGGATACAGAGCTCGAGAAAACCTTCTCGTTCGCGCAGCTCTACGCCGTCACCGGCATCGCCAAGCAGCCGTTCAACACGATCTATCAGATGATGGCCGTCCTGCGCGAGCATCCCGAGTACCGCGAAACCGTGCGCGATTTCCTGATGGTGCCGGAATACCTCGCCTATAAGCTGACGGGCGTGAAGATGCACGAGTGGACGAACTGCTCGACGACCGCGCTGTGCGATGCGAAGACGCGCACGTGGAGCGAGACCGTCATAAAAGCCGCGGGCCTGCCGATGCACTGGTTCAGCCAGCCCATCGCCCAGCCCGGCGCGCTCATCGGCTCTCTCCTGCCCGATATCGCCGATGCGGCCGGCGGCCAGCTCGACGTGCTGCTCACCGCCACGCACGACACCGGCAGCGCCTACCTCGCCGTCCCCGCGCGCGACGATCAGGCCGCGTTCCTCTCCAGCGGCACGTGGAGTTTGCTGGGCACGGAGCTTGACGCCGCCTGCCCGACGGACGCCTCGCGCATCGCCGGGTTCACCAACGAGGGCGGCTTCGGCGGCACGACGCGCTATCTCAAGAACATCATGGGCCTGTGGATGCTCCAGTGCATCCGCAGGGAGACCGGCAATCAATACAGCTTCGCCGAAATGGCCGATCTCGCCGCCAGGAGCGATTACAGCCATTGCGTCGACGCGACGGACAACCGCTTCCTCGCGCCCGCGAGCATGATGGACGAGGTGAAAGCCGCCCTGCGCGAGTCCGGCGCGCCCGAGCCCACGACGCTGGGCGACCTGCTGCGCGCGGTCAACTTAAGCCTCGCCGTGTGCTACCGCGACGCCATACAGCAGATGAGCGAGATCACCGGCAAGGCGTTCACGTCGGTCAACATCGTCGGCGGCGGCAGCCAGAACGCCACGCTGAACAGGATGACCGCCGAAATGACCGGCCTGCCCGTGTTCGCAGGCCCCGCCGAGGGTACGGCCATCGGCAATCTGATCGTGCAGCTGATCGCAAAGGGCGAGTTCGCCTCGCTGCACGACGCCCGTCAATCCGTCAAAAACAGCTTTGATATCAAGGAGGTAAGCTGATATGAGCTATCAGGAGGCAAAGGCTAAATATGAGGCGCTCGGCGTCGACGTCGAGGCCGCGATGGCGAAGCTCGCGTCCGTGCCGGTCGCGATTCACTGCTGGCAGGGCGACGACGTGCGCGGGTTCGACACCGATCCCAGCAAGCCGCTGACCGGCGGCATCCAGACGACCGGCAATTACCCCGGCCGCGCGCGCAATCCCGAGGAGCTGATGGCCGATTTCGAGCTGATGCTCTCGCTGTGCCCCGGCATGAAGAAGATCAACCTGCACGCCAGCTACGCCATATTCGACGAGGAAAACGGCGGCTGGGTCGATCGCGATAAGATCGAGCCCAAGCACTTCAAGAAGTGGGTCGATTTCTGCAAGAAGCACGGCCTCGGCGCGGACTTCAACCCCACGTTCTTCTCCCATCCCAAGTGCGACCCGCTGACGCTCTCCTCCGCCAATGAGGAAACGCGCCGCTTCTGGATCGAGCACGGCAAGGCGTGCATCCGCATCAGCAGCTACCTCGCCCGCGAGCTGGGCCAGCCGTGCATCATGAATATCTGGACGGGCGACGGCTTCAAGGATATCCCCGGCGACAGGCTCGGCCCGCGCGTGCGCTATCGCGAGGCGATTGACGAGATCCTCTCCGAGCCGTATGACTTCAGCCTCGTCAAGCCCTGCATCGAATCCAAGGTGTTCGGCATCGGCGTGGAGGCGTATACCGCCGGCTCGTCCGAGTTCGCGCTCTCTTACGCCGCGATGAATAAGGAGAAGTGCATCCCGCTCATGGACAATGGCCACTATCACCCGACCGAGGTCGTGTCCGATAAGATCCCGGCGCTGCTGACGTTCTTCCCGGAGATCGCGCTGCACATCACCCGCCCGATCCGCTGGGACAGCGACCACGTGGTGCTGCTGGACGACGAGACGAAGGAAATCTGCAAGGAAATCGTGCGCTGCGGCGGCCTCGACGGCAGGGTGAAGATCGCGCTTGACTACTTCGACGCGTCGATCAACCGCATCGCCGCGTGGACGGTCGGCGTGCGCAATACGCAGAAGGCGCTGCTGATGGCGCTGCTCACGCCAAACGACGCGCTCAGGAAGATGCAGGACGAGGGCGACTTCACCGCGCTGATGGTCGCGCAGGAGGAGATGAAGACGCTGCCGTTCGGCGACGTCTGGGCCGAGTATTGCGGCAGGTGTAATATCCCGCAGGACGGCGCGTGGTTCGGCACGGTCAAAAAGTATGAAAAGGATGTCCTTCTCAAGCGCTAAGCCTCTTATTCAGGCGCGAAGCGAGCATGGGGTCCAGGGGTGAAATCCCTGGTGGGGTCGAGGGGCGAAGCCCTCGCAGGGTCTGGGACAGCGTCCCAGCGTAACCCCCAACATCATCAATCCGTAACCCTGTCCCAACCCGCACCCAAGCAGCCTCGCGAAATGGCCGTGACCAACGGTCGCGGTCTAAGATGCGAGGCGGCCGCCAAAGCGCAGACACCCCGGCGCGCACAAACCCCGTAACCCCCATACCCCATACCCCCACCCGCATCCCGTGCGGCGCGGCCACCCCACACACCCCACACCCCCGCGCCGCACATTTTTCAATACATCAAGGAGGAAAAGACAATGGGCATGCTCGATCTTTCCATCATGAAACGCTATATCCGTATGGCCGACGACGGCTGGCATCAGGGCTGGCATGAGCGCAACGGCGGCAACCTGACCTATCGCCTGACCGACGAAGAGGTCGCCGAAATGCGCCCGTTCTTCGATGAGACGCCGCGCCCGTGGGTCAATATGGGCGTCACCGGCAAGAACCTCGCCGGCGCGTTCTTCATCTCCACCGGCTCCGGCAAGTATTTCCGCAACGTCATCCTCGACCCCGCCGATAGCTGCTGCGTCGTGGAGATCAACGGCGCGGGCGATAGCTACCGCATCGTCTGGGGTCTGGTCAACGGCGGCCGCCCGACCAGCGAGTTCCCCAGCCACTTCATGAACCACTCCGTGCGCGTCGCCGCGACCGACGGCGCCTGCCGCGTCATCTATCACGCGCACCCCGCCAACGTCATCGCCATGACCTACGTGCTCCCGCTGACCGACCGCGATTTCACGCGCGCGCTGTGGAAGTCCGCGACCGAATGCCCGGTCGTGTTCCCCGGCGGCGTGGGCGTCGTGCCGTGGATGGTGCCGGGCGGCGCGGATATCGCGCTGGCGACCTGCGAGAAGATGAAGACCTATGAGTCCGCCGTCTGGGCGCACCACGGCCTGTTCGTCTCCGGCCCGGACTTCGACACCACGTTCGGCCTGATGCATACCATCGAAAAGTCCGCCGAGATCTGGGTCAAGCAGAAGTCCACCGGCCTGCCCGAGCTGCAAACCATCGAGGACGACCAGCTTCGCGCCATCGCCACCGAGTTCGGCGTGCAGCTGCGCGAGGAATTTCTTAACTGAGGAGGCCGCCCGCATGGAACGCATGGCATGGAAGGGCCGCATCAAGCCCGGCTGCAAGGCCGAATACATCCGCCGCCACAACGAGATCTGGCCCGAAATGGTGCAGGTTCTCAAGGCCGCGGGCATCTGCAATTACACGATTTTCGCCAACGGCGAGGAGCTCTTTGGCTACTACGAGTGCGAGAAGGGCATCGCCTTTGCCGAGAAGACGCAGGCCGACAGCCCCGTCGTCGATCGCTGGAACGAGTATATGAAGGACATCCTCGAGCTGGAAATGGACCCGGTCACCGGCGCGCAGCCGAAGCTCGAGC
>CALVTQ010000080.1 GCA_944362695.1 uncultured Clostridia bacterium
AAGCAGTAGACGAACTCGCTGCCGATGATCTTGCGCTTGGTCTCCGGGTCGGAAACACCTGACAATTTGTCAATGAACCTGTCCGCCGCGTCCACGACGACGAGGTTCACCGGGAACTGCTTGGTGAACACCTCGCGCACGGATTCGGTCTCGTTCTTGCGCATGAAGCCGTGGTCGACGTACACGCAGGTGAGGCGCTCGCCGATGGCGCGGGAGATCAGCGCAGCCGCGACCGACGAATCGACGCCGCCGGAGAGGCCGAGCATCACGCGGCCAGTCTCGCCGACCTGCGCGCGGATCGAGGCGACGGCCTGGTCGATGAACGCGCTCATCGTCCAGTCGCCCACGCAACCGCAGACGTTGTAAAGGAAGTTCGAGAGAACTTTCTGGCCCTCCTCGCTGTGGGTGACCTCGGGGTGGAACTGCACGGCGTAGATGCGCTTTTCGGGGTTCGCCATCGCGCAGAACGCGCAGTTTTCGCTGTGGGCGATCGAGGTAAAGCCCTCCGGCGCGCGCGTCACGTGGTAGGTGTGGCTCATCCACGCGATGGACTGCGGCTTCATGCCGGCGAAAAGCGGGCTGCTCACGTCGAAATCGACGGGCACGCGGCCATATTCGCGCTGCGCGGCGCGCTCCACGGTGCCGCCGAGCGTGTAAGCGGTGAGCTGCATGCCGTAGCAGATGCCCAGCACCGGCACGCCGAGCTCGTAGATGGCGGGGTCGATCCGGGGCGCGTCGGCGTCGAGCACGGACGCGGGGCCGCCGGAGAGGATGATGCCCACGGGCGCCTTGGCCTTGATCTCCTCAAGCGGCGTGACGTAGGGCACGACTTCGCAGAACACCTTCGCCTCGCGGACGCGGCGCGCGATGAGCTGCGTGTACTGCGCGCCGAAATCGACGATGACGATCCGCTGCACGTTTTGCATCAAATACCTCCTTGGAAGCACAATGTCATCAGGTTGTCCTTCCATTCTACACGATTTGGCGAATAAATCAAGTGTCCGCGCGAAAAAGGTTCGACCTTTTCGCTTTTTCGGCAGTTTTCGTCAAATCCGCGCGACGCCGGCGCCCGCACGCCCGCCGAAAATTTTCGCCCCGCTTCCGCCCGCCGCGTTCACGCCACACCCGTTGTCTTTCCGCGCGACGCTCGCCCCACTCATCGCGTCCTCGCCGCTTCTTTTTTGCATCGCACTGTTCGCACCCGCGGCTTTTGTGAGCACGCTGCTCTTTCTTTTGTGGATCGCACTTTCCCCGACCGCCGCACTCTCACCGCCGCCGATCTTTTTCTTTTTGCGTATCACACTCAACCCCACCGCTGCGCTCTCGCTATCCCCGCCGCTCTTTTTCTTTTTGCGTATCACACACCAACCGTCCGCCGCAATCTCGCTATCCCCGCCGATCTTTTTCTTTTGCGTATCACACCCCAACCGACCGCCATGTTCTCGCTATCCCCGCCGCTCTTTTTCTTTTTGCGTATTACACTTTTCCCGACCGCCGCACTCTCTCCGCCGCCGATCTTTTTCTTTTTGCGTATCACACCGCACCCGACCGCCGGATTCTTTTGACCCGCCTTTTCAACCTCTCCTTCCTGTGCTATAATACACGCAGAAGCCCGGCATTAACCTAGACATTTCGTCAACCAATACCCGCTCACGGAGGTGTTCCCATGCTCTCCCGTCACGACACGATCTGCGCGCAGGCGACCCCTGCGGGCGAAGGCGGCATCGCGATCATCCGCATCAGCGGCGAGCAGGCGGCGTCTGTCATCGCGCGCGTGTTCGTCCCCAAAAACAGAAAAGCCCTCGCGCCGCGCATGCTGACGTTCGGAAATATCGTGGACGGCGGGACGACGCTTGACGAGGCGATGGCCGTGTTCATGCCCGCGCCGCACACGTACACCCGTGAGGACGTGGCCGAGATCCACTGCCACGGCTCCGACGCGCTCGTGCGCCGCATCCTCATGCTTCTTTTGAGCAGCGGCTGCCGCATGGCCGAGCCGGGCGAGTTCACCTACCGCGCGTGCTCTGGCGGGCGCATCGACCTTGCGCAGGCCGAAGCCGTCATGCGGATGATCCGCTCCCGCTCCGAGCGCGCCATGCAAAGCGCCGTGCGCCAGATGGAGGGCGGCGTGTCCGGCTTCGTGCGCACAGCCCGCGAGGAGATCGTCTCGCTGCTCGCGCTGCTCTCCGCCAGCACCGACTTCCCCGATGAGGTCGAGGAGACGGAGACCGCCGCGCAGATTCGCGCCGAGTGCGCCCGCATCGCCGCTCACCTTCGCGCTTCCTGCGACCCCCGCGCGGGCCGCATCGAGGACGAGGGCCTGCGTGTGGTGCTGTGCGGCAGGCCGAACGCGGGCAAGTCGAGCCTGATGAACGCGCTTTTGGGCGGCGAACGCGCCATCGTGACCGACATCCCCGGCACGACGCGCGACACGCTGACCGAGTCGCTGCAAATCGGCGGCGTACGCGTGCTGCTGACCGACACCGCCGGCCTTCGCGACACCGACGATGCGGTCGAGCGCATAGGCGTCACCCGCGCGAGAAAGGCGCTCGCCGAGGCCGACGTCCGCGTGCTGATTGTGGACGCCTCCGCGCCCCTGACCGGCGACGACGCAGCCGCGCTCGAGGGCACGCAGCCCGACGTCATCGTCCTGAGCAAGAACGACCTTCCGCAGACCGTCGCGCCCGCCGACGCCGCCGAGCTCTATCCCAGCGTGCCTTGCGTGTCCGTCTGCGCGCCCCGCGGCGAAGGGCTTGACGAGCTGTGCGCGCTGATCGGGACGTTCGCCCCCGCCGACGCCAGCGAGACCGCCGCGCTCTCGCAGGCCCGCCACGTCGAGGCCGCCCGCCGCGCCTGCGCATCGCTCGACGACGCATGTGCCGCCATCGACGACGGCATGCCGCTGGATATCTGCGCGGTCGATCTATCGGCGGCGCTCGACGCCCTCGGCGAGATCACCGGCGAGACGATGAACGAACGCGTGATCGACGAGGTGTTCGCGCGCTTCTGCGTCGGCAAGTGAGCCCATGCCATTCAAAAAGAAAGCGCTCCAAAAAGTTCCCGGCCCGAAGACGAGGATTTTCTCGTCCGCGAGGCACGAATTTTTTGGAGCGTTTTTTGATTCGATTTTTTGTATCGTCCGCGCCGCCTCCATCGTTCCGCAAACCCGGAACACCCGCTGCACGGCGTGCTGCACCTTCCGCATGAACCCGTCCCGACGCGCGTCATGCACGCCCATCTTCCTGTGCCTTCCGTCATGCGATGTTTCCGGCGCTTTGGTCGACATTGCGCTCGCCCGCGTTCGGCGCTTCCGCAGTTTAATCGCTCGCCGCAATCTTCGTCCGATTATCTCGCCCAGTTAATGCGACGCCCACCAACCGGTGAGCGCCGCATCGTGATTCACTTCTTCCAGAACGCCGCCGTCCCGACGCCGCCCGGCCAATCGAACGCCGCGTCGCACGCCGCCCAGACCTCGCGGCTAATCTCGCTCTCGCCGCGCGCCTCGGCCATCCTGCGCGCCATCGTGACGAACGGCACGAGAAAGTCATGGTTGTACGTCATCTGCATGCACGCGATGTGCGCCATCACCGGCTCGTATTCGGCCATACCGCCGCGCTGGAACAGCTCGCGCAGCGGCCTCGCGTCGTAGGCAGCGTACTCCGGCGCGACGACGATCTCGCTCCCGCGCAGCTCGGCGACGGCATAGCACGCCATGCCCGGCACGCCGTCGTCCATGCAGCCTGTCGAGCCGATGGCGGTGACGGTCAGGTTGCCCATCCGGTAAAAGCGCGGATTGTGACCGTGGCCGCAAATGATGTGCGTAGGCTCGTCGAAGCGGCGCTTACGCAGCATCGGCAGCGACTTTTGCACATCGTTGACGGGGAATCGGTCGTCGTCCGGCATGGCATGGCAGAGCGTCGCGCCCTCGACACGCGCGCTCATCGGGAACGTGATCTCCGCCTCCGTGAGCAGCCCCGCGTTATAGCGCAGCGACTCGAAGTTGATCGCGTCATACGCCGGATCACCCGCCATAACCGAGCGCACATAGCGCTCATGGTTGCCATGCAAGCAGACGACCCCCTCGGCCTTGAGCAGCGCCAGCGTCTCGCGCGGGCACGGCCCGAGGTTGATCTGATCGCCAAGCGAGTAAATCGCGTCGACGCCCTTCGTCTTGATCCCGCGCATGGCCGCCTCGAGCGCCAAAATGTTCGCGTGTACGTCCGCAATCAGTCCGATTCTCATGCCCTCAACTCCGTTGCCCTGCGTTTTCGAATATGGTATAATTCTGTGCAGAGAGGCGTTTTCCCTGCCTGTGCGCCGGGATTCGCCGAATGCGCGCCGCATTGTTCCACGTGAAACATTTTCGCACCGCTTCTTCCCCATTGTTTCACGTGAAACATCGCACAATGCGGCACGTGACACAAAGCATTATGCAAAATCTTCCTATTATAATTAGTTCACATACAATCATGCGTTGTTTCCATTGTTTCACGTGAAACATTCCAATGCGCTATACGACGCAAAGCATCGTGCAAAAACTTCCTATTATATTGATCTCACATCAATCGTCCGCTGTTCCCATTGTTTCACGTAAAACATTCCGCGTTTCACCGGTCAGCATTGTGGGACGTACATATACATTGTACTTTTTGATTGTTCCACGTGAAACATTTCCGCACCGACGCATCCCATTGTTTCACGTGAAACAATGCCCAATGCGCCGCGTGACGCAACGCATCGTGCAAAATCACCTATTATAATCAGCTAACATCCAATCATCCGCTATTCCCGTTGTTTTACGAAAAACATTCCCCACTGCGCGGTTCACATTGTTTCATATGTTCATTATACTTTCTGCATGTTCCACGTGAAACATTTGCCCACCACTGAATCCCCATTGTTTCACGTGAAACATTCCACCATCCACCGACACCGGAGGCCCCCATGCTTATCATCAGCGCCCGCCCGCACCGCCTTCTGCCCATCATCATCGACCGCATCGGCCGCCTCGTCACCGACGGCAAGCCCTGCATGCTGCTCGTGCCGTCGCAGTACACGCTTCAGGCCGAAATCGAGGTCATGACGCGGCTCAACCTGCCGGGCACGTTCCTGATCGACATCCTCTCGCCCGGCAGGCTGCAAAGCCGCGTGTTCGAGCGCGCCGGTATGCCCACGCGCACGATATTCGACGAGCGCGGCAAGTGCATGGTGCTCACGCAGATCGTGCAGGAGCTGTCCGCCGAGCTGACCGTGTACCGCAGCGCAGCCGCCGGCGGCACGCAGGGCTTTGTGCAGAAGATGAGCGCGCTGATTGCCGACATCAAACGCAGCGGCATGACCGCCAATGAACTGCGCGACAAGCTCGCCGCGATGGACGATGACAGCCCCGCCGCCCGCAAGCTCGCAGACGCGCTGCTGATTTACACCGCCTACGAGCAGCGCATGGCCGGTCAGCTCGCCGACAGCGAGGACGTGTCCGCCGAGATGCGCGCCAAACTCCCCGATTCCGGCGTTCTGGACGGGCAGAATGTGTTCATATACGGCTTTGACATGATCACGCCGACCTTCGCGCTCGACATGCTGCACATGAGCCGCTGCGCCGAAAGCGTCACCCTCGCCATTGAGACCGACGAGAACAGCGCGCCCGACGGCCGCCTCTTCGCCCCGGTGAATTTTTCGATCGAGCGCCTATGCAAGACCGCGCAGGTCATGGGCATCCCCATCGAGCGCATGAAGGTCAAGACCGCTTTAGGCACGCACACCGACATCGCCCAGCTCGAGCGCGGCCTCTACGCCGTCGGCCTTCCGCCCGTCTCCGGCAAGCCCAAGCACATCCGCCTGCGTTCGTCCAGCGGCAAGCGCGCCGAGGTGCACATCGTCGCCTCGTCGATCCGCCGCCTTCAGGCGCAGGGCGTGGAGGGCAGCGACATCGCCGTCATCTATCCCAAGGGCAGCGGCTACGCGCCCCTTCTGCAGAGCATCCTCCCGCAATACGGTGTCGCCGTCTACATCGCCGAGAAGCGCATCGCCAGCGGTCATCCCCTCTCCCGCTTCATCCTCTCCGCGCTCGCCGCGATTTCCGGCGGTTGGCGCGCGGGCGACATATGCGACTGCCTGCGCACGGGTTTCTGGCCGCTTAAAAGCGATGCCCTCGACGCGCTCTGCGCCTATCTCGAGGGCACAGACGCGCAGGGCGGCAGCATCCGCAAGCCGTTTTCCTACATCAAAGAAGGCACGCCAGACGACCTCGCCGCGCTCAACGCCAGCCGCGAGACCGTCGCCGCGCCGCTCGAGCGCCTCGCCAAGTCGCTGCACAGCGCCAAATCCGCCGACGACGTGATCGACGCCATCCTCGCGCTGCTTGGCGATACCGACGCCTTCGAGACGCTCGCCCGCATGCGCGAGCAGCTCCGCGACGCCGGGCTTGACAGCGAGGCCGAGGACTGCGCACAGGTCTGGAACACGCTCATGGAGACGCTCGACCAGCTCCATACGCTGCTGGGCAGCGCCGCCATCCCCGCAAAGGCCGTGCTCGACCTTTTGACCAGCGGCCTGTCCGCGCTCGAGCTCTCCGCCCTTCCGCCCGCCGACGGCGCGGTCATCTGCGGCGAAATCGGCAACGTCCGCACGGCGCAGGTCGGCACGCTCTTCGCCATCGGCATGAACGATGCGCCCGGCGGGGCCGACGCCTCGCTGCTCACGTCCGTCGAGCGCGCGGAGGCCAGCGGCAAGACCGGCGCGTATCTCGGCATGAGCGACGAGGAGAGCGCCGCGCTTGCCCAGCTCGACGAGCTCAAGGCCCTCTCCGGCGCGAAGGAGCGCGTGCTCGTCTCCTACGCGCTCGCCAACGAGACCGGCGGCGCGCTTCGCGAGGGCGCGGCTGTGCAGGCGCTTCGCAGGCTTTTCCCCGACATGCCCGTGCGCGGCGGCGCGACCGAGAGCGAGCAGGAGGCCATGCTCATCGCCAGATCGGAAGAGCACACGTCTGAACTCCAGTCACTTAGGCATCTC
>CALVTQ010000081.1 GCA_944362695.1 uncultured Clostridia bacterium
TAGGATTGATTTTGAATTGCCGGATATCACACGAAACCATCCTGCGAGACACGATCTAATTTACCCCATGCTCAAAGCGAAATACAAAGAACTTGTAATGGGAGACGACATTGAATATCTCAAGCCCAGAAAGGATTGGATATTGAAAAATGGCGCGAAAACATGATGTCAGTACGGATGCTGGATTGTGGATCATAAAACATTTTATATTTGCGGTATTTCCGGTTGTCACTACGCTGGTCGCTGGTGGAGTTGTGGGATGGTTCGCGCGCGATTGGTCAATAGAGGTCGTTTCGCCGCAGGAGGCACTATCGAATCTTTGCGGACTGCTGTCGGATGTGCTGGCATTTTTGATAGGGTTCGTAATGTTGCTGCTCGGTTTTGCATCATCCAATACACTGAAAACGATCTATAAATATCCGGCGACAAGATTTGAATACAAGATCAACATGTTGGTTCCGATTCTTTATGGATTTTTGCTTACAGCAGCTATTGTTGTTGCTTCGGCATTCGTCGACGGACGGGAAGTGATTGTGCTGTCTGGCAGACGTGCGTCGATGTACGTTGCGATGATTGCTGCGTTTATATTTTCTATTATCAAGTGCCTTTGCTGCCATTTCAAAATGATTGCCAGCGTGACAAAAGAATAGCCGAGAAAGCCGTCATTGTGCGAACCGATCGATTCGTCATGACGGTTTCTTTGCGCCAATGCCGCCGCCCCGCATCCATCCATTCCCACCGCCCGCCCGCGCATATTCCGCACCGGCAAACTCATACTAGGGGAGCCGAAAGAAAGCAGAAATGAAGGAGGCGGCATTCGTGCGAGCAACGGGCATCGTGAGACGGATCGACGAACTTGGTCGCGTTGTGATTCCGAAAGAGATCAGACGCACTTTGCGCATCAGGGAAGGCGATCCGCTCGAGATCTACACCGACAAAGACGGTGAAGTGATTTTGAAGAAGTATTCGCCGATCGGCGAGATTTCAAACTTTGCGAAGGATTACACCGAGTCGCTGTTCAGGTCGCTGGGGCACATCGCATGCATCACCGACAAGGACATGATCGTCTCGGCGAGCGGCGTGTCGCGCAAGGAGCTATGGGAGAAGCCCATCAGCCGCGACCTCGAGCAGGCGATCCAGAGCAGGCAGGTCGTAACCGCCAACAGGGGCAGCGGCACGAGGCTTGTGCCGGTGACCAACGAGGAGGATGCGCAGGCGTACACCGCGCAGGTGATCTGCCCGATCATCGCGGACGGCGAGTCCATCGGCGCGGTCGTGCTGCTCTCGCGCGAGCCGTCGGCGAGGATGGGCGACACCGAGCTCAAGGTTGCAGAGACGACCGCGAGCATCGTCGGGCGGCAGATGGAACAGTAACACAGAGGAAGCAGGGCTTTGCGCGCGCATGCGGGCAGGGCCTTTTTGCGTTACTGCAGATGATGGCGGCTACCCTTTGCGCCGGTTCTGTGATATAATAATAGGCAAAGTATGAAAATCAGACGAAGGGAGAGACCGCTATGATGCTGGGCGCGCAGACATACACCGTGCGCAGTTACACACAAAATGAACGGGACTTTCGCGAGGCCATGAGGCGCATCGCCGCCATCGGCTACACGTGCGTACAGCTCTCGGCCATCGGCAACGTGCCGGTCGAGGCGCAGCGCGACATCTGCGGCGAGTTCGGCTTGAAGATCGCGCTGACGCACACCAGCCCGGAGCGCATGCTCGCCGACCCGCAGGGCGTCATCCGCGACCACGAGATTCTCGGCTGCGAGAACATCGGCATCGGCATGATGCCCGACAGATACCGCACCGCCGAGTGGATCGACCGCTTTGCGCAGGACTTCACCGGCCCGGCGAAGATGATGCGCGACGCGGGCAAGCGGCTGATGTACCACAACCACAACATCGAATGGACGCGGCTGCGCGACGGGCGGCGCATCATCGACGTGCTGCTCGAGCAGATGCCCGCAGAGCTCATGGGCATCACGCTGGACACGTACTGGGTGCAGGCGGCGGGCTGCGATGTCCTCGCGTGGATCGAGAAGCTGCAGGACCGCATTTCCTGCGTGCATCTCAAGGACGTGGCCGTGCAGAATTGGGACATGCGCATGGCGGCCGTGGGCGAGGGCAACATGGACTTTAAGCGGATTCTCAAAAAGCTCGCGGAGCTTGGCAAGACGGACTATCTGCTTGTGGAGCAGGACGACTGCTATGGCGACGATCCGTTCGCCTGCCTGGCGCGCAGCTATGAAAACATCAGAAAGATGGGGTATTGAGCGATGGAAAAGATCAAATTGGGCGTCATCGGCGTGGGCAACATGGGCACGGGCCACATCGGCAACTGGCTGGACGGCAAGATGCCCGAGATCGACGTGGTGGCCGTGGCCGACCGCAGCGAAGCCCGCAGGGCTTGGGCGCGCGAGCACGTGCCTGGCGCGCAGGTGTTTGACGAAGGCAGCGAGCTGATCGCCGCCGGCGTGTGCGACGCCGTGCTGATCGCCACGCCGCACTACCAGCACCCGACGCTGGCCGTCGAGGCGATGCGTGCGGGGCTGCACGTCATGGTCGAGAAGCCCGCAGGCGTCTACACGCAGCAGGTGCGCGTGATGAACGAGGAGGCGGACAGGCATCCCGAGCTGACGTTCGGCATGATGTTCAACCAGCGCACGAACTGCGTCTACCGCAAGGTGCACGACATGGTGCACGGCGGCGAGATCGGCGCGATCAAGCGCGTCAACTGGATTATCACCGACTGGTACCGCACGCAGTTCTACTACGACTCCGGCGCGTGGCGGGCCACGTGGGCGGGCGAGGGCGGCGGCGTGCTGCTCAACCAATGCCCGCACCAGCTCGACCTGCTGCAGTGGATCGTCGGCCTGCCGGTCAGCGTGCGCGCGTTCTGCCACAAGGGCAAATGGCACGACATCGAGGTCGAGGACGACGTGACGGCCTACATGGAGTTTGAAAACGGCGCGACGGGCGTTTTTGTCACGACGACGGCGGACGCGCCCGGCACCAACCGCCTGGAGATCACCGGCACGAAGGGGACGATCGTCACCGACGGCAGCAGCGTGCATTTCCGCAAGCTCGAGATGGACGAGCGCGAGTGGTGCGCGACGTGCAAGGAGGGCTTCCGCGCGCCGGGCTATGAGACCGTGAACGTGGAGACCGACGGGCAGTTCCCTGCGCACGCGGGCGTCATGAACGCATTTGCGGCGCACATCCTGCGCGGCGAGCCGCTCGTCGCCGATGGCCGCGAGGGCATCAACGGCCTGATGCTCTCCAATGCGATGCATCTTTCCTCGTGGCTGGGCCATCCCGTCTCGCTGCCGGTTGATGAGGACGCCTTCCTCGCGGAGCTCAACAAGCGGCGTGCGGTTTCGCGCGTCAAGACCGGCGAGAGCGTTTTCAGCGACACGACCGGCTCGTATTGAGCGGGGCAGGAAGGAGCGAAAGATATGACGGATACAAAGGGACTGCGCATTTACGCGTTTGCCGACGAGGCGTCATCGAGCATGGCCGGGCAGATTGCTGCCATGCGCCGAAACGGTTTGCAGGGCTTGGAGATTCGCGGCGTGGACGGCGAGAATATCTCGTCCATCACAGAGGCGAAGGCGCGCGAGGTTCGCCGCATGCTCGACGGCGAGGGCCTGACGGTTTGGAGCATGGGCTCGCCCATCGGCAAGACGGACATCCGCAGCGAGGATTTCGACGCGCACCTCGAGTCGCTGCGCCACACGCTGGATCTGGCCGCGATACTGGGCGCGGAGAACCTGCGCATGTTCTCGTTCTACCTTCCGGCGCACGAGGACCCGGCGGCGTATCGCGGGCCTGTGCTCGAGCGGATGGAGAAGATGCTCGCCGTGGCGAAGGGCAGCGGCGTGGCGCTGTGCCACGAGAACGAGAAGGGCATCTATGGCGACAATGCGGCGCGCTGCCGCGATTTGCTCGACGTGTTCGGCGAGCTCAAGGGCGTGTTCGATCCGGCGAACTTCATCCAGTGCGGGCAGGACGTATGGGACGCGTGGACGCTGCTCCATGACCGGATTCACTACCTGCACATCAAGGACGCGCTGGCGGACGGCACGGTCGTGCCCGCGGGCAAGGGCATCGGCTGCGTGGCGCGCGTGCTGGCGGCGTACCGCGTGGGCGGCGGCAGCGCCGTGACGATCGAGCCGCACCTCTCCGCGTTCACGGGCCTTCAGGGGCTCGAGCGCGAGGGCGAAAAGAGCGTCGTGGGCGGCATGCATTTCGCGGACAACGACGCGGCGTTTGATGCGGCCTGCGCGGCGCTCAAAGAATTGCTGTGATCAAAAAGTAAATAATACATAGAAAAAACGCGTTTCCCGATGCGGATGTGCCGGGGAACGCGCTTTTCTTATGCTGATGTGTATGTCACAGGATGGCCTTGATCTCGTCAAGCTCGCACAGCTCGGAAACGGCGACGCCGAGCGTCATGCGGTTGACGTATTCGGCGTGCGCGGCCTTGCGGTAGAGCGGCTCGCGGACGGCCATCAGCGTGCGCAGGCGCTCTTCGACGTCGCCCGCGAGGTTGGGGCGCGTGTCCTGTCGCACGTCGGCGCGGATGTGGTCAAGCGGCCTGTTGAGCCAGACGACGACGCCGTTTTCGCGCATGAGCTCGATGTTCTCCTCGCGCGTGACGATGCCGCCGCCGGTCGCCACGACGCAGGGCTCGCCGTCACATGCGCGGCGCAGCGCGGCCGTCTCGCAGATGCGGAAGCCCGCGTCGCCCACGTCGGCGAAGATATCGGGAATCGAGCGGCCCTCAAAGGCGACGATATCGTCGTCGAGGTCGAGGAAGGGGACATTCAGCTTGGCGGCGAGCCGCTTGCCCAGCGTGCTCTTGCCGCAGCCCATCATGCCGATCAGAAAAATCGTCTTTTTCATACGGATGCCTCACGCCTTGAAGTCGCTCTCGGCGGCGTGCTTGTACGCGCCGAGCAGGCGGCAGTTCTCGCAATCGGCGGCGAGGGACTGCATGAGAATCCGCAGGCTGCCCTCGTCCACATTGCCGGTCAGGTCGACGTAGAAGCTGTATTCCCAGTTCGACTCGTGCAGCGGGCGGGACTCGATGTGCGTCAGGTTCATGCCCATAGCGACGAAGCTGGAGAGCGCGCGCATCAGCGTGCCGCGCTCGTGGCGGACGGTGAAGGTCAGCGTCGCCTTGTCGGGGATGCCGATGGGCGTGGGCGAGGCGCTGACGACGAAGAAGCGCGTGTGGTTGCCGTCAAAGGAGTGGATGTCCGGCGCGAGGATCTCGAGGCCGTAATGCCTGGCCGCGAGGCGCGAGGCGATGGCGGCGCAGTGCTTGTCGCCCATGTCGGCCACGTGCTTGGCGGCGATGGCGGTGTTGAAATACGGCGTGGTGATCCAGTCCGGATGCTCGCCGAGGAACTTGGGGCATTGCGCGAAGCCCTGATCGTGGCTGAACACCTGCGTGATATCCTCGATTTTCGCGCCGGGGACGCCGAGCAGGCAGTGTTCCACGCGCACGAGCTGCTCGCCGACGATGTGGCAGCTATACTTGCCCATCAGGTCGTAGACCGTGTTGATCGAGCCGGAGGACGAGTTTTCCACCGGCACGACACCGTATTTGACCTTGCAGTCGGCGACGGCGGCGAAGACCTCCTCGAACGTCTTATAGCTCGTGCGCTCGCAGTCCTCGCCGAAGAAGCCGACGACCGCGCTCTCGGAGAACGCGCCCGGCACGCCGCTGTACGCCACGACGGGGCACTGATTCATCGAGTCGAGGTAGCGCAGCTGTTCCTCGCGGGACAGGCGCATGATCTCGCGGTAGAGCGCGACGGTGCTGCGGGCGATGTCCGGGTCGCTCACCAGCGCGGCGCGGCTGTCGAGCACGGCCTGCTCGCGCGCGGCGTCCAGCACGTCGAGGTGATTTTCCTTTTTATACAGCGCGACGTCGCGGGCGACGAGCATGCGCTGCTCGTAAAGCGCGATGATCTGGCGGTCGATGGCGTCGATCTCCGCGCGGCATTGGGCGATATCCTTCATGGCCGATCCTCCTGATCAGATGAAATGCGTGGCGGCGTCGTCCATCAAAAGCTCACAGAGAGCGAGGGCGAGCGCGCTTTCGATGACGACGACGGCGCGCGGCACGATGCACGGATCGTGGCGGCCGGTGATGGCGAGGTCGGTGTTCTCCATCGTCTCGATGTTGACCGACTGCTGCGTCCGGGAAATGGACGGCGTGGGCTTGATCGCCGCGCGCAGGATCACGGGCATGCCGTTTGTGATGCCGCCGGTGATGCCGCCGTTGTGGTTGCTCGTGCAGATCACATGGCCGTCCGCCACGCGCATGGGGTCGTTGGACTCGCTGCTGTGAAGCTGAGAGATGGCGAAGCCGTCGCCGAACTCCACGCCCTTGACCGCCGGAACGCTGAACAGCAGATGCGCCGTCACGCTCTCGAGCGAATCGAAGAACGGGCTGCCGACGCCCGCGCGCACGCCCGTGGCCGCGCATTCGATCACGCCGCCGGTGCTGTCCTGGCGCATGCGGGCCGCGTCGATGTGCGCGCGCATGGGGGTTTCCATGTCCGCATTGAGCAGCGGGAAGCGCAGGCTGTGCAGGGCGGTCAGCGCATCGGCGGTGAGGTTCACGGGATCAAAGCGGCTGTCACAGAGCGGGCCGATGGCGGCGATATGCGCGCCGACGGTGATGCCCTGCTTTTGCAGAATCTGGCGCGCAATGCTGCCCGCGAACACGAGCGGCGCGGTGATCCTGCCGGAAAAATGGCCGCCGCCGCGCGGGTCGTTGTATCCGTTATATTTAACGAAGCCCGCGTAGTCGGCATGGCCCGGGCGAATGCGGCTGCGCAGCTGGGCATAGTCGCCGGAGCGGGTGTTGGTGTTCTCGATAATGCCGCAAAGCGGCGCGCCGGTCGCGTGGCCGTCCAGAATGCCGGAGACGATCTTCACGCGGTCGGGCTCCTTGCGGGCGGTCGCGGTCGGGTCGTTGCCGGGGGCGCGGCGGGCCATGTGGTAAGCGATGGCGTCCTCGTCGATCGGGAAACCGGCGGGGATGCCGTCGATGACCATGCCGATGCCGCCGCCGTGCGATTCGCCGAATATCGAGAGCCGGAATTGGCGTCCGAAGTTTGCGCTCATGCGGTCTGTCCTCCCAGTGATGCGAATTCCTGCCAGAAGGCGGGGGCGGATTTGCTCGTCGCCTCGGCGTCGGTGAGGGTCAGCGGGCCGTCCGCAATCGTGCTCGCCACGGCCATCGCCATGACGATGCGGTGATCGTTGCAGCCGTCGACCGTCGCGGCGTGAAGCGTTTTGCCGCCGCGGATGATCAGCCCGTCGTCAAGCTCGGTCACGTCCGCGCCCGCTGCGGTGAGCGCCTTGTGCATCGCGGCGAGGCGGTCGCTTTCCTTGATGCGAAGGCGGGCAGCGTTGGCGACGCGGCTCTCGCCCTTGGCGGCGGCCATCGCGACGGAGAGCACCGGCACGAGGTCCGGCACCTGCGAACAGTCGATGACCTCGCCGTGCAGCGCGCTCGGGTACGCGGTCAAATTGCCGCCTTCCTCGCGGATGTCCGCGCCCATTTTTCTGAGTATGTTTACAATACCGCGGTCGCCCTGCGCGCTGGCAAGGTCAAGGCCGGTCAGCGTGACGGGCTTCCTTCCTATGCAGCCCGCGACGAGGTAGAACGCCGCGTGGCTCCAGTCGCTTTCGACCCGGAGCTTGCCGGGCGAGACGGCTTTTTGATTGCCGGGAATGATGAGGGTTTGTCCGCCGTCCGTCCACCGGCTGTGTACGCCGAACGCCGCCTGCGCATTGCGGGTCAGCTCGACGTATGCGCGGGATTCGAGCGGCGTGGTGATGCGAAGCACGCTGTCGCCGGAAAGACGGGGCAGCGCGAGCAGCAGACCGGTGATGAACTGGCTGCTGACGTCGCCGCGCAGGGCGTATTCGCCGCTCTTTAGCTCGCCGTCCACGGTGAGGCTGTGTTCGTCCTGATGCCAGATAATGCCGCGCGGGACGAAGAGCTGCTCGTACAGGTCGAGCGGGCGCTGCATCAGCCTGCCCTGACCGACGAGGCGCACAGGGCCGCAGCCGTCGAGCGCGAGTGGGATGAAGAAGCGCAGCGTCGAGCCGGATTCGCCGCAGTCGAGCGTGCGCAGTCCGCCGCGAACGGGCGCTTTGCCGCGCAGCGTCACGGATGAAAAGCCGGTGGATGTGCTGTCACTGATTTGGGGGAGTCCGGTCAGCCCGAGCGACTGTGCGCAGGAAAGCGTCGCCCTGATGTCGCGCGAGAGCTGGATGGGGTCGAGCGTCGTTTCGCTTGAAGCGAGCGCGGCCATCATCACGGCGCGGTGGCTGGCCGACTTGCTGGGCATGATGGCGATTGACCCGCCGAGCGAGCCGGGGAGGACGGTCTTGTTCATCGTCTCACCTCACAGCAGCGCGCGCAGCTCGTCCGCCGTCAGCGGCACGGCCTTGCATGCGCCGATTTTGGTGAGCTGCACGGTGCGGATGACAGCGCCCTCGGCCTTTTTGTCAAGGCTCATCGTCGCGGCGAGCGCGGCGGGGGAGAGGTGCTCCGGCATATCGTGCGGGAGGTCATACGCAATCAGAATGCTGCGGATGCGCTCGGCTGTGCCTGTGGGCGTGTGGCCGAGGGTTTCGCCCCAGCGCGCGGCCTGCACCATGCCGATGCACACGGCCTCGCCGTGCAGGATCTCGCCGTAGCCCATCGTGTTTTCGAGGGCATGGGCGAGCGTGTGGCCGAAGTTGAGCTGCATGCGGATGCCGTGGTCGTGTGGGTCCACGCGGACGTAATCGGCCTTGATCTCGCAGCAGCGCGCGATGACGCCGTCGAGCTCCGGCGCGAGATTTTCGCGCGAACCGAGGCTCTCCAGCTTGTCAAAGAGCGCCTCGTCGGCGATGCAGCCGTACTTGATGACTTCGCCCAGACCTGCGCCGAACTGACGCGCGTCGAGCGTTTTGAGCGTGTCGCAGTCGATCAGAACGAGCTCCGGCTGATAGAACGCGCCGAGCAGATTTTTACCGCGCGCGTGGTTGATGGCGACCTTGCCGCCGACGGAGGAATCGACCTGAGACAGCAGCGTGGTCGGCATCTGAATGAAGTGCACGCCGCGCAGATACGTGCAGGCCGCGTAGCCCGTGATGTCGCCCACGACGCCGCCGCCCAGCGCGAGCACGTAGTCCGCGCGCGTGAGCTTGGCATCGAGGAAGCTGTCGTAGAGGAACGCGAGCTGCGCCTCGCACTTGGTCGTCTCGCCCGCGGGGAGCGTGACGAGCACCGGGGCGGCCCCGGCCTCGCGGAGCTGGCCCATCAGCGTTTCGGCGTAGAGCGGAGCCGTGTTCGTGTCGGCGACGACGGCGGCCTTCTTGCCCTTGCAGCACGCCAAAAGCGCCGCGCAGTTTTTGAGCAGGCCGTGGCCGATGTGGATGTCATAGCGGCTCTCCGCCTCGGGGGCGCAGACGGGAACGACGGGCATGGCGGTTTCCTCCTTATTATATGGAAGCGAAATGTCAGGTGAACAGCGGCGTCTGGCTCGGCGCGTCGGAGCGGCGGCGGTCAAACGCCTTCTTGCGGTCGGACGACGCGGTCAGGCGCTCAAGCAGCGCGTCGCGGTCGTCCCCGCGAAGGAGCGCGCTGTACTCGGTGAGCTTGCCGATCAGCTCGTCGGTGAGGTCGGCGAGCGTGTCCTTGTTCGCCCAGAACAGCTCCGTCCAGAGCTTGGGGTCGAGCGCGGCCACGCGGGTTGCGCCCCGGAAGCTGCCGCCCTCAAAGCCCTGACTCTCAAAGAGCAGATGCTGATCGCACAGCGCGAGCGCCATGACGTGCATGAGCTGGCTGGTGTAGGCGATGCGCTCGTCGTGCTCCTCGGGCGTGGCGTAGACGATGTCCGCGCAGCCCATGAACGTGACGAGGCGCTTCATGAGCTTCACGGCGTCCTCGGGGACGGTCTCGTCAGGCGTCAAGATGTAGTGCGAGCCTCGGAAAAGATCCGCCGTCGCGTTGGCGAAGCTGCCGCGCTCGCGCCCGGCCATCGGGTGGCCGCCCAGATAGGTGAACTTGCGATCCGGCAGGGCGAGCACGGCCTCGTGCAGCGGCTTCTTGACGCCGCACACGTCGGTGAGCAGCGCGCCCTCGCGGATGCGGGATGCGTGCGCCTTGACAAACTCGGCGGCGGACTGCGGATGCAGGCACAGGACGATCACGTCCATATCGCCGATGGGCGCTTCCTCGCTCGAAGGCCACGCGGCGCGCACGGCGTTTCGGCCCAGCGCCTCAAAGCGCGTCCATTCGTCGCTGTCCACGCCGTAGAGCTCGGCGTCCGGGTAGCCCGAAAGCGCCAGGGCCATGCTGCCGCCGATGAGGCCGAGGCCGACGATCATGATTTTCATAACGTGCGCTCCACGATCGGGGCCAGCGCCGAGATCTTGCCCACGAGCTGGGCGAACTGATCGGGCGTGAGGCTCTGCGCGCCGTCGCACAGGGCGCACGGCGGGTTGTTGTGCACCTCGATGATCAGGCCGTCGGCACCGGCGGCGATGGCGGCCAGCGACATGCGCTCCACCATCCAGTTCAGGCCCGTCGCGTGGCTCGGATCGACGATGACCGGCAGATGGCTCAGCCTCTTGACGGCCTGCACGGCGGACAGGTCGAGCGTGTTGCGGGTGTAGGTCTCAAACGTGCGGATGCCGCGCTCGCAGAGGATGACGTTCGTGTTGCCCGCGGCCATGATGTATTCAGCGCTCATCAGCCACTCGTTGACCGTGGCGGACAGGCCGCGCTTGAGCAGGATGGGCTTGCGCGTCTGGCCCAGCTCGGTGAGCAGGTCGAAGTTCTGCATGTTGCGCGCGCCGACCTGGATGACGTCCACGCGGCGGTCGAATTCCTCGACGAGCTTGGGGCTCATGATCTCCGTGCAGATGGGCATGCCGGTCAGCTCGCGCGCCTGCTCAAGAAGCGCCAGACCCTCGAGCTTGAGGCCCTGGAAGGCATAGGGTGAGGTACGCGGCTTGTACGCGCCGCCGCGCAGGATGTTCGCGCCGCTCGCGCGCACCTTGAGCGCCGTGTCGGTGAGCTGGTCGTAATTCTCGACGGCGCAGGGACCGGCAAACAGCGCCAGCGTGCGGCCGCCGACCTTGACGCCACCGCAGTCGATGACGCTGTCATGCGGGTGGAATTTGCGGTTGGCCTTCTTGAACGGCTCGGAAACCGGCATCACGCGCTCGACGCCGGGCTGAATCAGAAAGTCGTGGGGATCAAGCGACGCGACGTCGCCGATGACGCCCAGCACGGTGCAGTCCACACCGGCGTTGCGCTGAACCTGCATGCCGTGGGCATACAGCGAATTGCAGAGGGAGTCGATCTGTTCCTCGGTGGCCTTGGGTTTCATGATGATAATCATGTGCGGGTCCTTCTTTCTCTCTCATTTCATTTGGGTTCGGGTATGGCGGGGGGTTCCTTCGGCTAAACAAAAAGGCCCCCGCCTGTGTGGCAGGAGCCTGACAATTGCAGCCAGATTCAGGGAGGGGCACACCCTTCTCATGCACGCACGAAAGCAAGACCATAGCCCATATAGCCATAGCCGCTAAATCGCACGAAAGAGAAGTTCTGCATGATGGTGAAACCTCCTGACTGATTACGGTCAGTATAGCACGCGGGCGAACATCGCGCAAGGGGAAATTGCCGATTTTCCGCAAAAGATGAAATTTAGTCAACTTTTGTATGCAAAACATGCATTACATTTTCTTGAGCAGCCTGCGCGCGTCGTCGGCGGAGGCCAGCGCGAGAAGATGCTCGCGGCCGGTGAAGACGTAATCCGGGCCGGGCATGGGGCGCAGGTCCTCGCCGGTCTTGACGGCCAGAATGTTGATGCGATACTTGTTGCGCACGTCGATGTCGCGCACGCTGCGGCCCACCCAGCTCTCCAGCGGCGGGATCTCGTAGATGGCGTATTCCTCGGTCAGCTCGATGCAGTCAAACACGTTCGTGGCGGACAGGCGCGCGGCGATGCGCTCGGCGCTGTCGCGCTCGGGGTAGACGACCTCGTCCGCGCCGTTGCGGAGGAGCAGGCGGGCGTGAATGTCCTGGCTGGCCTTGGAGACGACGTGCCTGGCGCCCAAGTCCTTGAGCAACGACGTGATGAGCAGGCTGGAGGCGAACTCCTGCCCGATGCACACGAAGCACAGGTCGAAATTCTGCACGCCGAGCGAGCGCAGCACGTTTTCGTCCGTGCAGTCGGCGATTTGGGCGCTGGTGGCGTCGGCCATGAGCGCGGTGACGGCGGCCTCGTCGCGGTCCACGATCATCACCTCGTTGCCAAGGCTCATGAATTTATGGCACAGGTGGCGGCCAAAGCGCCCCAGGCCGATGACGAGAATGGATTTCATGGCGATTCTCTCCTTATATATTGCGAAGTCGTCAGCCGACGATCAGCTTGTCGGCGGGGTATTGCACGCGGGCGGGCGCGCTCTTGTGTGCCACGAGGATGGCAAACGTCAGGCTGCCCAGCCTGCCGGAATACATGAGCAGGATGAGCACGAGCTTGGAGAAGACGTTCAGCTCGCGGGTGATGCCGGTCGTCATGCCGACGGTGTTGACGGCGGAGAAGACCTCCAGCAGCACGTCGCGAAGCGGCAGGGCGGGCTGGGCGATGCAGATCATCAGCGTCGCGGTCATCGCCATGCACAGATACACCACGACGATGGCGCACGCGCGTTTGAGCAGCTCGCCCTCGAAGCGGCGGCCCAGCGCGTGCACGTCGTCCTCGCGGCGCAGCATCGAGACGGCCATCAGCGTAAAGAGCATCATGGTTGTCGTCTTTGCGCCGCCCGCCGTGGAGCCGGGGTTGCCGCCGGTGAGCATGAGCAGGAGCGTCATGAGGCTGCCCGCGTTCGAGAGCTCGGCGGTGGGCACGGTGTCAAAGCCTGCCGTGCGCGGCGTGACGGCGGAAAACAGGCTCGCCCAGATGCGGGTGGGCACGTCCATGCCGGACATCGAGGCGCTCCACTCCGTGATGAAAAACAGGACGCCGGGGATCACGACCAGTCCCGCCGTAAGCAGCAGCACCGCGCGCGAATGAAGCGAGAGCTTACGCCAGCGGAAGCGCTTCTCGACGAGATCGTCCCAGACAAAGAAGCCGAGGCCGCCGATCAGGATCAGCGCGCAGACCGTGAGGTTGACAAGCGGGTCGGAGACGAACGACTCGAGCGACGTGAACGGCCCGGAGATGCTGCCCATCAGGTCAAAGCCCGCGTTGCAGAACGCCGAGATCGAGTGGAACACGCTGTACGCGATGCCGCGCACCAAGCCGAGCATCGGAACAAAGCGGATCGCCAGCAGCGCCGCGCCCACGCCCTCGACGATCAGCGTGCCGATGAGCGCGACGCGGACGATGCGCACGATGCCGCCCAGATGCAGCGAGGCGACGCTCTCCTGCAAGAGAACCCGCTGGCGCAGGCCGATCTTGCGCCCGAGGATCAGCGAGACGAGCGAGAGCACCGTCATCACGCCGAGGCCGCCGATCTGGATGCCCGTGATGATGACGAGCTTGCCGAACAGCGACCAGTGCGTCGCCGTGTCCACGGCGATCAGGCCCGTCACGCAGACGGCGCTCGTGGCGGTGAACAGCGCGGTGAGCGGGTCGGTCATTTTGCCGCTTGATGAGCTGATGGGGAGCATGAGCAGCAGCGTGACCGCGAGGATAATCATCAAAAAGCCCAGCGCGATCATCGAGGACGCGCTCATGGGGGCTCTGCGTTTTTTTGCCTGCATGGTTTCCTCCTTTGGAAGCGCGGGGTGCGTCCCGCGATGACCCTATTGTACCCCGAAGCGGCGTTTTTTTCAAGGGCGGGCAAGGCCGCAAAAAATGAATGATAACGGCAGGTATTCCCGCAGCTGTGCGCACAGCGACAGGTTTGCGGCGTCTTTGCATAACGGATGTGTGTTCAGCCCTTCGCGGGCGAAATGCATAAGCGTTTCTGAAAAATGCATAATTGCATACGCATAATATAATGGAAGATTTTCTTTTTTAACACGTTGACATTGCATGTTCGTGCCTTTATAATGTTGTCGCAATTTGATCACGGACACGATCGCGCCGCGCCGCTGCGCACGGGCGGCGCCAATCGGCCGGCAAACGAGGAGGGAAACGGTTACACCATGCTGCACGAGATCAAATGGCTTTGGGACAACATGGACAGGCGGTATCAGCCGCGCTACGTTCTGGCGCTCGTCATCAGCGTCGTGACCAGCGCGATGCTGCTGATCAATCCGGCGCTGTCCCAGAGGCTGATCGACGATGTGATTCTGGCGCAGAACCCCGAGCCGCTGCTGGGGATTCTGGGCGTGATGCTCGCGGCGAAGATCCTGCGCGAGGGCTCCCGCTATTTCATGATTGTCTCGCTGGAGGCGTCTTCGCAGAACATGCTCTACAACCTGCGAAGCCGTCTGTTCACCAAGCTGCAGTTCAACGACTTTTCATTTTTCAACACATACCGCGCGGGCGACCTGATGACGCGCCTGTCCTCGGACGTGGACTGGTGCCGCCATTTCGTGGCGTATATCAGCTACCGCATCACCGACAGCCTGTTCATCTTCGTGTTCACGGTGGTCTATCTGTTCACGGTGAACGCCAAACTGATGGGCCTGCTGGTCATCATCATGCCGCTGCTCATGGCGATCACCAAGCTCTATGCGGGCCGCGTGCGTCCGCGCTTTAAGGCCATGCGCGAGCGGCTGTCGGAAATGAACGCCGCCGCGCAGGAGAACATCTCCGGAAACCGCGTGGTCAAGGCCTACGCGCGCGAGGAATACGAAAAGGAGCGCTTTAACAAATTCAACAAGGCGTTCCACGACAGCAACCTGTCCATCAACAAGCTGTGGCTCAGCTTCTATCCGTTCATCGAGATGCTGGCCAATGCCGCGATGATCGTCACCGTGTTCTTCGGCGGCTACCTGATCATCAGGGGCGAGATGACGCCGGGCCAGCTCGCCGTGTTCACGGGCCTGAGCTGGGCGCTGACCACGCCGATGCGCGAGCTGGGCATGCTCCTCAACGACATGCAGCGCTTCTCCACCAGCGCCGAGAAGGTCATGGAGATCTACTACGGCCAGCCGCGCATCGTGGACAGCGAGCACGCCAGCGACCACAAGGAGGTCAAGGGCAAGGTCGAGTTCAGCCACGTGTCCTTCGCCTTTGACGGCCACAAGGTCATCGACGACGTGAGCTTCACCGTCGAGCCGGGCCAGACCGTGGCGATCATGGGCCCCACGGGCGGCGGCAAGACGACGCTCATCAACCTGCTCTCGCGCTGCTACGACGTGACGGGCGGCGAGGTGCTGGTGGACGGCTGCAACGTCAAGGACTGGAAGCTCGACCAGCTGCGCGGCGGCATCGGCGTCGCCACGCAGGACGTGTTCCTGTTCTCGGACACGGTGGAGAGCAACATCGCGTTCGGCAACCTCGATATGCCCAAGCAGCAGATTCACGACTACGCCCGGCGCGCGGCGGCGGACGAGTTCATCGAGCACCTGCCCGAGGGCTACGACACGATCATCGGCGAGCGCGGCGTCGGCCTCTCCGGCGGACAGCGCCAGCGCATCGCCCTCGCACGCGCGATGGCCATCGAGCCGGGCATCCTCGTGATGGACGACACGACGAGCGCCGTGGACAGCGAGACCGAGGAATACATCCAGGAGCAGATCCGCACGCTGCCGCACCCGTGCACCAAGATCATCATCGCGCAGAGGATTTCCTCCATGCGCCACGCCGACCAGATTCTCGTGCTTGAAAACGGCAGGATCACCGAGCGCGGCACGCACGAGGAGCTGCTCGCGCATCGCGGGTATTACTGGCAGACGTACGCGCTGCAGAACAACATCGAGCAGGAGAGGGGGGCTTAACGTGGCGAGAAACAAATACGACGTCGACGAGAAGCTCGAATCCCCGTTCAGTATGCGCCATCTGATGCGCGCGGGCAAATACATCGGCCGTCATAAGCATCAGATGATCTTTGCGCTGACGATGAGCGCCCTGGCGTCCATCGCGTCGCTGTCCATCCCCAAGATCACGGAGGTCGTGCTCGACGAGATCGTCCCAGCGGGCGACGTGCACAGGCTCACCAAGATGTTCGCGATGATCGTGGGCGTCATCGGCCTGTCCATCATCTTCACGACGCTGCGCTCGCGCACGATGGCCTACGTCAGCCAGGATATCATATTCGACATCCGCAAGGATCTGTTCGCGCATCTTCAAAAGCTGCCGTTTTCCTATTACGACAGCCGCCCGGTGGGCAAGATCCTCGTGCGCGTGATCAACTACGTCAACTCCGTGTCCGATATCCTCTCGAACGGCATCATCAACATGATGCTTGAGATCATCAACATCGTGTTCATCACGGTGTTCATGTTCACCACGGACGTCAAGCTCTCGCTGATTATCATCGCGGGCCTGCCGTTCTTCCTGACGATGATCTTCATCATCAAGCCGCGCCAGCGCCGCTGCTGGCAGATCCGCAGCAACAAGACGAGCAACTACAACGCGTATCTCGCCGAGTCGATCGACGGCGTGCGCGTGAGCCAGCTGTTCACGCGTCAGGGCGAGAACATCCACATCATGGAGCGCCTCGCGGACGAATGCCGCACGTCGTGGATGAACGCGATTTACATCAACAACAGCGTGTGGCTGACCTCCGAACTGCTGACGCAGATCGTGACGACGTTCATGTATATCGCGGGCGTGTATTGGATGGGCGGCGGCGAGATGGTGTCCTTCGGCGTGATTCTGGCGATGGGCCAGTACGTGGGCCGCTTCTGGCAGCCGATCAACAACCTCGCCAACATCTACAACAACTTCATCAACAACATCGCGTATCTCGAGCGCATCTTCGAGACGATGGACGAGCCGGTGACGGTCGACGACAAGCCCGGCGCGCATACGCTGCCCGACATCGACGGCGAGGTCGATTTTGAGGACGTGACGTTCGCCTACGAGGAGGACATCAACGTGCTCGAGCACATGGATCTGCACGTCAAGGCGGGCGAGAGCATCGCGCTGGTCGGCCCGACGGGCGCGGGCAAGAGCACAATCATCAACCTGCTCAGCCGGTTCTATAACCTGAACGGCGGCAGGATCATCCTGCACACCGAGGACGGCGGCGCGCACGACATCAGCGACGTAACGCTCTCCAGCCTGCGCAGCCAGATGGGCATCATGATGCAGGACAGCTTCATCTTCAACGGCACGATCATGGACAACATCCGCTACGGCAGGCTCGACGCGACGGACGAGGAGATCCGCAGCGCGGCCAAGCGCGTGCGTGCGGATGAGTTCATCTCCAAGATGCCGCAGGGATACAACACGATGGTCAAGGAGCGCGGCGGCAACCTGTCGCAGGGCCAAAAGCAGCTCATCGCGTTCGCGCGCACGCTGGTCAGCGACCCGGCGATCCTGATCCTCGACGAGGCGACGTCCTCCATCGACACGCAGACCGAGCGCATGCTCCAGCAGGGCATCGCCGAGCTGCTCAAGAACCGCACGAGCATCATCGTCGCCCACCGCCTGAGCACCATCAAGAATTGCGACCGCATCCTGTATATCGGCAATAAGGGAATCATGGAGATGGGCAGCCACGATGAGCTGATGGCCAAGAAGGGGCTGTATTATAAGCTCTATACCACCCAGACCGAGAGCGCGGCATAAGCTGCGGCAGAGCGCGCGAAGCGAACATGGGGAGTCCGAGGGGTGAAATCCCTCGGGCAGGTCTGGGCGGCAGCCCAGCGTAACCCAAATCATTAAAACGTAGTCCCGGAACAGGCGTGCGCGCACGCCTATGATCGGGACGGGTTCAGAGCGGATCGGTTTCAATTGCCGCAAACCCGTAACCCCCGTATCCCAAAGACACACATCAAAATCCCTCGCGCTGCATGTCGCTTCGCGGGGGATTTATCATATATCAATAACTGTCAACCCTCGGCGAAGCGCCATTTTTCGAAATTGCGCTACGCTGCCGAAATCATGCTCCACATGCGCAATTACATAATCACAATGTTCGACTAACCAGCGATTTCGATGTGAGATTAAATAGCGCGGGGGAATAAGCTCGATACCGTCCGGGACGAGCGTAGGCAAGCCCGGAAATGAATCGCGGAGCGGAATGTGTGATAAAACGATTGTCCAGCGTATTTGGGGATAGATATGAGAGAGTTCGGCGAGCGCTTTACGTGCAAGAAAGTCAAAGGCGCCGTGATGTCCAATATAAAATTCGTTAACCTGATTGCAAATCATCAGCCGCTCAATGGCGTTATACAGGGAGGAATAGAGCGACTCTGTGCAGTCATGATGCCCAAAAAATGTACAAGCGGACAGAATAATCACCTTCCATGAATGGAATAACCCGAATATGGGTAAATTCTAAAGGAAGGATATTTGCCATATCAACCCGTATTCGGGTAATTTTTGTGTCTCACGTGATACCATAAAAATAACCCAAAAACGGGTTAATGATATGACGGAGAGCGTTCATGGACTATTCCGAAATCTACATCGCCCGAATCCGCAGCCTGTGCCGGATGCGCGGTTTGTCGGTGAATAAGCTGGCGCAGATGAGCGGCGTGAAGCAATCGACGCTGGACAACATCATGCGCGGAATGACGAAAAACCCGCGCGTGAAGACGCTGCATAAGATCGCGCTGGCGTTCGGCATGACGCTTTCGGAATTTCTCGACTTCGATGAACTGAATCGCTTCGCCTTCGATGAAGACGATATGGAATAATTGCGGGACGCGCATCCCGCTTTTTCTTTTCCCCAAAAGCATTTGCCCGCCGCATCAAAATATGATATGATAGGCAAAAGCGCAAGGAGGCGAAAGCATGGACGTGACGATCAGGCCGTGGACGGGGAACGACGCGGCGGCGCTTGCGCGCGTGAGCGCGGCAACCGACAGGCAGTTTCTTACAGACAGGCTGCCCGAGCCGTATTCAGAGCGCGATGCCGCGTGGTATCTCAACCTCGTCGCCTCGCGCGACGGCAGGGATGCGCTGTTTCGCGCGGTGTGCGTGGACGGCGAGGTCGTGGGCACGATCAGCGTCGAGCAGAAGAGCGACGTGTTCCGCAGGGATGCGGAGATCGGCTACTTCCTCGCGCCGGATGCGTGCGGGAAGGGCGTGATGACGCGGGCTGTGCGGCTGATGTGCGAGGAGGCGTTTGAGCTGCTGCGCATCGAGCGCATCACGGCCAACGTGCGCGCGGAGAACATCGCCTCGCGCAGGCTTCTTGAGCGCAACGGCTTCGCGCTGGAGGGCGTCATGCGAAGGGCCGTCGTCAAATACGGCGAGATGCACGACCTGTGCATATACGGAAAGCTGAGAGGGGAAAGCACATGCGGGTGAACGAGAGCTGCGCCAAGTGCCTGTATGACAGGCAGGCGAATTTGAGCGAGGACGAGGGCTTCCGCCGCGAGATCCGCGAAATCATCGATGGCAGGAAGGAGACCGATACCGCGCCGTATCTGGTGTATCTGTTCCATCAGGTGCAGGAAAAGTACCTCGGAAAGACGCAGAGCTATGCCGCGATCAAGCGCAAATATAACGACCTCGTGCTGGGCATGGAGGACGCGCTGCGCCGCGAGATCGAGAATGCGGACGACCCGCTCGAGCGCGCGTTTGCGTTTGCCCGCGTGGGCAATTTCATCGACTTCGGCGCGATGAACGACGTGGACGAAAAGCAGTTCCTCGCGCTGTTTGACGGCGCGGGTTTGCGGGAAGACGAGCGCGCGGTGTGGGATTCCTTCCTTAATCAGTGCGCAAGGGCGACGCGCTTTCTGCTCTGCGCGGACAACTGCGGCGAGATCGTGCTGGACAGGCTGCTCATCGAGCAGATGAAAAGGCGCTTCCCCGGCATCGAAGTGTCCGTGCTCGTGCGCGGCGGCGAGGCGCTCAACGACGCGACGGCGGAGGATGCGCTGTATGTCGGGCTGGACAACGCCGCCCGGATCATATCAAACGGCGCGCCCGTCGCGGGGACGGTCTACGATATGCTCACCGGCGAGGCGAAGACGGCCATCAACACGGCGGACGTCATCCTCGCCAAGGGACAGGGCAATTACGAGTCCATGAGCGGGCAGGGGCGGCATGTGTTCTACGCGTTTTTGTGCAAATGCGAGCTGTTCACGGGGCGCTTCGGCGTGCCGCTGTATACGGGCATGTTTGTTGAAGAGGGCGCGGCGGCGCAGGGTGAATGAAACGCAATTCGTGCGCGCCATGCGTGAAAAAAACGAACGATTTAACGAAAATTTGCCATATTTCACACAAAATGTGATGAAAGAAATAGTCGGACTGACCGGTTGATTTTTTGTCTATGCGGTGTTAAAATGCGTTGCAAGCAAACAAATGCATGGAACGGGACGCACCGCGCGGAGGCATCCGGCAAAGAGAGCTGCCGTCTGGTGAAAGGCAGAGCGGAGACCGATGCGGCATCACCCGGGAGCATCCGGCTGAACAGAGTAAGCCCGGACGGATTCCCGCCGTTATCGGGGAGACTGTTGTCAGACAGACTGAGGCCGCCAGTGCGGCAAAGCAGAGTGGTACCGCGAAGAATTCGCCTCTGCAGCCCGAAAAAAATCGGGCTGTGGGGGCTTTTTGTTTCGCGAGGCCGCCTCGCCATGCGTTTGCTCAACACAAAGGGAGGATAAGGAAATGAACGGAATCATGATGGTCGTCATCGCCCTTATCGTTCTGGGCGCGGGTTATCTGCTCTACGGCAGGTTCCTCCAGAACAAGTGGGGCATCGACCCTGATGCCAAGACGCCGGCTTACGAGTTCGAGGACGGCGTCGACTATGTCCCGGCGGACACCAACGTGGTGTTCGGCCACCAGTTCGCCTCGATCGCGGGCGCGGCCCCGATCAACGGCACGATCTCTGCCGCGCTGCTGTTCGGCTGGCTCCCGGCGATGCTGTGGATCCTGCTGGGCGGCGTGTTCATCGGCGCTGTGCAGGACTTCGTGTCCATGTACGCTTCCGTGAAGAACAAGGGCCGCACGATCGGCTACATCATCGAGGAGTACATCGGCAAGCTCGGCAAGAAGCTGTTCCTGCTGTTCTGCTGGCTGTTCTGCATCCTCGTCATCGCGGCGTTCGCGGACATCGTGGCCGGCACGTTCAACGGCTTCACGACCGATGCGGCCGGCGCTGTGGTGCAGAATACCTCCAACGGCGCGGTTGCCACCACGTCCGTGCTGTTCATTCTGGAGGCCGTCGCGCTGGGCTTCATCCTGCACTTCGGCAAGCTCAATAAGTGGGCCAACACCGCCATCGCCATCGCGATGCTCGTCGTCGCCGTGGCGCTGGGTCTGGCGCTGCCCATCTGCATGGCGCAGAACACCTGGCACATCATCATCTTCGCCTACGTGCTCGTCGCCTGCGTGACGCCCATCTGGGCGCTGCTCCAGCCGCGCGATTACCTCAACAGCTACCTGCTGATCTTCATGATCATCGCGGCCATCGCGGGCGTGTTCGTCTCCAACCCGAGCTGCAACATGCCGGTGTTCACGGGCTTTGCCAGCACGGGCGGCAACCTGTTCCCGATCCTGTTCGTCACCATCGCCTGCGGCGCTGTGTCCGGCTTCCACTCTCTGGTGTCCTCCGGCACGGCTTCCAAGCAGATCAAGTCCGAGAAGGCGATGCTGCCGGTCTCCTACGGCGCGATGCTGCTGGAGAGCATGCTGGCCATCTTGGCGCTGGTCGCCGTCGCTTCCTTCGCCAACGGCGAGGCTGCCGCTGCCGGCCTGACCACGCAGCCGCAGATCTTCGCGGGCGCTATCGCCAACTTCCTGACCAAGATCGGCCTGCCGTATGATCTGGTGTTCACGCTGATCACGCTGAGCGTCTCCGCCTTCGCGCTGACCTCGCTTGACTCCGTGGCCCGCATCGGCCGCCTGTCCTTCCAGGAGCTGTTCACCGACGACGAGAACAAGAACCCGTCCCCGGTGACCAAGCTGCTGACCAACCAGTATTTCGCCACCGTGCTGACCCTCGTGCTGGCCTACATGCTCGCCAAGGTCGGCTATGCCGAGATCTGGCCGCTGTTCGGCTCCGCGAACCAGCTGCTGGCCGTGCTCGCGCTGACCGCCTGCGCCGTCTTCCTCAAGAAGACCAAGCGCCAGGGCGCGATGCTGTGGGTCCCGATGTTCTTCATGATGGCCGTGACCTTCACCGCCCTCGCGCAGATCATCATCAAGCTCGCCGGCCAGTTCGTGGCGGGCGGCCTGACGCTGGGCACCACGATGCAGCTGATCTTCGCCGTGCTGCTGCTGATCCTGGGCGTGCTCGTCGCCATCCAGGGCCTGCAGAAGCTCTTTGGCAAGAAGGAGCAGGCTGCCGCGTAATGCGCGCAATCGCTTAACCGCATACACATGAACAGAGCCGCGTTCCGAGCGCCCGATTGGGTGCAGGGGCGCGGCTTTTTTGTGCGGCTTATCATAACCAAAAGGCATGCGCGCGCATGATGGATAAGTATTTGATATAGCACACCGCTTGCCTTATACTGGATACAAACGATGAAGAGGCAAAGCGGGACGGGAGGTGTGCGCATGATGAAAAGGATGCTGGCGGCGATGGCCTGCATGCTGGCGATGCTCACGGGCGGCGCGGCGGCGCAGGAGGTCGTGACCGTGACGCCGGGCAGCGGGATCGTGGAGCTCGAGCGCGGGCTGTCGGCTGTGCGCGTCGATGGCGACTACGGCTTCGGGGCATTTCTCGCGCAGGGCGGCGCGGATTCCGACGCGGAGGTCGTGACGTTTCTGGCGGAAAATCTGCTCTCCGGCTATGACCTGACGACGCTCGTGCGCGGCCTCTTCGGCTGCTCGACCATCGCGGCGCAGGGCGAGGGCGGCGCGCGCTACTTTGGCCGCAACTTCGATTGGAACCGCTGCGACGCGCTGGTCGTGATGACGAATCCCGACGACGGTTACGCCTCGATTGCCACGGCGAACATGGATTTCATCACCGGCAGCGTGCGCGGCGGGCTGCTCGGCGCGGCGATGAACGTGGACGAGATTCGCGCGCTCGCGGCGATTTACGCCCCGCTGGACGGCATGAACGAGGCGGGCCTCGCTGTGTCGGTGAACATGATTCAGGACAGCGCGGACATCGGCCAGAACACCGGCAAGCCGGGCCTGACGACGACGACCGCCGTGCGGCTTATGCTTGACAGGGCATCGAGCGTGGACGAGGCGGTTGAGCTTCTTGCGCAATACGACCTGCACGGCTCGATGGGCATGATGGTGCATTTCGCCATCGCGGACAGCGCGGGACGGAGCGTCGCGGTCGAGTATATTGATCATGAAATGATCGTCACCGACACGCCGGTGGTCACCAATTTTTACATCGCCGAGGGGGATAAGCACGGCATCGGCACGCGCCAGTCCCACGAGCGATACGCCATCCTAAATGACATTCTGGCCAACAATGAAACGCTCACGATGGACGATATGCGCGATGCGCTTGACAGCGTGAGCAAGGACAATTTTGAGGAATTCGCCTCGACCGAGTGGAGCATCATCTACGACCTGACGCATAAGACGGCGCGCTATTACCACCGCGAGAATTACGAAAGAGCGTTCGATTTTTCTTTGGCTGACATGAAAAAGGAGGACACGCCGTGAACAGGCTGAAGCTGCTTTGGGAGCTTTATGCGCTGAAGAAAAATGCGGAGCTCCCGCGCGGGGAGATGCTGCGATTGCAGAATCAAAAGCTGCGCGCGCTGCTCGTGCATGCATGGGATCACTCGCCGTATTACCGCGAGTTGTACGAGGCTGCGGGCTTCACGCGCGAGCGGCTGCACGATCTGCCGCTGTCCGCGCTGCCGCCTATTGACAAGCGCACGCTGATGGAAAACTTTGACCGGATCGTCACCGTGCCGGGCATGACGCAGGCGAGGCTTCGCGCGTTTGACGAGCGGGCGGAGATGTGCCGCGCGCCGATGGACGGCGGCTATCACGTCGTACACTCGTCGGGCAGCACCGGCAAGCCGTGCTATTTTCTGTATGACGAGGCGGCGTGGCGCACGATGCTGCTGGGCATCATCCGGGGCGCGCTCTGGGGCATGGGCATGGGCGGCATCGTGAAGCTGCTGGCCGGGCGTCCGCGGGTGATGTACATCGCGGCGACGGGCGGGCGATACGGCGGGGCGATGGCCGTGGGCGACGGGCTGGACGGCGTGGGCGCGAGGCAGATGCACCTGGACGTCAATCTGCCGCTGGAACGCTGGGGCGACGCCGTGCGCGCGTTCAGGCCGAACATCCTGATCGGCTACCCGTCGGCGATGAAGATCCTAGCCGCGCGCATCGCCGAGGAAAACGTGCCGCTTCGCATCGCGCGCGTGATCTCCTGCGGCGAACCTCTGGATAGTGGTCTGCGCCGGTATCTGGAAAGCGCGTTCGGCGCGCCGGTCGTCAACTTCTACGGCGCGAGCGAGTCGCTGGCCATCGGCACGCAGACGGCGGCCGGGCCGGTGACGCTGTTTGACGACCTGAACGTCATCGAGGTCGAGGACGGGCAGATGTACCTCACGTGCCTGTACAACTTCGCGCAGCCGCTGATCCGCTATCAGATTTCCGACAGGCTTCTCATGCGCGGTGCGGACGGGGCATTTTCTCAGGCGGACATCCTGCTCGGGCGCAGCGAGGACGTGATGTGGCTGACCGGCGGCGCGGGCAGGCGCGAGTTTCTGCATCCGCTGTCGGTCGAGGGCTTCTGCATCGAGGGGCTGCGCGATTATCAGTTCCGGCAGACGGGCGAGGACAGCTTCGAGCTGGTCGCCGAGGTGAGCAGCGAGGCGGCGAGGCAGCGCGTGGGCGCGGAGCTGACGCGGCAGTTGGCCGAGATTCTCGCGCACAAGCGGCTTGACTTCGTGCGCTTTGACATTGCGTTTACGCACGCGATCATGCCCGATCCGCGCACGGGCAAAAAGCGGCTGATTGTGCGCGATGCGGCGGACGATCTGCGCGCGGCGGTGTGATTTTTCCTTGATATACAAAGAAAAAGGAGGCGGGCGCGATGGAGGCAATCCTTTCGGCGCGCGGTGTGCACAAGACGTTCCCCGGGAGCGAGAACCGGGTTTTGAGCGACGTGAATCTGGAGATCATGCCCGGCGAGTTCGTCGCGGTCATGGGCCGCAGCGGCGCGGGCAAATCGACGCTGCTCTACGCGCTCAGCGGCATGGACGCGGTGGACGGCGGGCAGGTGTTCTATAAAGGAAAGGACATCACCAAGCTCGCGGAGCGCGATATGGCGAGGCTGCGCGCGAAGGAATTCGGCTTCGTGTTCCAGCAGGCGCACCTCGTGAGCAGCCTCACGCTGCTTGAAAATGCCGTCGTCGCGGGCCACCTCGCCGGGGCGAAGGATGCGCGGGCCGAGGCAGAGAGCTGGCTCACGCGCGTGGGCGTGGCCGGGGCGATAGGCCGCCTGCCGCATCAGGTCTCCGGCGGCGAGGCGCAGCGCGCGGCGATTGCGCGGGCGATGATGGGCGCGCTTGGGCTGCTGTTCGCCGACGAGCCCACGGGCTCGCTCAACAAGCGCAGCACGCAGGACGTGCTCGACATCCTCTCCACGATCAGCGCGGGCGGGCAGACGATCCTGATGGTCACGCACGACGTGCGATGCGCGATGCGGGCCGGGCGCGTTCTGTATCTGGAGGACGGCAAAATCGCGGGCGAGATGCAGCTGGAACCGTACAGCGAAAACGCAGATCTGCGCGGTCGCGAGGCGAGGCTCACGGCGTGGCTGTCGGCGCTGTCCTGGTGAGGTGACCCGATGGAAAAGAGGGTTCTGATCCGCGCGGGGCTGCGGCGGCACAGGGGCGCAGTGCTCTCGCTCATGCTGCTGGCGGCGCTCACGGCGCTGGCGCTGTGCGGCGTGCTGGCCGTGTCACAAAGCGCGCGGATGTATGTAAACAGCGAGACAGCGCGCCTTGGCATGGGCGATATGACACTCTGGGTATCCGGCGCGGGCGATGGCGCGGCGCTTGCGGGCGATGCGGCGAACGTGCCGGGTGTGACGGGTGTGCGCGCGCAGCAGATCATATACAGCGAATACGAAATCGGCGAACAGGAGAGCGACAGCGAGGGCCAGCTCATCGCATACGATCCCGCGAATTTCGCCTATAAGATGCTCGAAAGCGACCTTTCGGGGTACGCAGACGCGCCGCAGGATATCGCGCCGGGCGAGCTCTACGCGGGCGCGGCGATGCGCTCGATGTTCGGCCTTGATGTGGGCGAGACGATCACGTTCCCCATCGCGCGCAGCGGCGGCAAGGTGACCTTCACAGTCGCGGGGCACTTCGAGGACCCGCTGATGGGCAGCTCCATGACCGGCATGAAGAGCTTCCTCATCAGCAAAAGCGATTATGATGCCATCGCCAAAATGATCGGCGACGCCGGGTCAAACGGCCTCGCGCGGCGCGGGCAGATGATCCACGTGGACGCGGGCGGGGCGATGAACGCGGCGGAGCTCTCGCGCGCGATTCTCGAGCACACGAGCATCGGCGCGCACCTTGAATTCAGCCACTCGGCTGGCGTGCTTCGCGGCTTCATGCTGACGCTGCACAACGTGTTTTCCGGCCTGATGGCGGCGTTTGCGGCGGTGCTGCTGCTGGTCACGCTCGTCGTGCTCGGCCACGCCATCGGCGCGGGCATCGAGCAGGACGCGGCGGACATGGGCAGGCTCGCGGCGATGGGTGCGGACAGCGGCCTTCTGCGCGGCGTGCAGCTGGGCATGTATGCGCTGGGCATCGCGCCGGGGCTGGCGCTGGGGCTTGCGGCGTCCGGGCCGGTGAGCGCGGCGCTGCTGGCGATGACGGTGGACACGACGGGGCTGCTCGTCCCGGCGCGCGTGCCGGTGGGGCTGTGCGTGGCCGTGCTGGTCGCGGCGGTGGCGCTGCTCGTCGGGTTCATTTGGCTGCGGACGGCGAAAATCGCGCATTTGAAGCCCATCGAGGCCATGCGCGGCACGAACCGAACGGCGGCCAAGGCGTGCGCAACGCCCATCGGCTCCATGCTCGCGCTGTCGCTGGCCGTGCGTCAGGTGGCGTCCGGCGCGCGGCGGTACGCAGGCGTGGTGCTCACGGCGCTGCTGCTGACGCTCTTCGCGTCGATGACCGGGCGCATCGCGAGCTGGCTTGGCCCAAGCGGCGAGGGCCTGATGGACGCGTTTAACCCCGCCGATCTGCACATCGCCGCGCAGCCGATGGGCGACACGCCGATTGATGCGGTCGATACGGTGATTATGCAGCACAGCGAGATTACCGACCGCTATGCGCTGGCGATGCCCAGCGTCTCTGTGAACAGCGTGAACATGACCGCCAACGTCATCACCCAGCCCGAGCGCTTCCACATGCTCGCGGGCGAGACGTGCATGGGCGAAGATGAGATCGTCGTCACCGAGTTCGTGGCGGCGGACCTGGGCGTTTCCATCGGCGAGCGCGTGAACATTGCTGGGCCGCGCGGCAGCGGGGCATACACGATCACCGGCATATACCAATGCGCCAACGACATGGGCGCGAACATCGGCATGAGCCGCGAGGGCTACATCCGCATCGGCGAGGACAGGCCGCAGATCTGGTGCGAGCATTACTTCATCGCCGACCCGCAGCGTCAGGGCGAGATCATGGCGGCGCTTGGCGAAACATTCGGCGGCGACGTGTATCTGCACGAAAACTCATGGCCGGGGCTATTCGGCATCCTCGCGGCGATGGACGCGCTGACGATGGCCGAGTATCTGCTCACGGCGGTGTTTGTGCTGGTCGTGACGATGCTCACCGGCGGCAAGCTCCTGCTCTTTGAGCGGCGCGACCTGTGCATCCTGCGCGCGATGGGCATGTCAAGCACGCGGCTGCGCGTGAGCTTCGCACTGCGCTTCGTCTTCGCGGGCGCGGCGGGCGCGCTGCCGGGCACGGCGGCGGGGGCGATCGTCACCGACCCGCTGGCGGGGTATCTGATGCGGCTGTACGGCATCAGCAATTTCGCATCGAAGCCGGGCGCGCTCGCGCTGGTCATGCCGGGGCTTATGGTGACGGCGATGTTCGCCGTATTCGGCTATGCGGCGTCCGCGGGCATCAAACGCGCGGATCTGGGCGGGCTGATCGCGGGCGAATGACCCGACGATATAAACGAAAACGGAAAAGGAGAGATTGACCATGAAAACGAAGATTTTGGCGCTTTTGGCGCTGGCCGCGATGCTGATGACGGCGGCGTTTGCGCTGGCCGAGGAGCAGCCGCTCACCATGAGCGTGCGCTTTGGCGAGGACGGCGAACCGTTCGTGCTCACGCTCGAGGACAACGACACCGCGAAGGCCATCGCGCATTACGCCGGCACGCAGCGCTGGCAGCTGCCCATCTACAACTTCGACGAGTCGGACGTCATGCAGTATTACGACATCCCCAGCCGCTACGACATCCCGGACGGCTCCGAGCAGGTGACGCAGGCCAGGGCGGGCGAGGTCTATTACAGCGACCCGAACCGCATCGTGCTGTACTACCACGACGCCGAGATCGACGAGCTGCTCACCAAAGTCGGCACGTTTGAGGCGACGGAGGAATTCATCGCGGCGGTCGAGAACAACCCCGTGCTCGAGTACTGGGGCAACAAGCTCATCATCATCGACGCGGCGCAGTGACGCAAACAGGCCCGGCGCGTCCGGGTTACACACAGAAGGCCGTGAGCGGATGCGCTTGCGGCCTTTTTGCAAGCGCGGCGCTTGACGGGGCGGGGCGATTTCTGTATAATCATATAAAAAAGAGAGGCCGGAGGATGAGTCCCGATGAGCGAGCGCAACGGAAGAACGGCGTTTTTGACGCTTGAGGACAGCGACACGATGCAGAAGATCTGCCACGCGCTTTCCTCGCCGATCCGCATCGAGATCGTGCGCCTGCTGGGCTACAAGAGCATGGGCATCGGGCGGGACGCCGAGGAGCTGGACATTCCGATATCCACGGCGGCGCAGGCCGTGCGCGTGCTCAAGGACGCAGGGCTCATCATCACGGAGAACCAGCCCGGCATGCGCGGCACGCTGCGCCTGTGCACACGGATGATGGACAGGGTCATGCTCAACCTCGTGCCGCAGGAGGATGTCCCGGCGCACTGCCTGACGCTGTGCATGCCCATCGGCGGATACAGCGCGGCGCAGGGCATCGTGCCGACCTGCGGCCTCGCGGATTTGAATGGATACATCGGCCCGGTCGACACGCCGGCGGCGTTCTATCTGCCGGGGCGCTTCGGTGCGCAGATCATCTGGATGCAGCGGGGGTTCCTCGAGTATCACTTTTCTGTGGTCGGGATGCAGGCCGGGGAGATCGAATGGCTCGAAATCTCGTTTGAGGCCTGCTCGGAGGCGCCCATGTACCGCGACCCGTGGAAGAGCGACATCGCGGTGGAGGTCAATGGCAGGCGGCTGGGCGTGTGGACGTCGCCGTGCGACTGCGGCGGACGGCACGGGTTTCTGACGCCGGAATGGTGGTTGGACACGAGCACGCAGTTCGGCTTCCTCAAGACGTGGCGCGTGGACGGCGGCGGGAGCTATCTGGACGGCAAGCGCATCGGCGATGTGACGATCGGGGAGCTGGCCATCGACCCGGAGCGCTACATCGGCGTCGCACCGGACGCCGTTCACGCGGGCGGCATGAACATATTCGGCGATCGCTTCGGCGACTATCCGCAGGCGCTCCAGCTGCGCGTCGGATACGCCGCCAGGGAATAAGCCTGCCCTCAATCAAACCCAAACGCCCGCCTGCATCTTTTGTCTGTGCGGCCGGGCTGCGCACTTCGGCTCATTTTGACAGGAGAACAGCATATGGCTTACATCGGGACTGTCGCATGCGGCAGTCTTTTTGTATGTATTTGATACGCAAAACATGGAGCAAATGCAATGAAAAATCTTGATTTTGTGGAGTTTGCACAAAGTGTTGACGTAAATAATGGAGAGGTGATATACTGATGACGCGAAAAAGCGACAGGGGCAAACGACAGATTTGACGGAGGAAAGCTTGCCCTGGCGGAAAGGCGGATGAACATGAAAACAAGCAGGGCAACCATGCGCCCGGGCAGGGTGATGATGAAGCGCGACGCGATGATCTACGGCCACTTCATCGAGCACTTCCACAGGCAGATTTACGGCGGCGTATACGACCCGAACAGCCCGTTTGCGGGCGGCGACGGCCTGCGCACGGACGTGCTGGAGGCGATGAAGAAGATCCGCGTGCCGGTGCTGCGCTGGCCGGGCGGCTGCTTCGTCTCGAGCTACGACTGGAAGAAGGCCGTCGGCCCCAAGCGCACGCCCGTGTTTGACAAGGCATGGCGCGTGGAGGAGCCCAACACGTTCGGCACGGACGAATACATCGCCATGTGCCGCAAGATCGGCTGCGAGCCGTATATCTGCACCAACGCGGGCACGGGCACGGCGCAGGAGATGAGCGACTGGGTCGAATACTGCAACCTGGAAAACGAGGGCGAGTTCGCCAAATGGCGCATCGCCAACGGACACGCGCAGCCTTACGGCGTCAAATACTGGTCGATCGGCAACGAGAATTACGGCTGGTGGGAACTGGGCGCGAAGTCCTCGGACGAGTGGTGCCGTCTGGCGACGGAGGCCGCAAAGCTGATGGTGCACGTCGACCCGGACGCAGAGCTGAGCGCGGCGGCGCTGACGGACATCGACTGGAACGTCAAGCTGCTCAGGCACTGCGGTCCGTGGCTCAAGTGGATTTCCATCCACAGATACTGGAACCTCGCGCCCAACGAGAACGTGCTGGCCAATTATGAGCAGACGATGGCCTACACGGACGACCTCGATACAGACATCGCGAAGGTGCGCGGCCTGCTCACGGCGATGGGGCTCGACAAGCAGATCAAAATCGCGTTCGACGAATGGAACCTGCGCGGCTGGCATCACCCGAACGTGCACACCATCCGTCAGGGCCGCACGAAGGACGAATACGTCACCCCGCGCGACAAGAACGACATCAACAGCGATTACACGATGGCCGACGCCGTGTTCACCGCGTGCTTTCTGAACACGCTCAACCGCAACGCCGACATTGTGGGCATGGCGAATTTCGCGCCGATCGCCAACACGCGCGGCTGCATCTACACCCACGAGGGCGGCATCGTGCTGCGCAGCACGTATCACGTGTTCGACCTGTACGTCAACTACCTTGGAGACGAGATCCTCGACGGCTGGATGGACAGCCCCGAGACGATGACGGCGGGGCGGCTCGGCGGCGGCGAGGCGGTCGTTCCCGTGCTCGACGTGGTCTTCACAAGGCGCAGCGAGGACGGCGTGCTCGCCGTGGCCGCGGTCAACAAGCACGCGAGCGAGGCGCGCAGCCTCACGCTCACCCTTGAGGGCGGCGCGCAGGCGAAGGCATACCGCGTCATCACCGTGAACGGCGAGAGCACGGAGAGCTACAACGACGTCGGCATGGAGCAGGTGACGCTCGCACAGGGCGAATGGATGGCGGCGGACGGCGAGGTTTGCGTGACGCTCGCGCCGCACTCGGTCAACGTCATCCAGATCAAGTAAAACGCAGAATATGAAATGACCCGCGCCCGCTGAAGCGGCGGGACGGGCGGCAGGACAAAAACGCGCTACCCTTGCGCAATGCGGTCAAGACACACGCCGCAGCACGCAAGGGGGCGCTTTTTTTGTAAAATATGCGAAGAATGTGGCATAGAGAAGGGATGAAAATTGTAAAAGGATGACAGATTTGAACGCGTGCGCGCCGGGGACGCAAAATTGCGGCGCGGATTGCGTCTAATGATATGAAGACAAAATGCGCCGGACGCGCGCAAAACAAAGGAGAATGGGCGATGAAAGGAATGTGGATGGCTGCCGTGCTCGCGCTTGCTGTGGCGGTCTGCGGCGGGGCGATGGCCGAGGGGCGCATGAGCATCGCGCAGCTGCACGAAGATACGGACGCCTATTGGGATGGCGCATACGAGGCATACGGGCGGGAGATCGCGTTCCATGCGCCGGTCTACGTGCCGGACGTGGAGGCGATGCCCGTGCTGACGGTGACGTGGAACACGGTCGGGGACATGACGCTGCCGGAGGGCATCGTGCTTGGAAATCACGACGCGCACACCCAGTGTTTCGGCAAGGAGGAGAAGCTCACCAGGGGTTACTGGGAAACGCATTACTATTATAATCCGTGGTAGCAGGAGGGCAGCGCGTGGGCCGAAACATGCTTCGCGGAGAACAACCCCATGTCGCTGGCGGATGCGTTTGAGGATATGCAGAATCTCGTGGACGCCGTCTGGGGCGCGGGCAAATACGGCGTCTTCCCGACGCTGGCCAGCGTGTCGCCCGCCTCGAGGTCAAAGGGCGAGTTCGTGGACTTCTCCGGCATGCCGGGCTACGAGGCCTACACCGGCAAGGGCGTCTACACGCTGAGATTCAACCTGACGATGCACGGCGTGCCGGTCTTCATGGGCGCGTCGCAAGGATACAGATACGGGTCGGACATCAAGACGCTTTCCGGGGTTTGGCATGAGGCGAATATTGAAGTCGTCAACTATCTGGCGCCGGGCAACTTCTATGTCGCTGCCGCCACTGTCTACAAGGAGACCGGCGCGGCGGTTGAGGACATCCCGCTCTGCCCGTTTGAGGACATCAAAGCCGAGGTCGAGCGGCTCATCGAGCGGGGCAACATCCGCCATGTCTACGGCCTGCGGCTGGGGTATGTCGTCTTCCTCAAGCAGAACGAGCGCTACGACTATGCGCATTACAGCGAGGAGATGGCGGCGGCGGAGTATCTGGCCGTGCCGACGTGGATCGTCGAGTGCACATACGCAAAGAGCGCAACGGAGAAAATCATGACCGCCCCTGCGCCGCCGGAGAACGAGGACGAGGTGCGCAATCACGGCGACATCAGATACCGCAAGCTGATGATCAACGCGCAGACGGGCGAGGCGTACGACCCGTATTCGGCTGTGAACCAAAGGAAGTACATGGAAGGGATTACCGCGCCGGACATCGAGACGTGGTGACGCGCAGGAAAGGGGAACGGATGTGAAGGAAGAGCTCAAATCCGCGTTTGTGAGCTGGCGGTTCGCGCTGGCGTTCGCCGTGATGCTGACGTGCTTTCTGGGGTACTCGCTGCCCTCGTGGATCTTCAGCGCCGATTGGGGCGACGAGTTCCGGGAGGGCGCGCTCCAGCTGTCCGTCGGGGGCATCTTTTTCGGCGGGGCGATGCTGCTGCTGCCGTTCTGCGCGTCCGTGCCGCATGCGACGAGCCAGGTCGACGAGATCCGCACGTCGTATCTCAACTGGAAGGTCATCCGCAGCTCGGTCGGGCATTACGCCGCATGCAAGGTCACCGCGACGATGCTCAGCGCGGCGGCGGCGACGGGGATGGCGTTTGCGGTACACGCGCTCGTGTGGAACAACATCGCGTATCCATACGATCTGGCGGCGCACCCGTATCAGGAGGTGCCGTTCGGCCCGTCGTGCATCTATGCGCAGTGGACGGACGTGTGCTATGCGCTGCCCATCTACGTGTGGATGGCGGGCGGCATCGCGCTGTGCGCGGCGGTCTGGTCGGTGACGGCGCTGGCGGTGTCCGTCTGGGTGCCGGACAAGCTGCTGACGATCACGATCCCGGTGTGCCTGTGCGAACTGTGGTCGTGCCGGATTTTCTACCACCTGTTCGGGCTGAATGTGCCGCATCCGGCTGCGCTGTACAACGACGCGCTGACGGCGAACGAGGCACGCCGGTCGCTGTGCATGTACGGCCTGCTGCTCATCGCCAGCCTGATCGTCTATCTGCTCGGACTGCGAAGGAGGGTTCAGCATGCGTGAGCGCGGGAGGGCGAGGCCCATGCAGGGGGTGCTCGCGATGGCGGCGGCGAATTTCGATTCGTGGCTTCATTCGCCGAGGACGATCATCATGCTCGTGTTCATCGCGGCGATCTGCTATCTGCAGATGTGCGGATACCGGATGACGCTCGAGGAGACCGGCTACACGATGCACATGGGCGAGACGCTGTTTTACGAATTCAACTTCGGATGCAACATGCCGATGACGACGGCGCTGTTTCTGGTCATGGTCAGCGAGCTGCCCCGGCGCATCGCGTTTCAGCAATATGCGCTCGTGCGCAGCAGCCGGATGCGCTGGATGGCAGCGCAGGTGGTCTACTGCATGATGATGGTCGCGGCGATGCTGCTGCTGATTCTGCTGTGCATCACGCTGCTTGCGCTGCCGCTGATCACGCCGGGGACGGGATGGAGCGACGCGCAGCGGATCGCCGCCGGGGTCATCGAGCCGCAGGAGGCGCTGATTGAGCCATACATCATGGCGCGCTTCACGCCCGCGACGGCGCTGCTGGCGGCGATGCTGCCGATGATGTTTTTCTGGCTGACGATGGTTTTGGTCATCCTTCTCTTTGGCGTATGGGGCGCGCCGGTGGTGGGCGTGGTGGCCTACAGGTTCATCGTGGTCGCGCATGTGACGATCTATTTCGAGTATTTCCCGATCCCCATGAGCATGCCGATGCACTTTGCGACGCTGCGCACCGTCATGAGCGGGTATGAGGGGGAGGAAATGCGGCGGCTTGTGGGCGTGGCGGCGGGCTATCTGGCGCTCATCGCCGCGCTGGTGGGTGCGATGCTCCTGCGCGTTCGCGGGGCGGAGCTCAATTTCTATGCGGAGAACAGGTTTTAAGGAGGGGCGCTCGTGATTCAGATTCAGCGCGTGACCAAGGTATACGGGAAGCAGACGGTGCTGCGCGAGGTGACGGTGACGCGGGAGGCGGGAACGATCTACGGTCTCGTGGGCGTCAACGGGAGCGGAAAGACGACGCTCATGCGCTGCATATGCGGCTTCACCAGGCCCACGAGCGGGCGCATTTACGTCGGCGGCGATGAGATCGGCCGCGACGTCGATTTCCCGCGCAGGACGGGCATCATCATCGAGACGCCGGGCTTCCTGCCGCATTACAGCGGGCTGCGCAACCTGCTGATTCTGGCGAGCGTATCGCGCGGCGCGGACAGGGCGCGGGCCGAGGCGGTCATGCGCATGGTGGGCCTTGACCCGGCCGACCGCAAGCGCGTGGGGCAGTATTCGCTCGGCATGCGCCAGCGGCTGGGCATCGCGCAGGCCATCATGGAGGACCCGGACATCCTCATCCTCGACGAGCCGTTCAACGGCCTTGACGCGAGCGGCATGGAGGAGATTCACGCGCTGTTTGATACGCTCAGGCGGCAGGGAAAGACGATCCTGCTGGCGAGCCACAGCGCCGCGGACATCAGCCGGGCGTGCGATGTCGTGTTTGAGATTCGGGATGGGATGATGGCGGACATGCCCAAGCGGACGGCGCTTCGGTGATGGGGCCGCGAGCAGGCTGGAGAAACAAAGCGCGAAACGAGGATGCGAGGGCGCGGACGAGGGGCGCCCGAGCCGCACGATAACGGTATAACAAAATTGAACAGCCGAACCCGATTGCGATCATCGGATGGGTTCGGCTGTTTTTTTATTACGGATGGAGGGCGGGGCAAAGCGGCTTTGCGCCAAATTTGCGGAATAAAACAAAAGACTTATGAACAGCGTTCAAAAGCCTTGTCATTGCAATGATAGAATGATGTCGTAAAATGAAAGTGTTTGCGATATCAGGTGAATTGCATAACCCGAAACCGACACACGCACATTAGTCATACGCCTATTATACGAAACTCTATATCAAAAGTCAATATTACATCGGAATTTAAAAACACGTGCGGCACTGTGCAGACCGATACGGCAAAAACGTACCGATAAAATAAGCCGTCAAAAGAGCCGTCACGAACAGAAGAAGAGGAGGAGAGCAGCATGGCACGACGCGGCGAAAACATTTATAAGAGGAAGGACGGGCGATATGAAGGACGATACGTGATCGGTAAGAGTCGCGATGGCAAAACACGCTTCGGCTATGTCTATGGTCGGCTTTATCACGATGTGCGCCGTAGATTGACGCTGATGAAGGCGGAGCAGACCGATAAGCAGACGCAGCCGGCGGGCTATCGCGGGACGGTATCGGACTGGATGCATGTATGGATGCGGGATGTTCTGTCCGTACAAGTCAAGCCGTCTTCCTATCAGGTCTACCTCGGGAGGCTGGAGCGTCACATCCTTCCTGCGCTCGGACAGATTCCGCTGGCGAAGCTCAGCGCTACGGATGTGCGCGAATTTCTTGACAAGCTGCTGGCCTCCGGGCTGGCGGCGAGCACCGTATCCGGCATCTATCGCCTTTTGGCCGCCGCGCTTCGTTATGCGCACGAGGATGGTCTTTTGACCCAAAATCCGTGCAGAAAGATTCGCCTTTCACAGAACGACGTCACGGAGCAGCATGTTTTGAACAGGCAGGAACAGCGAAAGATCCGTGATGCAGCCACGGCTGCGCAAGATCTGCCGGCGCTTTTGAGTCTGTACACGGGCATGCGGTTGGGCGAGGTCTGTGCGCTGGCGTGGTCGGATATCGACTGGGCGCGCAAAACCATTGTTGTGCGCCGAACCGTACAGCGCTTGGCAAGCTCCTGTGACGGCGCGAAGACAAAGCTGACGATCGGCACGCCGAAGACGCGGCAGTCCCGGCGGCATATTCCCGTGCCGGACTTTATTCTCGAACGTCTGGCGCACATGCGGAAAGATGTGCAGGGCGAATTCGTCTTCGGAAACAGAGACCGCGCCGCCGAGCCGCGCACGATACAACGCCGCCTGAAAAAGCTGGCCGAACGCCTGAACATGACAGACGTACATTTCCACACGCTTCGCCACACCTTTGAGACGAGGCTTTTTGAATTGGGCGTGGATGTCAAAACGGTGAGTGCGCTGCTTGGGCACTCGTCGGCCAAAACGACGCTTGATTTTTATGCGCATAGCCTCATGGAAAACAGACGGCGGGCTGTACAGCTGCTGATATCCTGCTGAACGATAAGCCGTCAAAAGCCGTCTATGATATCAAAAAATTCTGCTGTATATAGCTGTTTTGACCCTTCGCAAACACTTTCATTTTACGACACATAAGGTCGAAAAGGAAAGACGGAAGGAGGAATAGAGATGGCCGTACAGCTCTTTTTACATAACCGTCAGGCGTACGACGCGATGACGGCGATGCTCGAAAAGATGTCAAAAGCGGCCATCATTCACCCGACAGGGACGGGCAAAAGCTTCATCGCGTTCAAATGGGTGGAGGATCACCCTGGCAAACGCTTCCTCTGGCTGTCGCCGAGCGAATACATCTACAAAACACAGCTTGAAAATGTGACGTGGTCGGATGCGGAATACCCAGCCGGTCAGATCACGTTTATGACGTACGCCCGCCTGATGATGATGACGGATGAGGAAATTGCGGCGCTTGAGCCGTACGGCATCGTGCTCGACGAATTTCACCGCTGTGGGTCGAAATGCTGGGGCGAAGGCGTGGCGCGGCTGCTCGGGGCGTTCCCCGAAGCGCTGCTGCTGGGCCTGTCGGCCACGAAGATCCGCTATCTGGACGGGCAGCGCGATATGGCGCAGGAGCTTTTTGAGGGCTGCGTGGCCAGCGAGATGACGCTGGGGGAGGCAGTGGTGCGGGGCATCCTGCCTGCACCCAAGTACGTGACGACGATTTACCGGGCGCAGCGCGAATTGGAAGGTCTGCAAAAGAGAATAGACGCGGTTGGGCAGGACGCTCTGCGGGCACAGTGTCAGCGGCACATGGATGCGCTGCGCGCAGCTTTGGAGAATGCGGACGGATTGCCCGCCGTTTTTGCGCGCCATATGAAGGACAAAACGGGGAAATACCTGATTTTCTGCTCCAACGAGACGCATATGCGGCGCATGGCCGCGCATGCCGGGGAGTGGTTCGGGGAAATCGACCCGGACATGCACGTGTACACGGCGTATTCCGCGGACCCGGAGACGAGCAGAGCCCTCAAAGCGTTTGTCGAAGACGACAGCGAGCACCTCAAACTGCTGTTCTCCATCAACATGCTCAACGAGGGCGTACACGTGCGTGGCGTGAGCGGCGTGATTCTGTTCAGACAGACGGTATCGCCCATCATCTACAAACAGCAGATCGGTCGGGCGCTGACGGCGGGCATGCAGAAGACGCCGCTGATCCTGGATGTGGTCAACAATTTCGACGGCCTGAGCAGCTACGGCTCGATCCGCACAGAGATGAACGATGCGGTGCAGCGTCTGCGGCGCGAGGGACGCGCGGACGGGATTCGCGTGGAGAGGCTTGAGGTCATCGAGCAGATGCACGACGCGACCCGGCTGTTTGAGCGGCTGGAGCGCAGCCTGAGCACGACGTGGGATTTCTACTACGAAGCGGCTTCTTCCTATTATGCAGAGCACGGGAATCTGAAGGTGAACAAGCGCTATGTCACACCGGAGGGCTTGCAGCTGGGCGTGTGGATACAAACGCAGCGCGGGCTGTACCAAGCGGGCGACGCGCGGCTCTCGTGTGGGCAGATTGAGCGGCTTGAGGCCATCGGCATGATCTGGGAGGACAAGGCGTCTTTGGCGTGGATGACGGGCTATGCGCATGCGCGGGCTTTCTATGAGGAAAACGGACATCTCGATGTGGAGGCCGGATATGCCTGCGCGGACGGATATAAGCTCGGCGCGTGGATACGCCGGATGCGCCAGCAGAAAAACGGCAGCGTCAAGAACACGATGCTCGATGCGGACAGAATCCGGCAGCTTGAGCAGATCGGCATGAGATGGAATGTGATGGCCGAGCGATGGGAGACAGGCTTTTGCGAGGCAGAGCGCTTTGCACGGGAGAACGGTCATCTGAACGTGCCGGGAGAATACATCTCGCCGGACGGTTTTGCGCTGGGCCGCTGGATCGTCATGCAGAGGCAGGCAAAACAGGGGCGCTACGGCCGCACGGCGCTGAGCGCGGAGCAATGCGCCCGGCTGGAAGATATCGGCATGCAGTGGAGCTCGCCGCGCGATATCAAACAGAAGGAAGCATTCAACGCCGCGAAGCTGTACTTTGAGACGCACGGCGACCTGCAGATTCCCGTGACGTACGAGACGCCGGAGGGCATCAAGCTGGGCGCGTGGATTCGCAGGCAGAGGGACAGATGGAAAGCAAAGGGACAGATCGACGAAGCGATGGCCAAGAGGCTGAGCGGCATCGGCGTGATCCCCGGAAAGAGCACGGCGGATTGAATCGGACGAAACTCAGCGGCAGCGACGCCGCATTTCCGGATGCGTTCGTGCGTCCGGGAACAGCCCGCTGTTCTGCTTTATGCATTGCACGCTGATCCACGGCTTTTTCTGGCCGGCAGGCATGATGGCTCTGGGTTAATCGCGGAAAGGACAATGTATGGATTTCCGAAAAGCAAAGAAATTTTTGGCAGTGCTGGCTGCGATTTATTGGATTTTCGCGGCGCTCACGTTTTTTGCGGCGGGCGACCAATTCCGTTACACGGTGGTCGGCACGGACACGCTCTCGGCGAACCTGACAATCGGTGAGTTTGTTGATGGCATGACGGTGACACAGCGCATGATCGCGCCTGCGGACGAGGTGACCGGCTTGTCTTTCTTCGCGGCGACAATGGGTCGTACAAACACAGGCATCATGCACGCTTCTGTCTCGGATGCGGCGGGACAAGTGATCGCCAATCACGACATCGACATATCCCAAATGGAGGAAGGGGAGTACACCCGTTTTCTGTTTGATGCACCGGTGTATGTGCGAAAAGGCGACGTGTTGACGCTGACGCTGACAACCACGGGCTGCACATACGGCAATGCGGTCACCATCTACTGCGGCAACACGGTGATGACGGGCCGCTTTGACATCGCGCAGAGCATTGCGCCGGAGGATCTGTACACGGTCAACGGCATGCCGGGCGTCGGCAAGCTGTGTGTGCGCATGGACGGCGTGCGCAGGCTGACATTCTATCGTGACTATTGGTTCATCATGGGCGGCGTTTTCGCCGCGGCGGTGCTCCTGTCATGTTACTGGTGGAAACGTGGCAAAGAGGGTCACAACAACCCGCTGGTGATGGTCTGCACGATGGTCACGCGATATGGTTTCCTTATCCGACAGCTCGTCTCGCGCGATTTCAAGACGAAGTACAAGCGCTCTGTGCTGGGCATGGCGTGGAGCTTCCTCAACCCGTTGTTGACGATGAGCGTTCAGTACGTGGTGTTCTCCACCCTGTTCAAGAGCGACATCCCAAATTATCCCGTGTATCTGCTCTCGGGCATCGTCTTTTTCAACTTCTTCAACGAGGCTGTCGGCATGTGCATGACCTCGATCACGAGCAATGCGTCTTTGATCAAGAAGGTGTATATGCCCAAATACATCTATCCCGTATCACGCATTCTGTCCTCGCTGGTCAACTTTGTACTGGCGATCATCCCGCTGTTTATCGTGATGATCGTGACGGGCACGCGGTTTACGCCGGCGTTGCTGTTGCTGGTTTTTGACATCATGTGTCTGCTGGGTTTTGTGCTGGGTATGGGTTTGCTTTTGACCACGTGCATGACGTTCTTTCAGGACACGCAGTTCCTTTGGGGCGTCGTGAGCATGATGTGGATGTACCTGACACCGATCTTCTATCCCGAGAAGATCATTCCAGTGAAGTTCTTGACGCTTTATCACATGAACCCCATGTATCAATACATCACGTTTGCGCGCATCTGCATCATCGACGGCGTGTCGCCCGAGCCGATGGCGTATCTGTGGTGCATCATATCTTCGCTGGTTGTGCTGACGCTGGGCATTCTCGTGTTCAAGCGCAATCAGGATAAATTCGTTTTGTATCTGTGAGGTGAGCACGATGGAAACGATGATCGAGGTCAAGGATGTCTCCATGTGCTTTCGCATGGCGAACGACCGCATCAGCAGCATCAAGGAATATGCCATTGCCAAGCTGCGCGGCAAGCTGCAATACAACGAATTTGAAGCGCTCAAGCACGTGAGCTTCGACGTGAAGCGCGGCGAGGTCGTGGGCCTGATCGGGCACAACGGCGCGGGCAAGAGCACGATGCTCAAGGTGATCTCCGGCATTTTGAAGCCGACGGAGGGCAGCGTTCACGTTGCGGGCAACGTTGCGCCGATGCTCGAGCTGGGCAGCGGCTTCGATTTTGACATGACGGGCCGTGAAAACATCTTTTTGAACGGCGCGATTCTGGGCTATTCCAAGCGCTTTCTGGAAAGCAAGTTTGACGAGATCGTTGAATTTTCGGAGATCGGCCGGTTCATCGACATGCCGCTGCGCAATTATTCGAGCGGCATGGTGGCGCGGCTGGCGTTCTCAGTAGCGACGGTGATTGTGCCGGAGGTGCTGATCGTGGACGAGGTGCTCTCGGTCGGCGACGCGGCGTTTCAGGAGAAGAGCCTGGCGCGCATGATGGAGCTGATGAGCGGCGGCACGACTGTGCTGTTTGTGAGCCACAGCCTTGATCAGATTCGCAGGCTGTGCAGCCGCGTGGTCTGGCTGGAGCATGGCACGGTCATGCGGATCGGGCCTTCGGACGAGGTATGCGATGCATATGCAAACAGTTAAAGCGGAAGACGCGGGCGCGGGAAGGCCGTCCGTGCGCATATTCGTCAGCCACCGCGCGGACCGGAAGAGCCGCGTGCTTGAGAGCGGTCTGTATGTGCCTGTGCGCTGCGGCGCTGCGCTGGACACGCGCAAGGGCGTGGCGATGCAGGGGGACGACACGGGCGAGAACATATCATCGCGCAAGCGGCAATACAGCGAGCTGACCGTGCAATACTGGGCATGGAAGAACGCGCGGGCCGACTATTACGGGCTATGCCATTACAGAAGGTACTTTTCATTTTCGGATAAGACGATGCATGTGGACGACCAGAACACGGTGAATTTCCGGTCGATGGACGCATGCATCCGGCGGGCGAAGCTGCTTGACGAGGAGTGTGCGCTCATCAAGATCCTGCCGCACGACATCGTGCTGACGTCGCCGTTTGACGTGCGCGTTCACCGCTGCGAAAGCCTGTACGAGCAGTTCGACCGGTCGCAGCAGGGCCTCGAGCGCAGGCATCTGGAGACGGCGGCGGCGTTGGTCAAGCGGATGCACCCGGACTACGCACAGAGCATGGACGAATACCTGAACGGGACGCTGCTGTATCCGTGCTGCATGTTCATCATGAAGCGCGAGTACTTCGAACGATATTGCGAATGGCTGTTTCCCGTGCTGTTTGCGCTCGAGGAGCAGGCGGGCGATTGGCCGGAGCGCATCGTCGGGCATGTGGCGGAGCGACTGCTGGGCGCGTTTGTGACGGAGATGAAAAAGCGCGAAAACTGCCGGATTCAGACGCTGCAGCGGTGTCTTGTGCTGGACGACATGAGCGCAGGGCAATACCTCGCGCGAACGCTGCGGAGCGAGTGGATTAAGGCGATTGCGCACAGGCCGGGCGGCATGACCGGCGCGTGAGAAAATCGGAAGTCTTCAAAAAGGGAAGGTCAAATGGATATCAGGATATTCGTGTCGCACAGGATTGACCTTGACGCCGAGCTGATCGACAACCCGATCTATGTGCCGGTGCGCTGCGGCGCGGTGTACGACCGGCGCGAGGGCGTGACGATGCAGGGCGACGACACGGGCGACAACATATTGGTGTGGTATAAAAAAAGTTGACAGCTTATTCTCAAGGATTTCATAATAAAACCAAGAGAATAAGGAGGCATTCAAAGTGGCACGTAAATATGACCATGAATACAAAGTACAGGCAGTAAAACT
>CALVTQ010000082.1 GCA_944362695.1 uncultured Clostridia bacterium
AGCAGATTTTCATGCAGGACAAGGATGAGAAGCGAAGGTTTACTGGATGTAAATCGAGATTCGAAGACGCGGTCATGCATGAAAAGATGCCGAAAATGCACTTCGTCGAGTTTAGAAACACACCCTAACAGTTTGTGCGGTGAATTTGTATCGGAAAACCTTGTCTTTCGGCACGCTATCCGCTACAATAGAAGACAGCAGGGGGCGAGAAGAGGAGCCCCGCTGAAAGGAGACATGCATATGAAAAAGATGCTGACCGGCGCTCTGGCGCTGGCGCTCGCCGCGATGATGGCGGTTGGCGCGGCGGCGGAGGCCAAGACGTACGAGTCCACGAAGGCGGGCTACGGCGGAGATCTGACCGTGTAGACGACGATCGAGGACGGCAAGATTACCGACGTCGAGCTCATCTCCAACAGGGAATCCCTTGTGGTTATCGAGCGCGCGTTCCCGATCCTCGACCAGAAGGCCGCGTACATGATCGTGGACACCGCGAAGATCCCGGATCACGCGAATGTGCGCAAGCAGGTGAAGGAGGGCCGCTTCTTTGAGGCCGCCACGCTGGCGGATGCGGCTGCCTACATCGGCTGCGACGCCGCGACGCTTGAGGCGACGTTCGCCAGCTACAACGAGCATGCCAACGCGGGCACCGAGGAAGAGTTCGGCCTTGTGCCGGAGCGCGCGATCCTCGAGGAAGGCCCGTACTACGTCAGCCGCGTGACCTCGGCCATCCACATGACCAAGGGCGGCGTCAGCTGCAACGAGAAGGCGCAGGTGCTCTACGAGAGCGGCGACGTGGTTGAGAACCTGTACGCCTGCGGCGAAGTGACCTGGCAGTCCGGCGGCTACAGCCAGAGCGTGGTCTTTGGCCGTATCGCGGGCGAGCAGGCGGCGCTGGCCATCGCCGAGTAACACACAATCGCATCACCAATGGAGCGCTGTCCACACGGGCGGCGCTCCTGTTTTTTTGCCTTTGGCAAGATTCGCATGCTTGACACTTACCTTAGGCAACCGTACAATATACATATGAAAACAGACGCCCACGCGGGCGGGATGGGATATGCATATGGAAAGAAAACGGATCACGGGCGGGCGCTGGACGGCGGCGCACGCGTTTTTCATCGGCGCGCTGCTGGCGGTGATCGCGCTCGGCCCGGCGATTGTGCCCTACGGCGGGCGGTTCGTGACACGCGGAGACTACATCGAGCAGCAGCTCCCCTTCATCATCGAGACGGGGCGCTTGCTTCGCGGCGGGCTGAACAGCTATTCGTTTAACACATTCCTCGGCGCGCCGTCGGTGGGCAGCTATGCGTTTTACACGATGGGCAGCGTGTTCGTCTGGCCGCTGGCGCTCCTGCCCAAGGCGCTCGTGCCGCTGGGCATCAGCGTGATGGCCGTGCTCAAGCATGCTGTCTGCGCGCTGACGTCGTTCCTGTATCTGCGCAAGATGACGAAAAACGCGCGGCTGTCGCTGATGGGCAGCGTGCTTTACACGTTCAGCGCGTTCACGATCATCAACACACAGTTTTACCACTTCACGGAGGTCGTCGCGTTCTTTCCGCTCATCCTGCTGGGCATGGAGGGCGTCATGCGCGGCGAGGGGAGACCGGGCGCGCTGGCGCTTTTCTGCGGCATCAACGCGCTGACGAATTATTATTTCATGCTCTCCAGCGCGATTCTTGCGGCGATGTACTTTGTCTTCAGATTTTTCAGCGAGGATTGGCGGGAAAGGCGTGTCGTGCGCGGGATCAAAACCGTATTCGAGTGCGGCGTGGGCTGCGCGCTGTCGGGCGTCATCCTGCTTCCCGCAATGCTGTTCATGCTCTCGATCACCAGAACGGGCGCAGGCGGCACGCCGGTGCTCGAGCAGACATATGGATTGTCCGTGCTGATGGAGCGCGCGCGCACGCTGCTGATGCCCATCGAGAGCGGCGTTTTGCATGCGTATTACGGCGATGCGGGAAGCTGGTGCTCGACGGCGGCGTATCTGCCGGTCTTCGGGCTGACGGGCGCGCTCGTGTTCATCGCGCGCAAGGGCCACGGCTGGCTCAAGGCGCTGCTGGCCGCGATGATTGTGTGCAGCGTGATCCCGGCGCTGTGCGGCGCGTTTGCGCTGTGGACGAATCTGGGCTACACGCGCTGGTGGTACGGCCTTGCGCTGATGCTGACGCTCGCGACGGTCTATGCGCTGCGCGACGCGATGATCTCGAAAAACAGGCGAATTTGGCTGATCGCTTTTGTCATATGCACGGCTGCGTCGGCCTTGCTGACCGTGCCGTTCCTGCTGCCGGACGGCCTGCTTGAGGGCATGCGGGGCGGCGCGCTCGGGCGGGTCGCGGAGGCGATTCTCGCGCGCAGGACGGGGGCCTATGCGCCGGACGCGCTGCGCGTGCTTTCGGTCTTGCTGACGCTGCTGTGCGGCGGGGCGATGCTGATTTTGATCACGAGGACGAGGCGCTTCGGCGCTGCGCTGGCCGTCGTGTGCGCATGCGCGTACGCGTGCTATGCGGGGTATATTGCGGTGGGCGACAGGGTCATCCTCTCCGGCGGCGAAACGGCTGAGACGGGCGTCTATGAGCTTGCCGACATCGCGGAGCCGGCGCTCGGCGCGCTTGAGATCGAGGACGAGGAGACGTTCACGCGCATTGACCACGGCAAGCGCCTGCGCAATTACGGCCTTCTGCGCGGGACGGGCTCCCTGCGCAGCTTCATGAGCCTGCGCGCGTCGCTCGTCGGGCGGTTCGTGAGCATGATGGGCTTTGGCTGGGACGAATCGACGACGGTCGCGCCCCCGGACAACGCCGCGCCCATCCGTGCGCTTTTGAGCGTGACGCAGTACCACAGGATGGACGGCGAGGACGTGCCGGAGGGCTTTGTGTACAGCCATGACGAGAACGGTTTCGAGGTATACACAAACCCGAACGCCGTGCCGATGGGCTTTTTGCAGACCGTCTGCACCGGCACGCATCATCAGCCGATGGACAGCGGAAATGCGCCCGTCGTGATGCTCGCGGCGGCGATGCTTGAGGATGCGGAGCTCGAAAAATACGGCGATAAAATGCAGAAGCTCGACGTGTACAGCATCCCGGACTGGGAGACGAGCGTGCAGCGCCTCAAGGAGAACGCGTGCGACAGCTTTGTGACCCGCGCGGACGGCTTCACCGCGCACATCGACGCGAAGGAAGCGGGCCTCGTCGTGTTCACGATCCCGTATGACAAGGGCTTTTCCGCGATGGTGGACGGCGAGACGGCGGAGGTCGTGCTCTGCGACGTGGCGTTTATGGGCGTGTGGGTTGAGCCGGGCGAGCACACGATCGAGTTCACGTACAGGACGCGGATGCTGATGCCCGGCATCGCCATGAGTGTGGGCGCGGCGCTCGTGCTGGCGGCGTATGTGCTGCTGTCCAAAAGGGCAAAAAATCGCTGACCGGGCACAAAATCGCGTGACAAACGCGAAAATGTGGCGTATAATGTTTCAGAAATGTTTCTGACACGTGTGCGTCACATGGGAGGCGTTTGATATGAAGACGGGCATCATCGACGTGGGCGGCGGCTTCCGCGACATCTTCGGCGCGGGCATCATGGATTACTGCCTGGATAAGGGCATCGAATTTGATTACATCATCGGCATTTCGGCGGGCAGCGCGAACATGGCGAGTTACTTGGCCAAGCAGCGCGGGCGCAATTACATGTTCCACATGGAATACGTCTTCCGCAAGGAGTATGCGAGCCTTGGCAACTGGCTGCGCACGCGGAACTTTGTCGACCTCGATTACGTATACGGCACGCTGTGCAACCACGACGCGGAGAGGCCGCTTGACTACAAGACCTTCGCGGCGAGCAAGGCCGAGTTTCTGATCGGCGCATGCGACGCGCGCACGGGTGAGCCGGTGTATTTCACCAAGGACGACGTCTCGCAGGATCACTACGACGCGTTCAAGGCGAGCTGCGCGCTGCCTGTGTTCTGCAAGCCGTATCCGGTGAACGACATTCCGTGCTACGACGGCGGCATCAGCGACCCTGTGCCGGTCAAGAAGGCGTTTGACGACGGATGCGACAGGGTCGTGCTGATCCTCACGCGGCCTGTCGATCACCCGCGCGTGGCCAAGAGCGACGCGACGCTGGGCAAGCTGCTCTCGCGGCACTATCCCGAGGCGGGCAAGAGGCTGCTGGAGCGCTGGAAGACGTACAACGACGGCGTGGAGCTGGCGCAGCAGCTCGAGAAGGAGGGTAAGGTGCTCATCCTCGCGCCGGACGACACATGCGGCATGAAGACGCTGACCAAGGATAAAGAGAAGTTTGAGCAGATGTATCAGAAGGGATACAGGACGGCGCAGAAGCTGGACGACTTTCTGAAGGCGTAAAGGACATCACAAAATCACCCCGGAGCTGTGAGCGCTTCGGGGTGATTATTGTTATAATATTCTAAACAACGAGATTATGCATGAACTGACGTCAGGTAACGCTTCGCTCCCTGACTTCTTTTGATATGGCTGCGCCAATGGGTTGCGTTGGGGCCAGCCCCAAACCCCGCTGGGGACCAGACCCCAGACCCCAGACCCCATCCTCGCTTCGCGCGTGTTGTACGCAGCTTTACAGCGCCGCGCGGTAGATGCTCAGCATATCCTGCTCATCGAGCCGCTTGGCCGCGCCCATCCTGCCGCCGACGCCCTCGGCACACATGCGGGCGAGCGTGGCGATCTGCTCCTCGGTCGGCCCGACGCCCAGCTCGCGCAGGTTCGTCGGCATGCCCATGAAGCGGAAGAAATCCTCCATTTCCGCGATGCCCGCCAGCGCCGTTTCGCGGATGGAAGCGCGCGGCTCGACGCCCATGACCTTGACGGCGAAGCGCTCAAAGCGCAGCGGCAGTTCATCGACGACGTAGCGCGCCCAGCTGCCCCAGACCGCCGCCAGACCCGCGCCGTGCGCGACATCGAACATGCCGCCCAGCTCGTGCTCGAGCTTGTGTGTGGCGAAGTCGTCGCCGTCGCTGCCGCAGCCGGTCAGGCCGTTGTGCGAGAGGCTGCCTGCCCACATGACCTCGGCGCGCGCGTCGTAGTTGTCGGGGTCATAGCGCAGCACCTTCGCGTTGGCGAGCACGGTGCGCATGAGGCCCTCGGCGATGCTGTCGGTGATCTCCATCGTACCGGTCGTGAAGTAGCGCTCCATGGTGTGCATGAGGATATCGACGCAGCCGCACGCCGTCTGGTAGTCGGGGAGGGTCATGGTCAGCTCGGGGTTCATGACGGCGAAAACGGGACGGCCAAGGTCGCTCTTGCAGCCGCGCTTGACGCCGCCTTCATCCTTGGTGATGACGCAGGAATTGCTCATCTCGCTGCCGGAGGCCGCGATGGTCAGCACGACGCCGAGGGGAAGGCAGCCGGCGGGCTTGGCCCTGCCGCTAAACAGATCCCACGTGTCGCCCGCATGGTGCAGGCCGTAGCCGATGGCCTTGGTCGAGTCGATGACGCTGCCGCCGCCCACGGCGAGGATGAAATCGACGCCCTCGCGTTTGCAAAGCTCGATGCCCTCGAGCACCTTCGACAGGCGCGGGTTGGGCACGACGCCGCCGAGCTCGACGAACGCGACGCCCGCCGCCTTGAGCGAGTCCTCGATCTGCGTAAGCAGGCCCGTGCGGATGACGCTGCCGCTGCCGTAGTGGATGAGTGCCTTCTTGCAGCCTGTCGCGGCGACGAGCGCGCCGGTCTGCGCCTGTGTGCCCCTGCCGAAGATCACGCGCGTGGGCGTGTAATACGTGAAGTTTTTCATGATGCAGCTCCTTTGCCGGGTATTTTTCATATACATGATACGGCATATTGCGGCCAAAAGCAAGGCGGCAGGCGCGCAAATGGGGATTGCAATTTTCCCGCTTTTCGCGTATGATGTTGCCGTTGAGTTTTTCATGTAAATTTTTGCGCATGTACGGGAGGAAACCGAGATGGATATCAAGCAGGAAGCGCTGAAAAAGCATTACGAATGGCAGGGCAAGCTGGAGATCGCGGCGCGCGCGCACGTGACCAACAGCGAGGAGCTGTCTTTGGCCTACACGCCGGGCGTCGCCGAGCCGTGCATGGTCATCCACAACGATTACGAGAAGAGCTTTGAGCTGACGCGCCGCGCGAACATGGTCGCCGTCATCACCGACGGCACGGCGATCCTCGGCCTTGGCGACATCGGCCCGGAGGCGGGCATGCCGGTCATGGAGGGCAAGTGCGTGCTGTTCAAGGAGTTCGCGGGCGTGGATGCGTTCCCGATCTGCATCCGCAGCAAGGATGTCGATGAGCTGGTGCGCACGATCTACCTGATCTCCGGCAGCTTCGGCGGCATCAACCTCGAGGACATCGCCGCGCCGCGCTGCTTCGAGGTCGAGCGCAGGCTCAAGGAAATCTGCGACATCCCGGTCTTCCACGACGATCAGCACGGCACGGCGGTCGTCGTCGCGGCGGCGCTGCTCAATGCGCTCAAGGTCGTGGGCAAGAAGATCGACGGCGTGCGCGTGGTCATCAACGGCGCGGGCAGCGCGGGCGTGGCCATCGGCAAGCACCTTTTGAACCTCGGCGTCAAGGACCTCGTGATGGTCGACCGCTTCGGCATCATCTGCGAGGGCATGGAGGGCCTCAACCCCGCGCACGAGGAGATGAGCCATCTGACCAACCCGCGCCGCATCACCGGCACGCTGGCGGACGCCATGAAGGGCGCGGATGTGTTCATCGGCGTGAGCGCGCCGGGCATCGTTTCCAAGGAGATGGTCGAGAGCATGAACGCGGGCGCGTGCGTCTTCCCGATGGCGAACCCGACGCCGGAAATCTTCCCGGACGAGGCGCTCGCGGCGGGCGCGGCGGTCGTGGGCTGCGGCAGGAGCGACTACAAGAACCAGATCAACAACGTGCTCGCGTTCCCGGGCATCTTCCGCGGCGCGCTTGACTGCCGCGCGAGCGACATTAACGAGGAGATGAAGATGGCGGCGAGCTACGCGATTGCGAATCTGGTGAGCGGCGAGGAGCTCTGCGCGGACTACATCATCCCCAAGGCGTTTGACAAGCGCGTCGGCCCGGCTGTCGCGGCGGCGGTTGCCGAGGCTGCGCGCAAGAGCGGCGTGGCGCGCAAGTGAGTAAGCGATAAAGTTGACCAAAGCATGAATTTTTTCGCCGTGGCCTTGAATTTTGCGGAGCTTTGGTGTACAATAACCAGTCGGAATCATGTGTTCCGGCTGGTTTTTGTGTCTTATCTATAAGGAGTATGCTTTATGACGAAAATTGACATTTTTTCCGGCTTTCTTGGCGCGGGCAAGACGACGCTCATCAAGAAGCTGCTCAAGGAGGCCCTCTCCGGCGAGAAGGTCGTCCTGATTGAAAACGAGTTCGGCGAGATCGGCATCGACGGCGGCTTCATGAAGGAGGCCGGCATTCAGGTGACCGAGATGAACAGCGGCTGCATCTGCTGCTCGCTGGTGGGCGATTTCGGCGTGGCGCTCAAGCAGGTCATCGACGAGTATCACCCCGACCGCATCCTCATCGAGCCGAGCGGCGTGGGCAAGCTCTCCGACGTCATCCGCGCGGTCGAGGGCGTCGAGAAGGACATCCCCGAGGCGCAGATGGGCAGCTTCGTGACGGTCGCGGACGCGATGAAGTGCCGCATGTACGTCAAGAACTTCGGCGAGTTCTTCCTCAACCAGATCGAGTACGCCGGCACCATCCTGCTCTCCCGCACGCAGAAGCTGAGCCAGGAGAAGCTGGAGGCCGCCGTCGCCCTGCTGCGCGAGCACAACGCCAAGGCCCGCATCATCACCACGCCGTGGGATGACCTGACCGGCGCGCAGATCCTCGCCGCGATGGAGAGCGATCACAGCCTCGCCGAGGAGATGCTCAAGGTCGTCATGGACGAGCACGCGGACGACGACGATGACGAGGAGTGCGACTGCCACGACCATCATCATCATCACCATCACCACGACGGCGAGGAGTGCCATTGTCACGACCACGAGCATGAGCACGAGCATCACCACGATCATGACCATGACGAGCACGAGCATCATCACGATCACGATGAGCACGAGCATCACGACCACGAGCATGAGCACGAGCATCATCATCACTACGACGAGAACGGCGTGTGCTCCTGCGGTCATCATCACCACCATCACCACGGCCACGACGCCGACGAGGTGTTCACGTCCTGGGGCGTGGAGACGGTGCGCGCGTACAGCGAGAGCGAGCTCAGCGAAATCCTCACGGCGCTTGACGGCGGCGAGATGGGCGTCATCCTGCGCGCCAAGGGCATCGTGCCGTGCAGCGAGGGCGGCTGGATTCACTTTGACTACACGCCCGGCGAGCAGAACATCCGCAAGGGCCCGGCGGACTACACCGGCCGCCTGTGCGTGATCGGCAGCAAGCTCAACGAGAAGGCCATTGCCGAGCGCTTCGGCGTCTGATCGGAGGGTACATATGTCCATTCCGGTTTACATGTTCGCGGGCTTCCTTGAAAGCGGCAAGACCTCGTTTATCGCCAGCGTGCTGGGCGACCCCGGCTTCACCCGCGACGAGCACACGCTGGTCGTGCAGTGCGAGGAGGGCATGGAGGAATACGAGCCCGCCCTGCTCAAGAAGACGCACACGGTCGTCGAGTGCATCGAGGACGAGGACGAATACAACGAGGAGACGCTGCGCGCGTTCGTGCGCAAGCATCACCCGGACCGCGTGATCGTCGAGATGAACGGCATGTGGGACCTCGACGCGGCGATCCAGCGCACGCCCAAGGTGCTGGACATCTATCAGATCATCACGACGGTGAACGCCGAGACGTTTGACCTGTACGCCAAGAACATGGGCCAGCGCATGCTGCAGCACATCACCGACGCGGACATGGTGGTCTTCAACCGCGCGACGGAGGAGACCCGCCAGCTCATCCGCGACCGCAACGTGCGCAGCATGAACCCGCAGGCGAGCATCTACTTCGAGAACGACGACGGCACCAGCGAGGATTACGGCGCGGGCATGCCGCCGCCCTACGACATGGATGCCCCGATCATCGAGATCGAGGATCAGCACTTCGGCATCTTCTACCTCGACGCGAGCGAGAACCCGGAGAATTACGACGGCAAGACCGTGCGCTTCAAGGGCTACATCTACCGCGGGCGCAACATCGCCAAGGACGAGTTCGTGCCGGGGCGCATGGGCATGGTCTGCTGCGCGGAGGACATCCGCTTCATCGGCTTCATCGCCAGCAGCAACGGCCTGCCGATCCCGCCGGCCAAGAGCTGGCAGATGGTGACCGCGCGCGTGCAGGCCGAGGAGCGCCGCCAATACAAGGGCGTAGGGCCTGTGCTGTACGTGGAGAAGCTCGAGCCGTGCGAGCCGCCGGAGGAAGAGGTCGTCAATTTCAACTGACGAACCGATACAAATTCAAGCAGAAACGACGCTTTTTGCGGCATCCTCTGTTCAAATGCGCAAAAATATGATATAATGCAGATCGTTCTTCAGGGCAGGGTGCAATTCCCGACCGGCGGTAGAGTCCGCGACGGATGGCGCGTCCATCTGTGACCCGGCGAAACTCCGGGACCGACAGTAGAGTCTGGATGAGAGAAGACGGTGAAAGGCAGTTCCTTTTGCGGCGCCCGAAGACGAGTGTTTTCGGGCGCTGTTTCGCATGGCGTCCGATCATGGAGGAATCATCAATTGGCTAACATGGATGAAAACAGAATCATCGCCGGGAATCTGAGCTTTGCTTACCCCGACGCGAAAAAGAACGCGGTCAACGACGTGTCCATGCGCGTGAAGAAGGGCGAGTTTCTGGCGATACTGGGCCACAACGGCAGCGGCAAATCGACGCTCGCCAAGCTCTTCAACGCGCTGTACGTGCCCTCAAGCGGCAACGTGTGGGTCTGCGGGCTCGACACGCGCGACGACGACCTCGTCTTTGACATCCGCCAGCACGCGGGCATGGTCTTCCAGAACCCGGACAACCAGATTGTGGCGACGGTGGTTGAGGAGGACGTGGCGTTCGGTTTGGAGAACAACGGCGTGCCGCCCAAGGAGATGCGCGTGAGGATCGACGAGGCGCTCGCGGCGGTGAACATGACGAAATACGCCAAGAAAGCGCCGCACATGCTCTCCGGCGGCCAGAAGCAGCGCGTGGCGATTGCGGGCGTGCTCGCGATGAAGCCGGACGTGATCATCCTCGACGAATCGACGGCCATGCTCGACCCCAGCGGCCGGCGCGAGGTCATGAACACGGTGCATCGCTTAAACGACGAGGAGCACATCAGTGTCGTCATCATCACGCACTACATGAGCGAGGCGGCGACGGCGGATTACGTGATCGTCATGGACGAGGGCGAGATCGCCATGAGCGGCACCCCGCGCGAGGTCTTCACGCAGGTGGAGAAGGTGCGCGCGCTGGGGCTGGACGTGCCGGAGATGACCGACCTTGCGCACATGCTGCGCGAGGACGGGATCGACGTGCGCGCCGATGTGCTGACTGTGGATGAAATGGTGGAGGAAGTATGTCGATTGTCATCGAACATCTAAATTACGTGTACATGTCCGGCGGGCCGTACGAGACGCACGCGCTCACCGACGTGAACCTGACGATAGGCGACGGCGAGTTCATCGGCCTGATCGGACACACGGGCAGCGGCAAATCGACGCTCGTGCAGCACTTAAACGGC
>CALVTQ010000083.1 GCA_944362695.1 uncultured Clostridia bacterium
TGCTCGCGGGCCTCGTGCTCACGGCCATCATCCAGAGCTCGTCGGCGTCGGTCGGTATCCTTCAGGCGCTGTGCATCACCGGCGCGGTCAAATACAGCGCGGCGCTGCCGATCATCATGGGCCAGAACATCGGCACCTGCATCACGGCGCTGCTGTCCTCCATCGGCGCGAGCAAGAACGCCAAGCGCGCCGCGCTCATCCACCTGTACTTCAACGTGATCGGCACGACCCTGTTCATGGTCGTGTTCTACGCGATCAATGCGGTCTTCCCGTTCGCCTTCCTTGACACGGCGGCCAACGCGGCGGGCATCGCGGTCATCCACACCACGTTCAACGTCGTGGCGACGATCGTCATGCTGCCGATGGCCAACCTGCTCGAGAAGCTGGCCGTGCTCACCGTGCGCGACGACGCGAAGGCCGAGCGCATCGACGACTTCCAGCTGCTCGACGAGCGCTTCCTCAAGACCCCGGCGTTCGCCGTGGAGCAGTGCCGCGTCGTCGCCAGCCGCATGGCGCAGCTCACCCGCGAGGCCATCTTCGCTGCGGTCGATATGATCGACGGCGGCAAATACACCGAGGAGGACGCCGAGCGCATCATGGCGCTGGAGACCAAGATCGACCACTACGAGGACAACCTGGGCACCTACATGGTCAAGCTCAGCCGCGCCAAGCTCAGCCGCGAGGACGGCCACACCGTTTCCACGCTGCTGCACTCCATCGGCGACTTCGAGCGCATCTCCGACCACGCGGTCAATCTGCTGGATTCCGCGCACGAGATGTGGGATAAGAAGCTCAAGTTCTCCGATCAGGCTGCCGCCGAGATGCACGTCTTCGCCGATGCCGTGCGCGACATCGTGAACCGCGCCATCGACAGCTTCCTGAACAGCGATATCGACCTCGCCAAGACCGTCGAGCCGCTCGAGGCCTGCATCGACGACATCAACACCAACGTCAAGTTCCGCCACATCGAGCGCCTGACCAGCGGCAAGTGCACCATCCAGATGGGCTTTGTCCTTCAGGATATTTCGACCAACTTCGAGCGCGTGTCCGACCACTGCTCCAACGTGGCGATCTATCAGATTCAGGTGCCCAACGACGAATACGACGCGCACGAGTATCTGCTCAACATGCAGCGCCAGAACCACGACGAATTCGACCGCGAGGAGATGGCCTACGAGCGCAAATACCGTCTGCCGGAGGTCGCATCCAGCTCTGCCAAGTAAAACCACGCCCCCGAACCTCTCGGGGGCTATTCCTGCCCCGACAAGGCAGGAATTTTTACATTTTACGAGAATTTTATGAGTGGTTGGCGGTCCTTTTACACCTGTTTGGTATGATGACAGGCGGGTAAATGGAGATTAACGGACACAGAAAGCGAGAGGGATCACATGATCTACATCGTGGAAGACGACAGGAACATACAGGAAATCGAGCTTTTCGCGCTCAAGAACAGCGGCTATCAGGCCGTGGGCTTTGAGACGGCGAAGGCGTTTTACAAGGCGCTGGGCGAGCGTCTGCCGGAGCTTGTGCTGCTGGACATCATGCTGCCCGACGAGGACGGCATGTCCATCCTCAAGCGCCTTCGCTCCCGCGCCGACACGCAGCGCATCCCCGTGATCCTCGTGACGGCCAAGTCCACCGAGATCGACAAGGTCAAGGGCCTGGATGGCGGCGCGGACGACTACATCGCCAAGCCCTTCGGCGTGATGGAGCTCATCGCGCGCGTCAAGGCGCTGCTGCGGCGCTCCGGCGGGACGGAGGAGAGCCAGCTCTCCTGCGGCTGCGTGACGCTGGACGGCGAGAAGCGGCTGGTGACGGTGGACGGCAAGCCGGTTGAGCTGACGTATAAAGAGTTTGAGCTGTTGCGTCTGCTGCTCAAGAACCGCGGCATCGTAATCTCTCGCGACGTGATCATGGAGCGCGTGTGGGATTCGAGCTTTGAGGGCGAATCGAGGACGATCGACGTGCACGTGCGCACACTGCGCCAGAAGCTGGGCGCGGGCGGCGCGCTGATCCGCACGGTGCGCAACGTGGGCTACATGATCGACGAGGGAGAACAGAGCAGGGCATGAAAAGACGCATATTGACGGTCTTCGTGTGCATCCTCGCGGCGGCCATCGGCGCGACGGCTGTGCTGATGACGCTGCTGACATACGGCATGTTCGAAAACTGGGTGATGGACGATCTGCGCGTCAATGCCCGGATGCTCGGCGCGTTCCTCAATCAGGAGAACGGCGAGGCGGGCATGGAGGCCATCGCCGATGACCTTCGCGTGACGCTCATCCGTGAGGACGGCACGGTCTACTACGACAACCGCGCCAACGCCGAGCAGATGGAGAACCACGGCACGCGCCCGGAGGTCCTCGAGGCGATGGACAGCGGCGAGGGCAGCGACGTGCGCGATTCGGAGACGGTCGACAAAAACACGTTCTACTACGCCATCATGCTCGATGACGGTTCGGTTCTGCGCGTGGCGCAGGAAGCGCAGAGCATATGGAGCATCTATCAGCGCGCGATGCCGCTGAGCCTCGTGCTGCTGGTGATCATGATGGGCCTGAGCGTCTGGGTGGCGAGCATGCTCACGCGCAGGCTGATCGCGCCCATCGAGCAGATGACGGCGCACCTTGACCACATGGACGGCGTGACCTGTTATCCCGAGCTTGAGCCGTTCATGAGCATGATCAAGAGCCAGCACGAGGAGATTCTGCGCAGCGCGGATATGCGCGTGGAGTTCACGGCGAACGTGTCCCACGAGCTCAAGACGCCGCTGACGTCGATCTCCGGCTATGCCGAGCTGATCGAGAGCGGCATGGCCTCCGGCGAGCAGTCGCGCCGCTTCGCCGCCGAGATTCACAAGAGCAGCAACCGCCTGCTCACGCTCATCAACGACATCATCCGCCTGTCGCAGATGGATTCCCCTGCGCAGGAATTGACGATGGAGACCGTCGACATGGCGCAGATTGCGGCCAACACGGTCGAGCAGCTGCGCCTCAACGCCAGAAAGAGCGAGGTCACGCTCGAGCTCGACGCCCGCAGCGCGCCGATTCAGGCCGACCGCCGCATGATGGAGGAGTTGGTCTACAACCTCTGCGACAACGCCATCCGCTACAACGTGAAGGGCGGCAGCGTGCGTGTGGTCGTGCATCCCGTGCGCGAGAAGGTGCTCGTCTCCGTGCAGGACACGGGCATCGGCATCAGCAAGGAGCATCAGGCGCACGTGTTCGAGCGGTTCTTCCGCGTGGACAAGAGCCGAAGCAAGGCGACCGGCGGCACGGGCCTGGGCCTGGCCATCGTCAAGCACATCGCCGCCAAGCACGGCGCGCAGATTCAGATTGACAGCGAGCTGGGCTGCGGCACGACGATCTCGGTGACGTTTGAGCGCAGGCCGCAGGACAAGACCGGGCGGCAGTAAGCGATAAATAAGAGGAAAAACATGGCGAAAATCGTGACATTTGACGACGTGCGCAGGAATGAAGAAGTGCGCATGTATCTGGAAAAGGGAAACGAGAATCTGGGCGTGCTGGGCTTCACCAAGCACGGGCTGGGTCACGCGGGCAAGGTGTCCGATACGGTGGCGCGCATCCTGACGGCGCTGGGCCACGAGGGGCGTCAGATTGAGCTGGCGCGCATCGCGGGCTACATGCACGATATGGGCAACTGCATCAACCGCAACGACCACGCGCACACCGGCGCGCTGATGGCGATGCAGATTCTGCGCGATATGGGCATGGAGCCGCGCGAGATCGCGACCGTCATCGCGGCCATCGGCAACCACGACGAGAAGACCGGCACGGCGGTGGACGCGGTGTCGGCGGCGCTGATTCTGGCGGACAAGACGGACGTGCGCCGCAACCGCGTGCGCGGGCGCGACATGAGCAAATACGACATCCACGACCGCGTCAACTACGCCGCCAAGAGCTCGGAGCTGATCGTCTGCGGCGAGACCAAGCGCATCACGCTGAACATCGAGCTGGACGACGCGATCTGCTCGGTGCTCGATTACTTCGAGATCTTTATGGACCGCATGCTCATGTGCAGGCGCGCGGCGGAGCAGCTGGGATGCAAATTCAAGCTCTACGCCAACGGCAACAAGGTACTGTGATACCGAAAAACCAATAAAATGAAGGATGCCCTCGCTTTGCCTGCGCCCCGCGCTTGACATAGGCGTGAGCATCCTGTACAATATCCCTGTATAAGCTTTGGCCGCGCAAGGCCGGGTGAGAAGGAGAGGGGCAGCGCCGTGGCGACGTCGAAGAAGAACGCGAAGAAGCGCAAGAAAAAGCAGATCGGCTACCGCGTGGCGGCGGGCGTGGCGGACGTGTTCGGCGTGGCGGGCGCGGCGCTGGCCATCGTCGTGCTGATGCTGATGATCGGCAGCCTCTTTTCATGGGTGCGACAGGATTTGTCGGTCACATTCGCCGACCTGACGGACAACATCACCGACGCCGTGTTCATCGGCGACGGGGCGAAGAAATAACGCGCGAGACGCAGGAGGAACGGCTATGCAGACATCGTGGCCGACGCTGGCCGAGGCGGTCTACGCCTGCGAGAAGTGCAGGCTGTGCCAGACGCGCACGAACGTCGTGCTCGGCGAGGGCGACCTGCATGCGGCGCTGATGTTCGTGGGCGAAGGGCCGGGACGGCAGGAGGACTTGACCGGGCGTCCGTTCGTGGGCGCGGCGGGGCAATTGCTTGACAAGATGCTCGCGGCCATCGGCATGACGCGCGAGCAGGTCTACATCGCCAACATCGTCAAATGCCGACCGCCGGAGAACCGCGTGCCGGAGGCCGACGAGCGCGCCGCGTGCATGGACTATCTGCGCGCGCAGGTGGCGCTCATCCGCCCGAAGGTGATCGTGTGCCTGGGCTCGACGCCCGCGCGGGCGCTGCTGGGCGACCACATCCGCATCACGCGCGACAGGGGCGTGTGGCAGCTTCGCAAGGGCGTTTGGTTCATGCCGACGTTCCATCCGGCGGCGCTGCTGCGCGACGAGGACAAAAAGCGCCCGGCATGGGTGGATTTTCAGGCGATTCGGGATAAACTGTTGGAGCTGGGCGTGCATCCGTCGCAGACCGCGCCCGATCAGAGGTAAGAGGTGACCCGGATTGCAGGAAGCATATAAGAAGGAATTGCGCGCGTTCATTGCCGGTGTGATGCCGGGGAAGGAGAACGCGCTGGTGTTCGGTGAGGGGCCGCAGAGCCCTGCGCTGATGCTCATCGGCGAGGCGCCCGGCGAGCAGGAGAGTTTGCAGGGGCGTCCTTTCGTGGGCAAGGCGGGCAAGAACCTCGACCGGTTCCTCGAACTGGCCGAGCTCGAGCGCGGGCAGATTTACATCAGCAACGCGGTCAAGATCCGCCCGACGAAGGTCGGCAAGACGGGCCGCATCGGCAACAGGCCGCCCACGAGCGGCGAGGTCGCGCTGTTTCGCCCGTGGCTGATCCGCGAGATCGAGATCGTAAAACCCATGATGATTGCGACGCTTGGGAACGTGCCGCTGCGCGCGCTTGTGGGAAACAAGCTGACCGTCGGTCAGGTTCACGGGCAGATCATCACGGCGGGGGAGACGGGGCTGCCGCTCTTTTCGCTGTATCACCCGGCGAGCCTGATTTACAACCGGTCGCTTGAGCCCGTGTACGAGCAGGACGTGCGGGCGCTGGCGCGGGCCGTGCGCGATGCGCTTTCGAACCAAAAAACGGACAATTGAGACAAAATCTCTTCCTTTACCGGCTGCGTTGTGATAAGCTGGGAATGCAAGATAAAGGAGGAAATCCGATGTTAGAGACTTTGATGGCGAATCTGCCGACCGTGCTGTGTCTGCTGCTGGGCATGGGCCTGGTCGTGGTGGAGGTCTTTCTGCCGGGCTTCGGCCTGCCGGGTATCTCCGGCATCGCGCTGGTGGGCGTGGGCATTGTGCTGGTGAATATGCATTTCGGCGCGACGACGGCTGTGGGCGTGCTGCTTGTGATCGTGGCGGTGCTGGCGATCATCATATCGTGGGTGCTGCGCTATGCGGCGCACAGCAAGACGCGCTCCGAGCTGTTCCTGCATGAGAAGGAGGAGCTGCACGAGCAGGGCGATATGCAGGTGCTCGTGGGCAAGACGGGCACGACGACGAGCGTGCTGCGTCCGGCGGGCATCGGCGATTTCGACGGCGTGCGCCTGAATGTCGTCACCGAGGGCGGCTTCATCGAGCGCGGCGAGCCCATCGAGATCGTGAGCGTGGACGGCTCGCGCATCGTCGTGCGCCAGACGCGCGGATAAAATCGGGAAACAACCGCGGATAGCTGCGGTGAAAGGAGAAGAAAGCATATGATTACTGAGGGCATTATCCTTGTGGTCGTGATTATCATCGCGATCTGCGTGTTCCTGTCGTTCGTTCCGCTGGGGCTGTGGGTCTCGGCGCTGGCCTCCGGCGTGCATGTCTCCATGTTCACGCTCGTGGGCATGAAGATCCGCCGCGTCAAGCCGGCGAAGATCGTGGCCCCGCTCATCAAGGCGGAGAAGGCCGGTCTGTCGATGACCATCAGCAAGATGGAGGCGCACTACCTCGCGGGCGGCAACCTCGACCGCGTCATCACGGCGCTGATCACCGCGCGCGGCGCGAACATCAAGCTCGACTTCCCGGAGGCGTGCGCCATCGACCTGGCCGGTCGTGCCGTGCTGCAGGCCGTGCAGATGAGCGTCAACCCGTAGGTCATCGAGACGCCGGTCGTCGCGGCGATCGCGAAGGACGGCATCGAGCTGCGCGCCAAGGCCCGCGTGACCGTGCGTGCGAACATCGAGCGCCTTGTCGGCGGCGCAGGCGAGGAGACGGTCGTCGCCCGCGTCGGTGAGGGCATCGTCACCACCGTCGGCTCGGCCGAGACGCACAAGGCCGTGCTCGAGAACCCCGATCTGATCAGCCGCACCGTGCTGGCCAAGGGCCTTGACGCGGGCACGGCGTTTGAGATTCTCTCCATCGACATCGCGGATGTGGATGTGGGCCGCAACGTCGGCGCGCAGCTTCAGATGGATCAGGCCGAGGCCGACAGGCGCATCGCCCAGGCGAAGGCCGAGGAGCGCCGCGCGATGGCCGTCGCTCACGAGCAGGAGATGAAGGCCGCCGCCCAGGAGCAGCGCGCCAAGGTCATCGAGGCCGAGGCGGCGGTCCCGCGTGCGATGGCGGCTGCGCTGCGCGACGGCAAGCTGGGCGTGCTGGACTACTATCAGATGAAGAACACCATTGCCGACACGGCCATGCGCGAGACCATCGCCAGCCTCGGCGAGGACAAGACGCCCAAGATCGACAACAAGAAGTAATCCGCAGCACTTGACGGGCTGACCTCACGCGGGCCAGCCCCGTTTCCATGCGGTCATGAAAGGAGGCGAGCGCGTGGAGGTCATCATCTTCATCATCATCGTCGCGGTGCTCAACAGCCTGAGCAGCAAGAACAAGAAGAAGCCGCAGACGCAGAGGAAGCAGACCACCGTCACGCGGCCCGAGCGCGACACCGTGACGACCACGACGATGCCCAAAGACGCCTTCGCGCCCAAGGCGCAAAAGCCCGCGAAGCCCGCCGAACCCGCGAAGCCTGCGAGCAAAAAGACGCTCATCGAGCAGGAAAAGGGCGTCTGCGAGACGAAGCCCATGCATCTGCACGAGGTGACGCAGGCGCAGATGCACGCCGCGGCGGAGGGGGACGATCCCTGTCACAAGGGCGGAAGCGGGCCGGTTGCGGCGCGCAAAATCGCGGCGGCCAAGACGGTCAGCATGCCGCAGGAGTCGCCGGTCTACGCCTCGCCGATCTATGACGACGAGGACGAGAAGCGCGAGCAGCTGCGCGAGGACTTCGTGCGCGGCATCGTGATGAGCGAAATTCTGATGACACCCAGGCAGAGGCAGGCGCTGCGCCAAGCCGAAGCGGAAGGGCGGATTTAACGATGGATAACGACCTGATTCGCGTCGTCATCGCGGACGATGAGGACGGCATGCGCATGATTCTGCGCAAGATGATCGCCAAAGCGGAGGGCTTCACGCTCTGCGCGGAGGCGACAAACGGCCCGGAGCTCCTCGAGCTGGTGGAAAAGTACAGGCCGCAGGTGTGCTTTCTCGACGTGGAAATGCCGGGCATGACGGGGCTGGAGTGCGCGAAGGCCATACAGGACACCGACCCGCAGACGATCCTCGTCTTCGCGACGGCGCACGACGACTACATGGCGCAGGCGTTCGAGGTCTACGCGTTTGACTACATGGTCAAGCCGTTCCACATGGAGCGCGTGATGAAGACGCTCGAGCGCATCAAAGAGGTGCGCCTGAAAAAAGAGGAGAAGCCCGCCGAGCCCGTGCATGTGATGAAGCGGACGGGCGCGCCGGGCGGACGGCTGATGCTCCACCACAAGGAGGGCGTCAACTTCATCAATCAGGCGGACATCCTGCTGGTGCAGCGCGAGAATCGCTCGACGGTGCTCTACGCGACGCAGGGACGCCGGTTTGAGACGAGCGAGGCGCTGGGTGACGTGGAGGCGCGGCTCGACCCGCAGATTTTCTTCCGCTGCCACAAATCCTACATCATCAACCTGAACGTGATCGACAGCATCACGCCTTACGGACGCTGGACGTACGTCGTCCACCTCGCCGGCACGACGCAGGACGCGCTGATCACGCATGAAAAATACGAGGAGCTGGAGAAGCTGTTCGGCTGATCCGGGGGAAGAGGAACATGGCGAAACTGTATTTCCGCTACGGCGCGATGGGCTCGAGCAAGACGGCCAATGCGGTCATGGTGCAATACAACTACCGCGAGCGCGGCTGCAATGTGCTCATGCTCAAGCCGCAGCTCGAAAACCGCGACGGCGCGACGATTGTGCGCTCCCGCTGCGGGCTTGAGGCCGAGTGCCGGTTTGTTGAGGAGCTGGATTCCATCGACCTGACGGGCATCGACTGCGTGATCGTGGACGAGGCGCACTTCCTCACCAAGGAGCAGGTCGCCAAGCTGGTTGCGATCGTGGACGACCTGAACATCCCGGTGATCTGCTACGGCCTGCGCACGGACTTCCGCGGCGAGCTGTTCGAGGGCAGCCGGGAGCTGCTTTGCTGGGCGGATACGATCGAGGAGATCAAGACGATCTGCTGGTGCGGCAGGAAGGCGACGTTCAACGCGCGTGTGCAGGACGGACACATCGTGCGCGAGGGCGAGCAGATTCTGCTCGGCGGCAATTCGCAGTACATCAGCCTGTGCAGGCGGCACTGGCGCACCGGCGATTTGGGGACGTTCAAGGACCTGAGGCTGGAGGACTGACGGGGGACGCTGGGCTGCCGTCCAGACCCGCTTGGGACGCTGTCCCAAACCCTGCAAGGGCTTTGCCCTTGACCCATCTTCGCTTCGCGCTTACAGACCGAGAGTTTACACAGGAGCGCTTTTCGCTCCTTTCGGATTTTTGGGATAGGGCGGCGCGGGGCAGCTGCAAAAAACGAACGTATATGAATCCCTTCCTGCGGGTATGATGAAGAGGCAGGGAGGGATTTTTTCATGGAATTTCGGGAGAGCAAGACCAGAGAGAACCTGATGCGCGCGTTCGCGGGCGAATGTCAGGCGCGCACGCGATACACGTTCGCGGCGAGTGCGGCCAGGAGCGCCGGGCTGCACTGGGTGGAGCGCGTGTTCCGCTTCACCGCGGATCAGGAGAAGGAGCACGCCGAGCTGTTCTACAAGCTGCTGGCGCAATGCGAAGGCGAGAACATCCACATCGACGGCGCGTATCCCGTCGAGAACACGGCGTGGACGCCCGACAGGCTGCTGCGCAGCGCACAGCACAACGAATACGAGGAGGCGCACACAGTGTATCCGTCGTTCGCGCAGACGGCGCGCACGGAGGGGTTCGCAGCGGCGGCGGCGACGTTCGCGATGATCGCGGAGATCGAGCAGACGCACGGCGACCGGTTCGGCCAGCTCGCGCAGAGGGCCGAGGAGAACCGGCTGTTCACGAGTGATCAGGATACCGTGTGGATGTGCCTCAACTGCGGACATGTGCATTACGGCAGGCAGGCGCCCGGCGTTTGCCCCGTGTGTAAGCACGTGCAGGGGTATTTCGTCCGAGTTGAGGGCAGCGAGATTCTCGTGCCGAGAATGTGACGGGGATAGGCGCGAAGCGAAGATGGGTGCAGGGACTGGTTCCTGCCGGGGTCGAGGGGCAGAGCCCTCGCAGGGTTTGGGACAGCGTCCCGACGTACCCCAAACGGCGTAGCCGCTCAAAAGCCGTCAGGGAGCGCAGCGTGACCTGACGAGGCAAGCGCGCAAACGCTGCATCATCCGCAAACCCAAAGGCACCGTCCCGCGGGTAGCTTCATCCATGCTCCAACGCCTCGATCCGCGCCCGTAACCCCCCGCGCGACCAAGCCGCATATGGGGCCCGGCGCCAAACCATCGCCGGCCCGCAAAGCTGCGCCGGGCTAAACGAAAAACGCAGCGCATAGACCGCGCCCGCGCGGGCTATTCCGTTCACACGGCTGATGTGACCGGCTTCGGCATGCGCCCGTTTTCCCCAAAATACAAAGAAAAACCGGACTGCTTGGCCAATGCCTTGCAGCCCGGTTTGCGTTATGCGAAAGAATTACATACGGCCATTCTCGAAGCGGTTGATGGCGCTGAGGATACCCTTGACCGACGCGAAGTTGATGTTGTGCTCGGTGCCCACGCCGAAGATGCGGCGGCCGCCCGGCGCGCGCAGCTGGATGTAGGCAACGGCCTGAGAGTCGGAACCCTTGCTGATCGCGTGCTCGGAATAGGTGATGAAGGAGTAGCCCTCGATGCCGGCCTGGCCAAGCGCGTTGAAGAACGCGTCGATCGGGCCGTTGCCGCGGGACTCGAGCGAGACGAAGCTGCCGCGCACGCTCAGCACGCCGGAGAAGTGCGTGATGTTGGCGGAGCTGCCCGCGACGGCCTCCTCGTAGAACTTCGCGCGGGAGAGGGAGTACGGCTCGCTGATGTTGAGGAACTCGCGGCGGAAGAGCTGCATGACCTCGTCGGGCGTCAGCTCGCGGCCCGTGCGGTCGCACTCGAGCTGCACCACCGCGCCGAACTCGGGATGCATGAGCTTGGGCAGGTGATAGCCGTAGTTGTGGTCCATGATGAACGCCGCGCCGCCCTTGCCGGACTGGCTGTTGATGCGGATGATCGGCTCATACTCGCGGCCGATGTCCGCCGGGTCGATCGGCAGATACGGGATCTCCCAATACGGGGACTTCGACTCGCGCATGTATTCGTGGCCCTTGTTGATGGCGTCCTGATGGCTGCCGGAGAAGGCGGTGAAGGCCAGCTTGCCGGCGTAGGGCCAGCGCTCCGGCACGTGCATCTTGGTGCAGCGCTCGCAGACGTCGCGGACGTGGT
>CALVTQ010000084.1 GCA_944362695.1 uncultured Clostridia bacterium
CTTGTGATCCCGATGGGCGTGACGGGCGCGGCGCTGGCGACCGTGATCAGTCAGGGCGTCTCTGGCCTTCTGTGCCTGCTTTGGATCTGGAAGAAGTTCCCGATCCTGCACATCAACAGGCAGGAGGCGAAGATTCAGGGCAGGCGCATGGCCGAGCTTTGCCGCTACGGCGTGCCGATGGGCCTGCAATATTCGATCACGGCGATCGGCTCTGTCATTCTGCAGACGGCGGTGAACTCGCTGGGTGCGCTGGCCGTGGCAGCCGTGACGGCGTCGAGCAAGGTGTCGATGCTCCTTGCCTGCCCGTTTGATGCGCTGGGCTCCACGATGGCGACGTACGGCGCTCAGAACGTGGGCGCGGCGAAATACGAGCGGCTGAATCAGGGTGTGTTCTCCGCGTCGCTGATGGGTATCGTATACAGCGTGGCGGCGCTGGCTGCGGCGTTCTTCTTCGGCAAGCAGCTCACCGGCCTGTTCGCCAGCGGCGACGGCACGGAGCAGATGATCGAGATGGCACACATGTATCTGGTGGTCAACGTGCTCAACTTCCCGCTGCTGACGCTGGTGAACGTCGTGCGCTTCATGATTCAGGGTATGGGCTTCTCCGCTTTTGCCGTGTTGGCGGGTGTGTTTGAAATGGTAGCGCGCGGCATGGCGGGCATGTTCCTTGTGCCGTCGCTGGGCTTTCTGGGCGCGGCGATGGGCAGCCCGCTGGCGTGGTGGCTGGCTGATGCGTTCCTCGTGCCGGCATATTTCCGCTGCCGCCGCGTGCTGATGGGCCGCTCGCATCACGGTCATGTGCTCGTGGGCCACGGCGCGCATGACCCGGCCAAAAACGCTTGATGCAATTGACAAAATCAGGCGAGAAGAGTATAATTGTAGAATCTGGCGGTATGCCCGGAGAAGAAGACGCTCCGGGCATGCGGTTTTCCCGGAAAATGATATGGAGAGCGGCGCGCAGAGCCGGGCAGAGGCCCGAAGATTGGCCGCGCGCAGGAAAAGGAGCGAAACATTATGGCAGATGCGAAGCGTTTGGTGATCACCCGCGAAGGCCTTCAGAAGATGAAGGAAGAGCTTGAATACAAAGAGACAACAGAAAAAATGCGCATCGCGGAGCAGCTGAAGGTGGCCATCTCCTACGGCGACCTGAGCGAGAACGCGGAATATGACGCGGCCAAGAACGACCAGGCCGCCCTCGAGCAGCGCATCAACGAGCTGCGCGCGATGATCGAGAACGCGGTGGTCGTCGACGAGGCCAACATCGACACCGAGACCGTCGGCTTCGGCACGCGCGTGACCATCGTCGATCTTGACGACGAGGACGAGGAGGAGGAGATCTACACCATCGTGGGCACCTCCGAATCCGATCCGGAGGGCGGCAAGCTCTCCAACGAGTCCCCGGTGGGCGCAGCGCTGATCGGCGCGCATGTGGGCGATGTGGTGACGGCGCTGACGCCGGCCGGTGCGCGCAGGCTGCGCGTGCTCAACATCGCGCTGTAATGCACACTCAAGGATAAAGAGAGGAAGAACATCGTGGCTGAAGATATGACGTTTGCCGCCCCGCAGCTGACCGAGCAGGAGCAGATCCGCCGCGCGAAGCTGGCCAAATACCGCGAGGAGGGGCGCGATCCCTATACCATCACGCGCTATGACCGCACGCACACGTCCAGCGACATCCTCAATCACTTTGAGGAACTCGAGGGCAAGACCGTGTGCATCGCGGGCCGCATGATGTCCCGCCGCATCATGGGCAAGGCGTCGTTCGTGCATCTGCTGGACGGCGAGGGCCAGATTCAGGCGTACGTGCGCCGCGAGGACGTCGGCGAGGACGTGTATGCGGACTTTAAGACGATGGACATCGGCGACATTCTGGGCATCGTGGGCACGGCGTTCCGCACCAAGACGGGCGAGATTTCCGTGCACGCCACCGAGCTCAAGCTGCTGACGAAGTCCCTGCGCGTGCTGCCGGAGAAGTGGAACGGCCTCAAGGATATGGATATGCGCTACCGTCAGCGCTACGTGGACACCATCGTCAACCCGGAGGTCAAGGAAACGTTCGTCAAGCGCAGCCAGATCCTCAAGGCGCTGCGCGAGTTCCTGGACGCCAAGGGCTTCCTTGAGGTGGACACGCCGGTGCTGCAGACGGTCGAGATCGGCGCGAACAGCCGCTCCTTCGTGACGCATCACAACGCGCTGGACATCCCGATGTATCTGCGCATCGAGACGGAGCTGTATCTCAAGCGCCTGATCGTCGGCGGCTTTGAGAAGGTCTACGAGGTGGGCCGCATCTTCCGCAACGAGGGCATGGACACGCGCCACAACCCGGAGTTCACCTCGATCGAGCTGTATCAGGCCTACGCCGACTACAACGAGATCATGAAGCTGCTCGAGGATCTGTACGTCTACGTGACGCAGAAGGTCTGCGGCACGCTCAAGATCCAGTATCAGGGCAAGGAGATCGACATGACCGCGCCGTGGACGCGCATGACGATGGCCGAGGCCGTCAAGAAGTACGGCAACATCGACTATTACAGCTGGAAGAGCGACGAGGATGCCCGCAAGGACTGCGAGGCGCACGGCGTGCACGTGGAGAAGGACGCGGTCAAGGGCGAGTGCCTGGAGGCGTGCTTTGACGAGTTCGTCGAGGCGAACCTGATTCAGCCGACGTTCATCACCGATTACCCGGTCGCCATCTCGCCGCTGGCCAAGCGAAAGGCCGACGACCCGGAGATGACCGAGCGTTTTGAGGCGTTCGCCAACGGCTTTGAGCTGGGCAACGCGTTCTCCGAGCTCAACGACCCGATTGACCAGCGCGAGCGCTTTGTGAGCCAGGCGCTGGCCAAGCGCGCGCAGGGCCTGCACGCCGACATCGACGAGGACTTCGTCGCCGCGCTCGAGTATGGCATGCCGCCGACGGGCGGTCTGGGCTTCGGCGTGGACCGCATGGTCATGCTGCTGACCGACAGTGCGTCCATCCGTGACGTGCTGCTGTTCCCGACCATGAAGCCGCTTGATTCCGGCAAGAAGGCCGACGCGCCCAAGACCGCCGAGGAAGCCGTCAAGGAAGCGGGCGAGGCCGTCGCCAAGGCGGTGGAGGAGCTGCCGGTCGTAAGCGCCGAGCCGATTGATTTCAGCAAGGTTGAGGTCGAGCCGCTGTTCGCCGATTTCGTCGATTTCGAGACGTTCAGCAAGAGCGATTTCCGCGCGGTGAAGGTCAAGGACTGCGTCGCCGTGCCCAAGAGCAAGAAGCTGCTTCAGTTCACGCTCGATGACGGCAGCGGCACCGACCGCACCATCCTCAGCGGCATCCACGCTTATTATGAGCCGGAGCAGCTGATCGGCAAGACGTGCATCGCCATCACGAACCTGCCGCCGCGCAAGATGATGGGCATCGACAGCTGCGGCATGCTCATCAGCGCCGTGCACCATGAGGAGGGCGAGGAGAAGCTCCACCTGCTGATGGTCGACGACCATATCCCCGCCGGCGCGAAGATGTACTAAGCGAACGCAGCTTATACAGGCGCGAAGCGAGCATGGGGTCAAGGGGCGAAGTCCCTTGCAGGGTTTGGGACAGAGTCCCAGCGTAACCCCAAGGCGAAGCCTTCCGAAATGCAGTCTCGGAACAGGCGTGCCTGCACGCCTATGATCGAGACGGGTTCAAGCCGCATAAGCCGCAATTCGCACCGACCCAAACGCACATCGGGCATTCCAACACGGTCTGCCCGATTTTCATACCCAAAAGGAGCGTCAATATGACCATCCGCAAAATCACCCGCAACAAAAAGCAATACCTCGACCTCTTGCTCCTCGCCGACGAGCAGGAGGACATGATCGACCGATATCTCGAGCGCGGCACGATGTTCGTCATGGAGGACGGCGCGGGAAACGCCGTTGCCGAGTGCGTCGTGACGAACGAGGGAGAGGACGTACTTGAAATCAAGAGCATCGCCGTGCGCCCGGCTTTTGCGAGGCAGGGAATCGGGCGGGCAATGATACAATTTATAGAAAAAACGTACGCCGGACGCTATCACACGCTGATCGTGGGCACAGGCGACAGCCCGTCGACCGTGCCGTTCTACGAGAAATGCGGCTTTGCGCGCTCGCACGTCGTCAAAGACTTTTTCACCGACAATTACCGCGAGCCGATCATCGACGGCGGCGTGGTGCTTGCTGATATGGTGTATTTCAAAAAGAAGATTTGACCGGGAAAAACCGAATCGACACGGTTGTTGCGCATCGCTCCCGCATATGGTATCATATGGCAAAAGGGCGCGGCTGTGCACTGCGCCGCCGTGACAGGAAAAGGAGCGATGAATATGAAGGTTCTGATGCTGAACGGTAGCCCGAAGGCGAACGGCAACACCGCGCGGGCGCTCAGGGAGATGCAGGCCGTCTTCGAGGCGGAGGGCATCGAGGTCGAGATCATGCATGTGGGCAACAAGGTGATCCGCGGGTGCATCGGCTGCGGCCAGTGTGCCAAGCTCGGCAAGTGCGTGTTTGAGGACGCGGTCAACGAGGCTGCAGCGAAGTTTGAAGAGGCGGACGGCCTCGTCGTGGGCAGCCCGGTCTACTACGCGCAGGCGAACGCGACGCTCGTGGCGCTGCTCACGCGCCTGTTCTACAGCACGCCGTTCTCCAAGCAGATGAAGGTCGGCGCGGCTGTCGTGGCGGCGCGCAGGGGCGGCCTGTCCTCGACGTTTGATGAGCTCAACAAGTTCTTCACCATCAGCGGCATGCCGGTCGCCTCGAGCCAGTACTGGAACAGCATCCACGGCCGCGCGCCGGGCGAGGCCGAGAAGGACGAGGAGGGCCTTCAGACCATGCGCGTGCTGGCGCGCAACATGGCTTTCCTGATGAAGAGCATCGCGCTGGGCAAGGAAAAATACGGCCTGCCGGAGGGCGAGAAGCGCGTATACACGCATTTTATCCGCTGATGGATATACGCGAAAAATCGAGCGCCTGCCGGGAAAAATCGAAGCCCGGCAGGCAATTTTTAGAAAAAAGTGAAAAAAGCGCTTGACAGGGCAGGGGAGTTCGTGTATAATCAATACTCGTCAGCGGGAACGCCGCAGCGCGGAGACCGGATCATGCGCCTGTAGCTCAGTTGGATAGAGCAACGGCCTTCTAAGCCGTGGGCCGTGGGTTCGAGCCCCTCCAGGCGCGCCATGTGGTGGGTATAGCTCAGTTGGTTAGAGTGCCAGGTTGT
>CALVTQ010000085.1 GCA_944362695.1 uncultured Clostridia bacterium
CGACGTGCCCGCCGATGTCGCCATCATCGAGGGCTTCATCAGCATGGACGACAAGGCGCTCGCCGCGATGGTGCAGAACATGGGCATGGCCATGAGCGCGGAGGACCTTTGCTTCTGCCGCGATTATTTCCGCGACACCGAGAAGCGCGACCCGAGCCTCACCGAGCTGCGCGCGATCGACACCTACTGGTCCGATCACTGCCGCCACACGACGTTCCTGACCGCCATCGACGAGATCGAGTTTGAGGACGGCGCGCTGAGCGAGCCGATCCGCGCGGCCTACGAGCTGTACATCGACACGCGCAAGGACGTCTACGGCGAGCGCAAGAAGGACGTTTCGCTGATGGACATGGCGACGCTGGGCGCGAAGGCATTAAAGAAACTCGGCAAGCTGGACGACCTTGACGCCTCCGACGAGATCAACGCGTGCTCCATCGTCGTCACCGCGAACGTGGACGGCAAGGAAGAGCCGTGGCTCATCATGTTCAAAAACGAGACGCACAACCACCCGACCGAGATCGAGGGCTTCGGCGGCGCGGCCACCTGCTTGGGCGGCGCGATCCGCGACCCGCTCTCCGGCCGCAGCTACGTCTATCAGGCGATGCGCATCACCGGCTCCGGCGACCCGCGCATGCCGTACAGCCGCACGCGCAAGGGCAAGCTGCCCCAGAGGCGCATCACCACGACCGCCGCGCAGGGCTACTCGAGCTACGGCAACCAGATCGGTCTGGCTGCGGGCAAGGTTCAGGAATACTACCATCCGGGCTTTGTCGCCAAGCGCATGGAGCTGGGCGCGGTCATCGCGGCGACCCCGCGCGACCATGTGCGCCGCGCTGCGCCGGAACCGGGCGATGTCGTGATGCTGCTGGGCGGCCGCACGGGACGCGACGGCTGCGGCGGCGCGACGGGCTCCTCCAAAGCGCACAACGTCGAGTCGCTCTCGACCTGCGGCGCGGAGGTGCAGAAGGACAACGCGCCGACCGAGCGCTGCATCCAGCGCCTGTTCCGCAATGCCGAGTTCGCGCAGATGGTCAAGCGCTGCAACGACTTCGGCGCGGGCGGCGTCTGCGTGGCCGTGGGCGAGCTGGCGCCCGGCCTTGAGATCGAGCTGGATGCCGTGCCCAAGAAATACGAGGGTCTGGACGGCACCGAGCTGGCGATTTCCGAGTCCCAGGAGCGCATGGCCTGCGTCATCGAGGCGGACAAGGTCGAGCGCTTCAAGCAGATGGCGTATGAAGAAAACCTCGAGGCGACGCAGGTGGCCGTGGTCACCGAGGCGGCGCGCCTTGTGATGCACTGGCGCAGCAAGACGATCGTCGATCTGTCCCGCGCGTTCCTGGATACCAACGGCGTCACGCAGCACGCGCAGGCGATTGTCACCGCGCCGGACAGCGAGAAGCCGTACCTGACGACCCAGCCGGATTTCGCCGCGGGCAAGACCGTGCGCGAGGCGTGGCTGGCGATGCTCGGCGACCTCAATATCTGCTCGCAGAAGGGTCTCGTCGAGCGCTTTGACGGCACCATCGGCGCGAGCACGATCCTCGCGCCCTACGGCGGCCTTTTCCGCGAAAGCCCGAACGAGGCGATGGCCGCGCTAATCCCGACCGACGGCGAGACGACGACCGCCACGCTGATGAGCCACGGCTACGACCCGTATCTCAGCGAGTGGAGCCCGTTCCACGGCGCGGTGTACGCCGTCACCGAGTCGCTGGCCAAGATCTGCGCGGCGGGCGGCGACGTGACCCGCGCGCGCCTGACCTTCCAGGAGTACTTCGAGCGCCTGAACAAAGTGCCCAAGAGCTGGGGCAAGCCGGCGGCGGCGCTGCTGGGCGGCCTCTCCGCGCAGCTGGGCTTTGGCACGGCCTCCATCGGCGGCAAGGACTCCATGAGCGGCACGTTTGAGGACATCCACGTCCCGCCGACGCTCGTGTCCTTCGCGGTGAACGCGGTCGATGCCAACCACATCATCTCCACCGATTTCAAGGGCGCGGGCAACCGCATTGCGCTGCTGCGCCTGCCGATGGACGAGCACCTCGTGCCGGAATACGACAAGGCGCTCATGCTCTACGAGTCGCTGCATCAGGCGATCCTGCGCGGCGACGTCCTCTCCGCGCACACCGTGGGACGCGGCGGTATCGCGGCGGCTGTCACGATGATGGCGCTGGGCAGCAGGATCGGCGTGCGCCTCACGAATGTGGAGGAGAGCGAGCTGTTCCTGCCCAAGTACGGCTCCATCGTCGCCGAGCTCGCGCCGGATGCCGAGGTGCCTGCGGGCATGGAGGTCATCGGCGAGACGAAGGTGAACGCGACCATCCACGCATGCGGCGTCATCGTGGCGCTGACGGAGGCCAAGGCCGCGTGGACCGAGCCGCTGGAGAGCGTCTTCCCGACCATCGCCGCGGCCAAGCACACGACCGCGCCGTTCATCCCGTACGACCAGCGCAATACCGCGAAGCCCGCGATTCACGTCGCCAAGCCGCGCGTGTTCATCCCGTCCTTCCCGGGCACGAACTGCGAGCTCGACAGCGCGAAGGCCTTCCGCCGCGCGGGCGCCGAGACCGACGTGTTCGTCTTCCGTAACCTCGACGCGAAGGGCATCGAGGAGTCCGTCGAGGCGATTGTCAAGGGGATCAGCAACGCGCAGATCGTCATGCTGCCGGGCGGCTTCTCGGCGGGCGACGAGCCGGACGGCTCCGGCAAGTTCATCGCCACCGCGCTGCGCAACCCGCGCATCATGGACGCCATCATGGAGCTTCTGAACAAGCGCGACGGCCTGATGCTGGGCATCTGCAACGGCTTCCAGGCGCTCATCAAGCTGGGCCTCGTGCCGTACGGCGAGATCCGCAACCTCAAGGCCGACGACCCGACGCTGACGTTCAACACCATCGGCCGCCACGCCGCCACGCATGTGCGTACGGTTGTCTCGTCCGTCAAGTCCCCGTGGATGGCGGGCGTGAACATCGGCGATGTGCATCAGGTCGCCATCAGCCACGGCGAGGGCCGCTTCGTCTGCCGCGAGAGCCAGCTCAAGCAGCTCATGGCCAACGGCCAGATCGTCACGCAGTACGCCACCGCCGACGGCCTGCCGGCCTTCAAGATGCCGTGCAACCCGAACGGCTCGTATTGGGCGGTTGAGGGCATCTGCTCGCCGGACGGCCGCGTGCTGGGCAAGATGGGCCACAGCGAGCGCACGGGCGCGCATGTCGCCATCAACATCCCGGGCGACAAGGATCAGCACATCTTCGAGTCCGGCGTCAAGTATTTCCTGTAATATAAAGAAAAATCAATCGCCCGCCGTGGGAGCAAACCTGCGGCGGGTTTTTTGTGCGGAAAGATTTGAAAAATTTCTGCGGTGGCGTGAAACTTTTACACCGCGCCGCGCGTCTATAAGGTGAATAGGGGCTCCGATTCACACAAGCGATGCAGCAAGAAAGGAGGAGCGCGATGATTGCGGACGCCGTATTTTCCGCACAGGCGGAGGCGATGATCCCCGTGCTGCACAGGGTATGCATGAGCATCCTGCACCAGCGCGCGGACGCGCAGGACGCCGTGCAAAGCGCGCTGCTCAAGGCTTGGGAAAAGCGCGGCAGCGCGAAGCCGGAGAGCTTTCGCCCGTGGCTGACCCGCATCGCCATCAATGAATGTCGAAACATACAGCGCAGGCGCATGCGCGTCGTGCCGACGGACAGCTTTGACGAGGGCGAGCAGCCGCAGGACATCGGGCTCGCAGAGGCGATGGACGCCCTGCCCGAGAAGCTGCGCACGCCGCTGCTGCTCAAGTACATGGAAGGGTTCACCGAGCGGGAGATCGGCGCGTCGCTGGGCGTGCCGCTGACGACGGTCAAGAGCAGGCTGTTTCGGGCGAGGCGCGCGCTGGCGCAGGCGTTGGGCGAGGAGGTGGAGCTGCGATGAAGCGGAAGGTGATCGATCGGGAAGCGCTTCGTGCGCTGTATCCGCCCGTGGACGAGGGTTTTGAGCGGGATATGCGGCACATGCTGCGCACCCTGCCGGAAAGAGAGGAGCAGCCTATGAAGAAAAAGAGTTTGACAGCCGTCGTGCTGGCGGCGGCGCTGATCGTGGCTTTGGCGGCCACGGCGGTGGCGGCGGTGTTCTCCCGCGCATTTTATGAGGATGTGGCGGATATGGAGCACGACATCGGCTATTATACCGTGTGGACGCTGGAGGAAAAGCAGAGGATGATCGGCATGATGGTGGATCACGGCGTGATCGGCGAGGACGACGCGCTCGCCAAGTTGCGCACGGGCAGCGGCGAGGCTGTGGAAACGCAGATTGACGCGCTGATGACCGAGCGCTATGGCAGGGCCGACGCGATCACGCTGGTCGGCATGCTGGAAAAGGAGCTTGGCGAATTGCGGGATTGGAGCCAGGAGGACAAGGCCTGGTACAGTCAGGTGCTGCTGGACAGCGGGCTGATCGGCGATAACGAGGAAGTGTTCATGATGCCCGGCGAGCAGGATATCCCGCCCGAGGAGGCCGTGCGCATCGCGCTGGACGCGGTGACCGACGCCAACGGCCTGGCGCGCGGCGCGCTTGACGGCAGCGAGATCCACTGGGATTTCAGGATCTACGCAGACGAGATGGACACGGAGAAGCCACACTATGAGGTCCAGATCGAAGGCGAGATATCTGCCTTAGTCTACATCTCCGGTGACGGCAGGATTCTGGGCGAGGCGGACGGCGAGGGCTATCAGTCGCCGTGGGAGGCTGCTGAGGCCGAACGGGCGGCGGAGCAAGCGCGGGCGATGGGCCCGGAGCCACTGCTCAGGGCGCACCGAGAGGGCATGGCGCCGCTGGAGGCACAGGAGATCGCCATCGATGCGGTGAGCGCAAGGAGCACCAGCGGGATTGTGGACGAATGGGGCAGTGAGCAGTTCACGCCCAGCATAGAGAAGGACGTTTGGGTGCGCAGCGCTGCGGCGCTGGCGGACGGCGGGATGCTGATGACCGGCCTCGCCGATGGACAGGCGGCGCTGTTTAGCGAGCGCGTGACGGGTGAGCGCGTGCCGTTTGCCGCGGTGATCGAGCCGACGGGTGCGATTCGCTTTGTCAAACCGCTTGTCGGCAGGAGCGGCACGATCTGTGGCGGCGCACAGGATCAGGACGGCACGCTGCTCATGCTGCTTGAGGAAGAGACGGATGGCGCGAGTGCGTATATCCAGATCAGGATGACGCCTGCGGGTGAGATCGTGAGCGAGGACAGGCTGCCTGCGCAGTCGGACATCACGGGCAGGCGCGAGGAGGGTGACCATTTCTGGATGGTAGGCGTGGGGCACGGCGGCATGGTGGTCAGCTGCACGAGCGGCCCGGATAACGATGTCCATTACACGCAGCTCGACGCGCAGGCGCGGCCCGTCTTCAGCATCGTTGTGCCGCAGAAGGATGAATTTACGCCGCGGATCACCGTGACGGATACGGGCTATCTGCTCACGGGCTACGACAAGGCGAGCGGCATGCCGTTTATGCGCCGCTATGACATGCAGGGCAAGCAGACCGGCGAGGACGTGATGCTCCCCGAGTTGGCGGGTCTCAAGCTCAACATTGAGGAGATCCATGCGGACGGCACGGTGCGCGTGAAGGGCAGAACAGAGTTTTCGGCGAAGACGAGCACGATCGCCATCCTCACGGCGGACGGACAGGCGAGGGACAAATGGGAGATAGAAGAGGACTTTTCTGTCGAATCCGTGAGCTGTCGGCTGCCGTCGGGCGAGCGGATTGAGGCAAGGCTGCACCGCGTGAGCGATGCGCTGTTTGACAAGCACCTGTGCATCGCGCGCGGCGAGAAGGGGGAAACGCTTTGCTATCCGCTGGGCGCGGACACGGGATATTGGATGATACACGGCATCGCGCCGGTGGGCGAGGACAAGGTGATGGTGATCGTGCGTGTGTCGCGCGAGGAGGAGCTCGGCGGCAATCGCCTGAACTGCACGCGGGGCATCGCCGCGGTGATCGTAAACCTGTAAACAGAACAATCGGGAGGCCGGGCACGATGTCCGGCCTCTTGAATTTGTGCCGGAATATGTTATACTAAAACTGATTTGATATGGAACATGCCGGAGAAGAACGGCCCGTCCGCGCGGCAAAAAGCGGGAGGGCTTGCCCATATGCGCAAAGAAAAAGGAGGGAAAGCCGTGCATCGCATTTTCATCGTCGAGGACGACGCAGCCATCGCCAGGGCGCTCGCGCGGGAGCTGAGGCTGCGCGGATACGAGACGGCCTGCGCCGAAAACTTTGCCGACATCCTGCCGGAGGTGAACGCGTTCGGCGCGCAGCTCGTCATCCTCGATCTGTCGCTGCCGTATCGCAACGGCTATCACTGGTGCCGCGTGCTGCGCGAGAGCTCGCACGTGCCGGTGCTGTTCCTGTCCTCGGCGGCGGATTCGCTGAACATGGTGACGGCGCTTGATATGGGCGCGGACGACTACATCGCCAAGCCGTTTGACCTCGACGTGCTCTGCGCGAAGGTACAGGCCATCCTGCGCAGGGCGTACGCATACGGGCGTTCGAGCGAGCTGATCGACCTCGGCGGCGCGATGCTCGACGCGGGCGAGGGCGTCATACGCGGCGAGACGAGCGTGGAGCTGACGCGCAACGAGCTGCGGATTCTGACCACGCTGCTTGACAAACGCGGGACGACGGTCTCGCGCGATAGTCTCATGCGCGCGCTGTGGAAGACGGACTGCTTCATCGACGAGAACACGCTGACGGTCAACGTCGGCCGCCTGCGCAAGAAGCTGGAGGCGGCGGGCGTGGCCGATTTGACCCGCACGAAGAAGGGCGAGGGGTATCTGATCGTATGAGGGATTTTGCGGCATATCTGGCGTCGCAGCGGCGGACTGCGGCGGTGTGGGCGGCGTCGTGCGCGGTGTTCGCGGCGATGGGTGCGCTCTACGGCCTGCCTGCGGAGCCGTTTGCATACGGCGCGGCGCTGTCGTTGGCGGCGCTGCTGCTGGTGACGGCGGCGGGGTATCGCGGCTGGCGGCGGCGCATGCGCACGCTGTCAAACGCGCTGACGATGCCGGATGACGAGGGCTGGACGCTGCCGCAGCCCGTGGGCGGCGCGAACGGCGTCGAGGGGCGCTATCAGGCGCTGACCGATGCGCTGCGGCGAGAAAACAGCCAGCTTCGGCGTGACGTGCGCACGAAGCAGAACGACGCGCTCGACTATTTCACGATGTGGGCGCACCAGATCAAGACGCCCATCGCCGCGATGCGCCTGATGCTGCAAAGCGACGTGCCCGCCGCGCCGGAGCAGCTTGAGCGCGAGCTGCTGCGCATCGAGCGATACGTGGGCATGGTGATGGGCTATCTGCGGCTGAGCAGCGACAGCGCCGACCTCGTGCTGCGCCGCGCAAAGCTGGACGGCGTGATCTGCAAGGCCGTGCGCCGCTTCGCCGACGTGTTCATCCTCAAGAAAATTCGCCTCAGTTACGAGCACACGGACGCCGCTGCCGTGACGGACGAAAAGTGGCTCGGCTTCATCCTCGAGCAGCTTCTCTCCAACGCCGTCAAATACACGGGCGAGGGCGGGACGATCACTATCGAGGCGAGCGAGCACGCCGTCGTCGTGCGCGACACGGGCTGCGGCATCCGCGCGGAGGACTTGCCGCTGATCTTCGACAAGGGATACACCGGCGCGAATGGGCGCATTGAGCAGACGGCCAGCGGGCTTGGGCTCTACCTCTGCGCGCGCACGGCGAACATGCTCGGCTGCACGCTGTCGGCGCAAAGCGAGCCGGGGCGGGGCAGCGCGTTCACGCTCGCGTTTCCGCAGGGCACACGGTATGAGTGATGTGACAGAAATGTAAGGTTTGGCCCGCGCATTGTAAGGCAAAGCGATGGATGCGCGGGCCGTTTGCGTGCTATGCTGGGTCTGCGGCGCGGGGGAACATTTCCCAAACAGTGCGCCCCAAAAGGAGAGGCATCATGGCATTTCTTGAGATTGAGCACATCGAAAAGGTCTACACGCCGCGTCTGGGCGGCGCAAAGGTTCGCGCGCTGGCGGACGTGAGCTTCACGCTCGAGCAGGGCGAGTTTCTGGCGATCATGGGCGAGTCGGGCGCGGGCAAGACGACGCTGCTGAACATATTGGCGGCGCTGGACAAGCCCACGGGCGGCAGCGTGCGCCTTTGCGGGCGTGAGATGACGGCGATCCCGGAGGGCGAGTTGGCGAGCTTTCGGCGCGACCGGCTGGGCTTCGTGTTTCAGGATTTCAATCTGCTGGACACATTCACATTGGAGGACAACATCTACCTGCCGCTGGTGCTGCAAGGCAGGAAGATCAACGACATGCGGCGCATGCTTCGCCCGATTGCGCAGAGGCTGGGCATCGCGGAGATCCTCAAAAAGTACCCCTACGAGGTCTCCGGCGGGCAGAAGCAGCGCGCAGCCGTGGCGCGGGCGCTGATCACCGGGCCGCAGCTCATCCTCGCCGACGAGCCGACGGGCGCGCTGGATTCCAAGGCGTCGGACGCGCTGCTGCGGCTGCTGGGCGAGGTCAACGAGGCCGGGCAGACCATCGTCATGGTCACCCACAGCGTGAAGGCCGCCAGCCACGCATCGCGCGTGCTGTTCCTGCGCGACGGGCGGGTGTATCATCAGCTGTATCGCGGCAGCTTGACCGGCGAGCAGATGTTCGCGCGGATATCGGACACGCTGACCGCGCTGGCGGGAGGTGAGCGCGATGCGTAAGGCGGCGCTCTACGCCCGGCTGGCCGTGCGCGGCATGCGTTCCAGCGGCGAGATCGTCGGGCCGTTCGCGCTGGCGATGGCCTGCTGCGCGGCGATGTGCTACATCCTGCGGTTTCTCGCGTATAACGAGCTGATCCCCGCGATGCAGGGCAGCATCTATGTGCAGATGTGCCTGTCGCTGGGCGCGGGCATCCTCGCGCTGATCACCGTGTGGATCGGGCTGTATGCCAACGCTTTCGTGCTGCGCAGGCGCACGAAGGAGCTGGGGCTTTACCACATCCTCGGCCTGCGCAAGCGGGACATTGCCTGCGTGATGGCGGTGGAGAGCGCGCTGCTGTGCGCCGTCTGCACGGCGGCGGGCGTTGCGCTGGGCGTGCTGCTTTCCAAGGCGGCGCTGCTCGGGCTGCTGCGGCTGCTCGCATGGAATATCCCGATGGGCTTTGACTTCAGCGCACCCGCCGCGAGGGAGACAGCCATCGCGTTCGCGGCGCTGTTTGCGTTCCTGCTCGTGCGCAATCTGTTTGTGGTGAGCAGGCTGTCGCCGGTCGAGCTGCTCAGAAGCGCGGACAAGGGCGAACGCGAGCCGAGGACGCGGCACATCGCGGCGGTGCTGGGCGTCCTCGCGCTGGGCGCGGGGTATTACATCGCACTGACGGCGGAGAACCCGCTGATGGCGATCACGGGCTTTTTCATCGCGGCGGGACTGGTCATCATCGGCACGCAGCTGCTCTTTGGCGCGGGCGGCGTGGCGCTGTTTAAGGCGCTGCGCAGAAGCGAGCGCTTCTACTATCAGCCCAAACATTTCGCGGCGGTGTCGGGCATGATCTACCGCATGAACCAGAATGCGCGCGGCCTTGCGAACATCTGCATTCTGCTCACGTCGGCGCTCGTCTGCGTCAGCGGCACGGTCGCGCTCTACGCGGGCATCGACCAGAGCATCCGCGAGATGTTCCCGCATGCGATCACGATCAACCGCTACATCGCGCCGGACGAGCTGGACGCCTTCCTTGAAACGGGCGTGGGCGGGGCAGCGGAGCGGGCGGCGAGGGACGCGCTCGCCGGGCATGCAGACGACGTGCAGACGCAATGGTTTTTGAGCTATTCGCTCGCCGCGCGGCAGGCGGAGGACGGCAGCTTATCGCTCATGTCGCCCTCGACGACCGACCTGAATGGCATGTACGAGATCATGGTGATGACGCAGGCGGATTACAACCGGCTGCACGGCGGCAGCGTCAGCCTCATGCCCGGCGAGGCGCTGATCGAGGGCTTTGACGCGGAAGAGCTTCGCATCGGGTCGCTCACATACAGGCGCGCGGGCGGCATCCCCAGCGCGACCACGTCGAATGGCACGGCGATCGACACCCTGCGCGTATCGAAAATCGAGATGATCGTGCCGGATGTGCGCGACCTGCTCGCCCTGCGCGGCGAGGTGGAGGCGACGGGGCGGAAGGTCGTGACAGACATCCGCTTTGCGCTGAACCTCGACCCGGCGGGCACGACGGGTGGGGAGATCGTGGCGATGGAAGGCGAGCTGCTCGAGGCCGCGCGCGGCGCGATGGGCGAGCGCTTTTCGGGCGGATTGAAGATCACCACGGCGGCGTCGTTTCGGCAATACATGATCGAGCTGGACGGCAGCTTCGTGTTTCTGGGCATCTTCCTTGCGCTGCTTTTCTCGGTGGCGACGGTGCTGCTGATCTATTACAAGCAGATCAGCGAGGGATACGACGACCGCGAGCGGTTCGTCATCATGCAGAAGGTCGGCATGAGCGCCGCCGAGGTGCGCCAGAGCATCCGCTCGCAGGTGCTGCTGATCTTCTTCATGCCGCTGGTCATGGCGGGCATCCACCTGCTTGCGGCATCGAAGATCATCGTGACGCTGCTCAAGCTGCTCTCCACGGCGGATTTCGCGCTGTTCGCGGGCTGTGCGGCGTTGACGCTCGCGCTTTTTGGCGCGCTGTATGTCGCGGTATGCATGGCGACGGCGCGGCGGTATTACAGGATCGTGCTCAGATAAGGAAACGTGAATCTTAAAACGAACAGTCGGGAGGCCGGACGCGATGCCCGGCCTCTTGAATTTGCGCGAAAATGTGCTATACTGATACGGATTTCATTTACACGCGAGGAAATGACGATGGAAAAACGTTCGATGCTCACAAGGCCGCTGGTGGTTTTGCTACTGGCGAGCCTGTGCAACCTGCTCTGGGGCAGCGCGGTGCCCTTCATCAATCTGGGCTATCGCTTCTTTGAGGTCGCGTCCGGCGACGTGGCGACGCAGATTCTCTTCGCGGGATGCCGCTTCGCGCTCGCGGGCGCGCTGACGATCTTATTTGCGAGCATCGGCGAAAAGAAATTCGTAAGGCCGAAGAAGGGGAATCTCGACCTCGTGGTCAAGCTCGCGCTGACGCAGACGATTGCGCAGTACGTCTTTTTCTACATCGGCGTGGCGAACACGACGAGCGTGAAGGCGGCGATCATTCAGGGCCTCGGCGCGTTTGTGTCGATCCTGATCGCGTGCTATCTGTTCCGTTCTGAAAAGATGAACAGGCTCAAGTGGATCGGCGGCCTCGTCGGCGTGGCGGGCGTTGTGATCGTGAACCTCGACACGAGCGGGCTGGGCGGCGGCGTCAGGCTGACCGGCGAGGGCTTTCTCATCATTTCGATGACGGCGAGCGCGTGCAGCGCGGGCCTGATCAAGCGCTTTGGCCAGAAGGACAGCCCGGTCGCGCTCAGCGGCTGGCAGTTCATGCTCGGCGGCGCGGTGATGGCGGCTGCGGGCTTTGCGATGGGCGGGCGGCTGCATCTGGGCAATCCGCTGGGCCTCGCGGTGCTTCTGTATCTGGCGGCGCTGTCGGCTGTGGCGTATACGCTGTGGGCGGTGCTGCTCAAGGTGAACCCGGTCAGCCATGTCGCGGTGTACATGTTCTTGCAGCCGATCTTCGGCGTGATGCTCTCGCTGCTGCTGGTCGATTCGGCGGCGAACGTGCCGCTTCTTCGCTACGGCGCGGCGCTCGTGCTGGTGTGCGCGAGCATCCTGATCGTGGGCAGGGGCCAGAGGGAGGACGCATGAGCAGGATCACCATTCGTCAGGCGAATCCCGAACGCGATGCGCAGCGGATTCTGGATATCTACACGCCGTACATCTTAAAGACGCCCGTCACGTTTGAAAAGGCGATTCCGTCCATCGGCGAGTTCACAAAGCGCGTGGCGGACATCGCGGGCAGCTTTCCGTATCTGCTGCTGGAGGCGGACGGCGAGGTCGTGGGCTATGCCTATGCGCACAGGGAGGCCGAGCGCGCCGCATTTGACTGGAACGCGGAGCTGTCGATCTATCTCGATGAAAACTGGCTGCACATGGGCCTCGGCGTGCCGCTGTACGATCTGCTCATGCGTTTGCTTCATCATATGGGGTATCAGAACCTCTACGCGCTGATCGTGGGATCAAACGAGGGCAGCATCCGCATGCACGAATCGCTCGGGTTTTATCAGATCGGCACGCACGTGCGCACGGGTTACAAGTTCGGCGTATGGCACGACCTCGTCTGGCTGCACAAGCGCATCAGCGAGGACACGCCGGGCGAGCTGATTGCGTTTCACGAGCTGGATGAAGCGCTCGTCGCGCTCGAGATCGAGAGGGCGCAGCGCGAAGCGGAGGCGGCGCTTATCCGTCATCGTCAATAAAAACATAACCAAAAGGACGCGAGGCCGTAAGACCCCGCGCCTTTTTCATGCAGGCGTTTTCGTGCGGATCACGTCATCCTGCGGCCCCGGTCAGCAGCGCGCGCACGGGTTGGGCTCGCGGCCCGCGCCGATCAGGCAGGAAAGGAAGCAGAACAGGCCGATGAGCGTCGCCATGCCGGAGCCGTAGATCAGGAAGGTGATGATCTGCTGGACGGTCTGGTTGGTGACGGTCACGACGATGCCCGCGATGGCGGAAAACAGCAGCATCATGGCGGGCACGAGCAGCCTCATGCCCTGCGCGTGGATGCAGCGGTTGACGCACTGGTTCTGGCGCAGCAGGCTGGTGAGGCCCAGCGTCAGCAGAAGCAGCGCCGCGAGCGCGACGACGCCGGCCACAATCGGCGCGCCGATGCCCTTGAGGATCACGTTCTGCGGGTAGAGCAGGGCGAGGGCGACGCCCGCCAGCAGGCTGACGGCGACGGCGAGCGCGTCGGAATAACGGCATTTGCACATGGGGATTCCTCCTTTTTGTCGGTCAGGCGGTGATGTCGATATAGTGCGCCTCGGCGCGCACGATGAAGTGGCGGCGGCCATTGCACACGCCCGTGCATCCGTCCACACGCAGGCTTTCGGGCAGGATGAAGCGCGTGCGCTGCACCGCGATATCGGCACAGCATGCGCCGTGATGCGCATCCACGGCGATGGCCTTGAAGCCGCGCGGATGCTCGTTGCCTGCGGCGTCGACCTCTGTGAGCATGATGCCCACGGCGACGCGCCTGTTCGGGCAGATCGCGCGCAGGGTCATGCTGACCTCGAGGACGCGCCCATCCTCGTCAAGCTGCATGTTCGGGAGCACTTCGACCCTCGTGGTCTCGCACTGACCAAAGTAGATGTGTCCGTCCCCGCATGTGACGGCGTCCGCATCCGGGCAGGCAATTTGCTGCGCGGCGGGCGTGGTCTGCTTGACCGGGAGCGGGCAGGCTGCGCCCTGCACGGGATCGACCCGGCAGGGGCAAGCGGGCGCAGCCGGGGCCGGACAGGCGGCAGGAGTTGCCGTCTTGACCGGTTCGGCGGGCTGCGGCGTGCCGGCTAAGCAATTGGGGGACAGGAAGGCCGTTGAAAGCGCGCCGCCGGGTGTGTCCATGCTTTTAAATTCGATGGTATCCAAGGCGATGACCTCCGTTTGACAAATTCATACGGATTTGGCCCGTATGTAGGGCAGTGCGCTTTCAAAATCAGATTATGAGGCGCGCAGGCGGCGCGTGCGGGGGAATTGGTCTTGCGTTTTATAGCTTTTTTTGATATCATATAGTGAGTATGAAAATATGCGTGCGGCGACGAACCCGCGCGGAAAGAGGATGAATTATGGAGAAAGTGTTTGACCTGCGCGACATCGCGGCGGACGCGAAGGCGTTCGAGGGTCAGGTGGTCACGCTGCAGGGATGGATCCGCAACCATCGCAAGCAGAAGAATATCGGTTTCATCGAGTTTTTTGACGGCACGGCGCTCGCGGCGATGCAGATCGTCTACGACGAGAACGTGTCCGATTTCGCGGGCGTGCAGGCGCTTCGCAACGGCGCGGCGATCAAGGCCACCGGCAAGCTCGTGCCCGGCAGAAACGGCCAGCTCGAGATGCAGGCCCAGGAGCTGACGCTCGAGGGCGACTGCACGGAGGATTACCCGCTGCAGCCCAAGCGCCACACGCTCGAGTTCCTGCGCGACATCGCGTATCTGCGCCCGAGGACGAGGCTGTTTCAGGCGGTATTCCGCGTGCGCTCCATCGCGGCGCAGGCGATTCACAACTACTTCCAGAGCCGGGGCTATGTCTACGTGCACACGCCGCTGATCACCGCCAACGACGCGGAGGGCGCGGGCAACACCTTCACCGTGACGACCCAGCCGATGGGCAAGCCCTACAAGGCGGAGGACGACTTCTTCGGCAAGGCGACCGCGCTGGCCGTGACGGGTCAGCTGGAGGCGGAGACGTATGCGCTCGCCTACAAGCGCGTCTACACGTTCGGCCCGACATTCCGCGCGGAGAACAGCAACACCAAGACGCACGCCGCCGAGTTCTGGATGATCGAGCCGGAGGTCTGCTTCTGCGACCTCGACGGGCTGATGAACATCGAGGAGGACTTCCTCAAGAGCATCGTGCGCGAGGTGCTTGACAAAGCGATGCCGGAGCTCACGTTCCTGCAGAGCTACGCCAAGAGCAACCTGATCGAGAAGCTCGAGAAGCTGACGACCTCGCACGTCGCCCGCGTGACGCACGCCGAGGCCATCGAGATCCTGCAGAAGGCGGACAAGCAGTTTGAGCATCCCGCCGTGCAGGGCGAGGACATCTTCAAGGAGCACGAGAAGTACCTGACCGAGGAGTATTTCAAGAGCCCGGTGTTCGTTTACGACTGGCCCAAGGACATCAAGGCGTTCTATATGTATCAGAACGACGACGGCAAGACGGTCGCCGCGGTCGATCTGCTGGTGCCCGGCTCCGGCGAGCTGATGGGCGGCAGCCAGCGCGAGACGCGCTACGACCTGCTCGTGGGCCGCATGAACGAACTGCACATTTCCACCGAGCAGATGGATTGGTATGTGAACCTGCGCCGCTTCGGCGGATGCACGCACTCCGGCTTCGGCATGGGCTTCGAGCGTCTGGTGATGTATCTGACCGACATCGAGAACATCCGCGACGTGATCCCGTATCCGCGCACGCCGGGCAACTGCGACTTCTGATTTTATATTCAAATGGATGAAAGATTTTCAAGGACGGCCCTCATCTTCGGTGATGAGGGCATGTCCCGTTTAAGGGATAGCCGCGTGGCGGTTTTCGGTATCGGCGGCGTCGGCGGGCATTGCGCCTTAGCGTTGGCGCGCGCGGGCATCGGCGCAATCGACCTGTTTGACGACGACGTGGTGTCCGTCACCAACATCAACCGCCAGGCCGTGGCGTTTACATCGACCGTGGGCCGCGCAAAGGTTGACGTCATGCGCGACATGATCGCCGATATCAACCCGGCATGCAGGGTGAAAGCGCACCGCATGTTCTATACGCCTGAAAGCGCGGATGCGGTCGATTTTTCCGCGTATGATTACGTGGTGGACTGCATCGACACCGTGACGGCGAAGATGGAGCTGATCGTGCGCGCGCGGGCCGCCGGGACGAAGATCATCAGCGCGATGGGCGCGGGCAACAAGCTCGACGCGACGGCCTTTGAGGTCGCGCCGATCGAAAAGACAAGCGTCTGCCCGCTGTGCCGCGTGATGCGCGGGAAGCTCAAGAAGCTGGGCATGGGCGATCATCGCGTGGTCTACTCGCGCGAGGAGCCGATGCGCATCGTCGCCGATGAGACGAACGGCCGCCACGCGCCGGGCTCCGTCAGCTTTGTGCCGCCCGTGGTCGGGCTGATTCTGGCGGGCGAGGTCATCAAGGAATTGGGAGGCAGGGCATAATGCAACACGGCTATGCCGCGCAGACCAGCGCGGGCTTTGACGAGGCGTCGCTGGAATTCAAGCGCTTCATCCTCGACAAGACGGTGATGTTTGACAGCGAGCCGCTGACCGACGCCTACCGCGTGAGCCTGCTGGGCGAGATGATGAACCGCTATGACGAGCTGACGGCGCAGGGCCTTGGCCATGCCAATGCGGTGGACCGCGTGTGCACGGAGTTTATGGGCATCGCGCGCAGGATGCACGAAGAAGGCTTTGCGCTGATGAACGAGACGTACGGCGCGAGATCGTCCGTCTGGCCGCAGATGACCGAGGACGAGGCCGCGCGCTACATCGAGCAGAGCAGCGAGCGCGCACACAAAAAGGCGCTGGGCACGGCGCTGTGCGTGGGGTCGATCGGCGGCGGATTGCTGATCATGGGCCTTGGCGAATTGCTGGGCATGTATTGGATAGAGGATACGCTGGGTGTCGCGGCAATGTTCGTGATGATCGGCATCGGCGTGTATTCCTTCTTCTCGGCGTCCAAGCCGGACGATCAAGAGCGCGTGAAAAAGGGACAGTTTTCCCTCGGCGCGAAGCTGCGCAAAAAGCTGCGGGCGCTCGGAGATTTGCAGAGGAAAAAGGCGCACAAGCGCGGTGCAAAGGGCATCGCGCTGATCGTGACGTGCCTGATCCCGCCGATTCTGCTGGATGGAATATTGGGAATATCGGGCTTGGATACGATGGGAGCGGGCGGCATGT
>CALVTQ010000086.1 GCA_944362695.1 uncultured Clostridia bacterium
GAGCTGTTCGCCATCGCGTTTGCGCTCAGCTCGTCGGGCATGGGCTTGCTCACGCTGCTCATCGGCGCGGCCGGGCTGATCTTCGCGCTCGCGGGATTTTTGGAGCGCGGGTAAATAAAAAGTAAACAGAAACAGCCTCCGCATGCGTTTGTGGCGTGCGGAGGCTGCTTTTTGTGTATTCAGCTTTCGACGACGGACGCGCCGAAGGGCATGAGCGAGAGCTTGGCGAGCTTGAAGCACTGTTTGCCGAACGGGATGCCGACGATCGTGATGCACAGCAGGACGCCGTTGGCGAAGGCGACGAAGGCGAGCACCCAGCCGCACAGGGCGACCCACACGATATTGCCGAGCAGCGAAAGCGTGCCGCCGCCGTAGACGACCGCTTTGCCGAACGGGAAAAAGGCGAGCGGGACGAACTTGAAGCATTGCAGCCCGAGCGGGATGCCCACGATGGTCAGGCAGAGCATCGCGCCCGCGAAGACCCACATGATGCCCTGCCAGAATCCGCCGAAGATGAACCAGAGCGCGTTGCCCAAAAGGCCCATCGCATTTCACCCGCTTTCCTTCGCCGCAAAAGATGCTTACGCCTTTGTATTCAGCTCGCGCCCCTGCATGTAGGCGTCCATCGCCTCGGCCACGCGCTTGCTGTGCTCCACGGCCTCCACGACCGTGCGCGCGCCGTTGACGACGTCGCCGGAAGCGAAGATGCCCGGGCGGGTCGTGCGGCCCCATTCGTCGGCGACGAGCAGGCCGCGCTGGTTGGCCTCGAGGCCCTTTGTGCTGTCCACGAGGCGGGTGCGCGGGCCCTGGCTGATGGAGATGATGGTGCTGTCGGCCTCGTAGAGCTTCTGGCTATCGGGGACGGTCTCGAACGTGCCGTCCTCGTGCTCGATGATGTCCTCGAAGATGACGCCCTCGTCCACGATCTCCACCGGCTGCTTGTTGTAGAAGAACTCCACGCCCTCGAGCGTCGCGTAGTCAAATTCGTGCTTGCTGGCCGCGACCTTGAGCGTGCGCGAGAAGCAGAGCACGCGGCGCACGCCCTTGCGGATGGCGGTGCGGCAGACGTCCATGGCGGCGTTGCCCGCGCCGATGACGATCAGCGTGTCGCCCAGGCGGTAGGAATCCGGGTTGTTTAGGTAATTGATGGCGAAATGGACGTTGCCCAGCGTCTCGCCCTTGATGTGCAGCGCATTGGGCTGCCAGACGCCCGTGCCCACGAAGATGGCCTTGTAGCCGTCGCGGAACAGGTCCTCGATGCCGATGGCGCCGCCGATGGTCGTGTTCGGGCGCACCTTGATGCCCTTGAGCAGCAGATGGCGGTACTCAAAGTCGTCGATGACGGACTTGGGCAGGCGGAAATCGGGGATGCCATAGCGCAGGACGCCGCCGATCTTGTCCTTGCCCTCGAAGATCGTGACCTGATAGCCCTTGCGCGCGAGGATGACCGCGATGGTCAGGCCGGCGGGGCCGCTGCCGATGATGGCGACGCGGATGCCGTTAGACGGCGCGGGGCCCTTGACCATCTTGTTGGAATAGGTGGTGGAAATATAATTTTCGATGGACGAGAAATGCACCGGCGCGCCCTTGCGGCCCAGCACGCAGTGGCCCTCGCACTGGTTCTCATGGTTGCACACCAGCGAGCAGACCGTCGTCAGCGGGTTGTTCTCAAACAGCATCCAGCCCGCCTCGTCAAGGTGTCCGTCGAGCATGAGCCGGATGACCTTGGGGATCGGCGTGTGAATCGGGCAGCCCTTCTGGCACTGGGGAACCTTGCAGTTCAGGCAGCGCTGCGCTTCCTCGAGAATGTGAATCGCCATAAAACCATCCTTTCCTGTGTTCGTCAAAAATGTCGTCACTCTTTGATTTGAATTATACAACAAATTGCGCGGATGGGAAAGGGGCAGCGGCGCAAAAAGGGCGATTTTGAGCGCGAACGAAAGCGCGGCGTCCTCCACGGGGGAGAGCGCCGCGAATGTGCGGGATCAGCGAAGGCCGCGCACGAAGGCTTCGAGCCTGTCCATGCCCTCGGCGAGCTGCTCCTGTGCATAGCAATAGGAAATGCGCACGTGATCCGCCGCGCCGAAGCACGACGCCGGGATCAGCGCCAGGCCGCCCTCGCGCATGAGCCGCTCGCAGAACGTGTCCGCGTCCATGCCGTATTTCTTGACGCTGGGGTAGATGTAGAACGCGCCGCCGGGGAGCATGACGTCCATGCCCATACCGGTGAGGCGCTTGTAAACGTAATCGCGCCGCTCGCGGTAGGCCGTGAGCATGCCGTCGATCGGCAGATCGAACACGCCCTCGCAGCCGCGCATCACGCAGCCGGGCGCGGAGACGACGAGGAAGCTGTGCGCCTTGAGCATCTGCTCCATCACGCGCGCATCCGCCGCCGCATAGCCCACGCGCACGCCCGTCATGGCGTAGGGCTTTGACAGGCCGCTCACGTAGATGAACCTGTCGCGCAGGGCCGCATCGCCCGCGAGCGTCGGGGCATCGCCGTCGTAGACGAGGCGGTCGTACACGCTGTCGGCGATGAGGAACAGCTCGCGCTGGAGCGCGGCCTGCTTGAGCACGGCGAGGGAATCGGCATTGAGCACAGCGCCGGTCGGGTTGCTGGGGGATGTGTAGAGAATCGCGCGCGTGCGGGGCGTGATGTGCTGATCGAGGTTTTCGCGGGTGATCTGGAAGCCGTCGCCGGTCACGTCCATCGGCACGTAGACGCCGCCCGCCATTTCGATCTGGGGCTTGTACAGGCCGAACGCCGGGACGGGGACGATGACCTCATCGCCGGGGTTGAGGATGGCGAAGACGGCGGCGGCGAGGGCCTGCGTGCTGCCGACGGTGATGACGACCTCCTCGGGCTTGTAGTCCGAACCGAAGCGGCTGTTGATGTGCGCGGCGGTCTGGGCGCGCAGGGCGGGATAGCCCGCGTTGGGCGGATAATGCGTGTCGCCGCCGAGAATGGCGCCGGCGATGGCGTCGCGCACGGCGAGCGGGGCGTCAAAATCCGGCTCGCCGATGGTCAGCGCGATGCAGCCGGGGATGGACGCGGCGATCTGGCCGATGCGCCGGATGCCGGAGGGCGGGTTGGCCGCGAGGCGGCGGTTGAGCTCCATCATGGGCGTTTGCCTCCCTTTTTCGTTTTCGCGGGGGATTTCTTCTTATATAGATGGGGCAGGCGCTTGCAAAGCACGTCGTCTCTGGCGACGGAATAGCCGAAGAACCCCTGCGGCTTGTCCTTGAGCGGGTAATATTCCCCGTGGGCGTAGGCGACGAGCTGCGCGCGGGCGAGATCAACGCTGCCGTCCGCGTCAAACAGCGATTCGCTGACGCAGACCTGCTCGATCTGCGCGATGAACATCTCGTGCGAGCCCAGCGGCACGCGCTGCGTCACGCGGCAGCACAGAAACAGCGGCGATTCGGCGAGCGCGGGCGCGTCAAAGCCCGGCACGGCGAGCGCGTGCAGGCCCAGCCCGGCGAACTTGTCGATGTCGCGGCCCGACTTGACGCCGCAGAAATCCGCCGCACGGGTGAGGCTCTGCCCCACGAGGTTCACGCAGAACACGCCGGACTGCGCGATCTGGTCATAGGAATGGCGCTCGGGCTTGAGCGAGATCGAGAGCGTCGGGGGATTGGAGCAGACGATGCCGGCCCAGGCGACGGTGATCATGTTGTCGCGGTCAAAGCCGGGCTGCGTGCCGCGGCAGGAGACGAGCACCGAGGGAATCGGCGACAGGAACGTCGTCGGCCCGATGGCGCGAAAGCCCTGCGGCGCGGGAATGGATGGATTCAAGGCGGAAACCTCCTTGCGTCAGGCGGTGGCGCGCGCAGGTCAGCATAGGTCAGGATTGGAAATATCCGGCAAGGGCCGGGCGGCGGCGCGCGTGCATACGTCTATGATACATGGAAAAATCCGCAAAAGCAACAAAAATTTGCGCGTCATGGGAAGAATCGGCGGCGGCATATCGTCTATTTAACAGGCGGATCGCATGCGGCAAATCTTGCATCCGCATGGAAAACGTGGTAGTATGGAGATAACGATACGCCACATGGGTCACGGAGGGGTTAGGATGACGAGGAGCGCAATGAAACGGATGATAAGCGCGCTGCTTTGCGCGTTGATGCTTTTGACGAGCGCAGTCCCGGCCTGGGCGGAGAACACCGCCACGCCGAGCGAGCCGACAGAGACCAAAGAGTCGATCTCGGTGAGCGCGACGGCCAGCGGCGACACGGTGACGGTGACCGTGAGCGGCGGAGCGGGCAAGACGATGACGGCGACGCTGGGCGGCATGAGCGCAGATGCGAGCAGCGGCACGGCTGTGTTCACGGGCGTCGCGGCGGGAACGCACACGGTGACCGTCAGCGGCGAGGGCGTCGAGACGGCGACGTGCACGGTGACGGTGGAAGCGCCTGCGCCGGAGAAGATCACGGTGAGCGCGACGGCCAGCGGCGACACGGTGACGGTCACTGTGAGCGGCGGAGCGGGCAAGACGATGACGGCGACGCTGGGCGGCGCGAGCGCGGCTGTAAACAATGGCGTGGCTGTGTTTACCGGCGTCGCGGCGGGAACGCACACGGTGACCGTCAGCGGCGAGGGCGTCGAGACGGCGACGTGCACGGTGACGGTGGAAGCGCCTGCGCCGGAGAAGATCACGGCGAGCGCGAGCGTGAACGGCAGCACCGTGACGGTGACCGTGACGGGCGGCGAGGGGCGCACGCTGACGGCGCAGCTTGGCAGCGCGGTCGTGAACGTCACGGGCGGCGTGGCTGTGTTTGAAAACGTCGCGGCGGGTGATCATACGATTACGATTCTTGAAAACGGCGCGAGCGTGGCGACGTGCACCGCGACGGTTGCGGCGCAGACCCCGAAGCCCGCGCCTGTGACGGCGAGCGCGAGCGTGAACGGCAGCACCGTGACGGTGACAGTGACGGGCCGCGAGGGGCGCACGCTGACGGCGCAGCTTGGCAGCGCGGTCGTGAACGTCACGGGCGGCGTGGCCGTGTTTGAAAACGTCGCGGCGGGCGATCATACGATTACGATTCTTGAAAACGGCGCGAGCGTGGCGACGTGCACTGCGACGGTTGCGGCGGCGACCCCGAAGCCCGCGCCTGTGACGGCGAGCGCGAGCGTGAGCGGCGACACGGTGAAGGTCACTGTGACCGGCGGCGAGGGCAGGACGCTCACCGCCGTGCTGGGCAGCGCGAGCGTGAACGTGAGCGGCGGCGTGGCCGTGTTCACGGGCGTCGCGGCGGGCAGCCACACCATCAACATCATGGAAGGCGGCGCGGTCGTGGCGAGCTGCACGGCGGACGTCGCCGAGAAGCCCAAGCTTCAGGTTGCGGCGCTGACGTCCGAACCGGCGGCCTCGGGCATGAGCAGCGGCACGATCACCGGCAAGGCGACCCTGTCCGGCGCGCAGGTGGCCGTGCGGCTGCTGGACAGCAAGGGCAAGGAGATCAAGACCCTGACGCTCGGCGCGGACGGCGCGTTTGAATTCGCCGGTCTCGCGGCGGGCGAGTACACCGTGAATTTCTACAACGCGGCGGACATGAGCGCCGTGCTGGCGTCCTATCCGCAGACCGTCGGGGAGAGCGCCCCGACCGCCATCGGCATCGCGGCGACCGCGACGACCGGCTTCAACCGCATCGACGTGAACGTCACGACCGCGAGCGCGCTGCCCGTCGCCGTCACGCTGGAAATGCTCGACGGCGCTGTCGTGGCCAGGAAGACCATCGCGGGCGGCGTGGGCAATGTGGCCTTCACGGACGTCAAGGCCGGCACATATAACGTGCGCGTGGCCTATGAGCAGAACGTGGGCGTCGCGGCGACGATGATCGGCGGCCTGGCCGTGACCGACGCGCCCAAGGGCATCACCATCGCGAGCGTCACCGGCGGCGAGGGCAAGCTCGTCGTCACCGGCACGGCGCAGCCCGATGTCAACATCACGCTGACGACCATCCCGGCGAGCGCGACCACCGTCGTGCGCAGCGACAAGAACGGCAGCTTCACCGCGAACCTCATCTGCGCCGCCGGCACGTACACGGAGGTCAAGGCGCAATACGACGGCGGCGAGGGCGCCGTGAGCAAGAAGGGCACCTTCGAGGTCACCGGCACGGCGGTCAAGCCCACGCTCACCGTCGACCGCATCGACGTCAACAGCCACACGGTCGTCGCCAAGACGACGCCGGGCGTGCGCGTGCTGCTGACCACGCCGGACTTCACGAACACGCAGAACGCCGACGCGGACGGCATCGTGCGCTTCACGCTCCCGCACACCTACCTCAAGGGCCAGCAGTTCGCGCTGACCGTGTATTACGGCGCAGGCAATGCGCTGAGCTTCTCGCAGAACGTGACGGTCGAGGACGCGGGCTGGTATAACCTGCTCAAGAAGGGAAGCTACGGCGCGGATGTGCTGCGCCTGACCGAGCGCCTGAACGCGCTGGGCTATCCGATTGCGGCGACGAAGAGCTACAACGAGGGCGTGCGCAACGCGGTCAAGCTCTTCCAGGCGCGCGCGGGCCTCTCTGTGGACGGCATGGCGGGCGAGCTGACGCAGGGCGTGCTGTATTCCGTGAGCGCGCCCAAGTACGGCGAGACGGCGGAGTATCCCACGCTGGTGCGCGGCGACCGCGGCATGGCGCTGATCTACACGCTCCAGCAGCGGCTCAAGGATCTGGGCTACTACACCATCCGCGTGGACGGCATCTACGGCAGCGGCACGCAGAGGGCCGTGCGCCAGTTCCAGAGCGTCAACGGCCTGACGGTCACCGGCATCGCCGACAGCGCGACGCAGAAGCTGCTCCATTCCTCCTCCGCCAAGGCCAACAACGGCATCACGATCACCGGCAGCTACCAGACGCTGCGCCGCTCCAGCCGCTACAACGCGGCGGTCGTGACGATGCAGCGCAGGCTCAAGAATCTGGGCTACTTAAACGGCGCGGTCGACGGCTACTTCGGCTCGATCACCCAGCGCGCTGTGCGCAGCTTCCAGCGCCGCAACGGCCTGAGCGTCACCGGCGTCGCCGATCCCTACACGCAGGAGGTGCTCTATTCCTCCTCGGCGCTCGCGGCGGCATCGGGCAGCAGCTCCGGCACGAGCACGTCCACGGGCTACAAGCTGCTGTACTGGGGCTGCACCGGCTCGGCGGTCAAGCGCCTGCAGAACGCGCTGATCGACGCGGGCTACAAGTCCGTCGTGCGCACGGCGGACGGCATCTACGGCAAGTGGACGTATGATGCTGTGCGCGCGTATCAGAAGGATCACGGTCTGGCGGTCGACGGCATCGCGGGCAAGAACACGCAGAACTCGCTCTACGGCACCAGCTACTGATTTTACACATGACGAATCCCTCTTCGCGGGCGCGGGGAGGGATCGTTTTATCTGACTTGCAGAAAATCCCGGCGGCGCGGGGCAGGATTTTGCGCGGCGCGGGCCGAAATCAGCATAAAACGGATAAAGGAGGCATGCGCGTGAAGCTCAGATGGATGCTCACGCCGGCGCTTTTGCTGGCCCTGCTGCTGACGGCGGGGCGCGCGGAGACGATGACGGTTGATTTTTACGACATGGGCAAGGCGGATGCGATGCTCGTGACGCTCCCCGACGGCTTCACCATGCTCATCGACGCAGGCACGAACAAGGGCGGCAAGGCGCTCGTCGAGCGCTTTGAGCAGGCGGGCGTCGGGCCGGTCGACATGATGGTCGTCACGCACTACGACAAGGATCACGTCGGCGGCGCGGACAAGATCATCGAGGACGTGGGCGTGGGCGCGGTCGTCATGCCCATCTACGACAAGGAGAGCAAGCAATACGACCAGTTCATCGAGGCGATGGACGAGCGGCCCGATGTGAAGCGCATGCCCGTGCAGCGCGCGGGCGTCACGAGCTTCGAGCGCGGCGGCGCGGTCGTGACCATCAGCGCGGCGCACGAGGCCGACTACGGCGCGGACGAGGAGAACGACTTTTCCCTCGCCGTGCGCATCACATACGGCGATGTGAAATTCTTTTTCACCGGCGACGCCGAAGGCCCGCGCCAGCGCGAGCTGCTTAGCGAGGGGGACGTCAAATGCGACGTGCTCAAGGTGCCGTACCACGGGCGGCTGACCGACGTGAGCGCGCCGTTTGCGCAGGCCGCGAGCCCGAAGATCGCCTTCATCACCGACAGCGAGGAGGAGCCCGCCAACCCCGTGCTCGTGCGGCTGTACGAGGAGACCGGCGCGCAGGTGTACTGCGCCAGGGACGGCGGGATACGGGTGGTCAGCGACGGAAAGCATGTGAGTGCGGAGGAGATGGACTGACGGAGAACAACAGACAGAACAAAAGGAGCTTTGGCGGCTCCTTTTTTGTTGACGCGGGACGGATACGGCGGGTATAATGGAGGTAAGGAAAGTAAGGAATATCCGAAAAGAAAGGAGCGCATCTATAGAGCTGGCGAAGATGAGCAGCAAGGGACAGCTGACGGTTCCGGCGTCGATCCGCAGGAAGCTGGGCATCGGCATGGGAGATCAGGTGATGTTCTACGAGCGCGACGGGCGCATCATCCTCGCGCCTGTGACGCCCGCGCATTTGGCCGACGCACAGCGCGCCGCCGCCGGGCAGCACGTCTATGCGATTGACGAGATCACCAAAATCGCCGCGCCCATCGCAAAGCACCACGGCCTGACGCGCCTTGCGCTCTTCGGGTCATACGCGCGGGGCGAGGCGACGCCGGACAGCGACGTCGATTTTCACATCACCGTGCCGGACGATTTCGGCATGCTGCGCCTGTCCGCGCTGCAAAGCGATTTGGAGGACGCGCTTTGCAAGAAGGTCGATCTGGTGACGGACGGCATGCTGGGCGATGCGCTGTCGGGCGAACTCAAAAAGAACATCGAGGAGGATGAGGTGATGTTGTATGGCGGGGCGAGGAAATCCGCATGCCGTGACAGCAAAAAGTGTTGCGGAAATCTCGTTTTTCATCTATCATATGGACAGGCGGCATCCCGCCGGTGTGACTGACACCCAAAATCCGAACGGATGCAGGACGTAAGGACCTGAGGTTGGCAGGCAACGATAAAACCTGAAAGCGATGCAGGACGTAAGGGCCTGAGGTTGGCGGACAACGATAAAATCAGTCGTTGATGAAGGCAAGCGGCACTGCGGTGCAGCGGCCTTCCTTTTTTATGGGGAACGGCGCGCGGCGGGGCTTGCGTGCATCGGCGCGGCTTTTTTGGAATAGGCCGCTGCGCGGTCTATGCGCTGCGTTTTTGTTTTAGCCCGGCCCGGCTTTTGCGCGCGTCGCTGCGTTTGCGCCGGGCGCCCCTTTCGGCTTGGGTGGGCGTCGGGGGTTACGGACAAAGCGAAGCCTGTGCGGCTCGATGAAAGCTGCACAGGCTTCGGTGGTTTTTGGTTTGTCGGGTAATGGGGCGTCGGCGGTTTGAACCCGTCAGGTAACGCTTCGCTCCCTGACTACGTTTAGACGGCTGCGCCGTTTGGGGGGACGTTGGGACTCTGTCCCAAACCCTGCAAGGGACGCTGGTCCGGGAAACGTAATAGTCGCGCCCTTCGGTCGCTCCTTTACGTTTCCGACGCTCCGCCCGCCTGTTTCGCCCACTGGGCGCGGCGGGCTCCGGTCCCCTTGACCCTGCCAGGGATTTCACCCCTGGACCCCGTGTTCGCTTCGCGCGCTTTAACGCCGCTTATTAGAACAGGCCGGTGATCTTACCGTCATCGGTCACGTCGATATTGACCGCCGCCGGGACTTTGGGCAGGCCGGGCATGGTCATGATATCGCCGGACAGCGCGACGACGAAGCCCGCGCCCGCGCTCACGCGCACCTGGCGGATCGTCAGCGTGAAGCCCTCCGGCGCGCCCAGCTTCTTGGGATCGTCGGAGAAGGAATACTGCGTCTTGGCGATGCACACGGGCATATTCCCGCAGCCCTCGGCCTCGAGCTGGCGGATGGTCTTCATCGCCGCCGGGGCGATGGACACGTCCTTCGCGCCGTAGATCTTCGTCGCCACCGCGCGGATCTTCTCATCCAGCGGCAGCTCGTCGGGGTAGGTGAAGGAGAACCTGCTCGCGTCGGCGTGGTTGGCCTCCTCCATGACGAGGCGCGCCAGCTCGCGGCCGCCCTCGCCGCCCTTGGCCCAGACCTCGCACAGCGCGACCTTTGCGCCGGTCTCCGCCGCGGCCCTGCGCACGAGCTCGATCTCGGCGTCGGTGTCGCTGGTGAAGCGGTTGAGCGCCACGACCGGGCGCAGGCCCCAGACCTCGGTGATGTTGCGCAGGTGGCGGCGCAGGTTCGACAGGCCGCGCTCCAGCGCCTCGAGGTTCTCCGTGCCCAGATCCGCCTTGGCCACGCCACCGTGGCTCTTGAGCGCGCGAACCGTCGCCACGAGCACGACCGCGCTGGGCGTCAGGCCCGCCATGCGGCACTTGATGTCGATGAACTTCTCCGCACCCAGATCCGCGCCGAAGCCCGCCTCGGTCACGACCACGTCGGCCACGCGCAGCGCGGTCTTGGTCGCGATGACGGTGTTGCAGCCGTGCGCGATGTTGGCGAACGGGCCGCCGTGCACGAACGCGGGCGTGCCGATCAGCGTCTGCACGAGGTTCGGGCGAAGCGCGTCCTTCAGCAGCGCGGTCACAGCGCCCTGCGCCTTGATGTCGCCCGCGGTCACGGGCTTGTCGTCATACGTGCGGCCCACGACGATGCGGGATACGCGCGCCTTCAGGTCGGCAATGGACGAGGCGAGGCAGAGCGTCGCCATGATCTCGGAAGCGGTCGTGATGTCAAAGCCGTCCTCGCGCGGGGTGCCGTTGGCCTTGCCGCCGAGGCCGCCGATGACGTTGCGCAGCTGGCGGTCGTTCATGTCCATGCAGCGCTTCCACGTCACGCGGCGCGGGTCGATGC
>CALVTQ010000087.1 GCA_944362695.1 uncultured Clostridia bacterium
TAGAACGTCGCCACGCCGTAGATATCGCTCACCGGGATATCCAGCTCCTTGGCGATGTAGTTCTGCACTTCTTCCGGCAGATAGCCGAAGATGTCCTGCGCACGCTGCATGATCGGCATCAGCGCGCCCGGCTCATTGCGAAGCTCGTCGATGACAGCCTGCAGCTGCACAAATTTCTCCTTGTCCAGTGCCATATAATCCGCAACCTCCTTGATGTACAAGTTGATAATTCGTTACATGAAATTCAACCGATTTATTATAACACACAAGGGTTAAGTTAGCCCATACTAATTGACAAATTTCCACGAATTTTTCGTCATATCCCGCGTGTAATATCCGCTTTTTTCCATATAAATATCAACCGCGTCAGCCCTGCATGTTAAATCTTCCGCCAATTGCGTCAAAAAGTGCTTTTGCGCTCTTTTCCGCGGCTTCGATCTGGAACTCCGGCTCCAGAATATTCTCTAAATAATGCGCGTCCGACGAGCGCAGAATCCGATATGACGATATATCCATATTCGGCGGCGCGGCCGTCGGCGAAACCTCCAGCGCGTCGTAGTGCGGCCCCTGCGGCAGGAAGCCAAGCGCGTTGAGCACCCCGTTGCTGCCGCGGTTGATGTGCGCCGGGACGCACAGCCCGCCGGCCTCGCGGATCATCGCCGCGCACGTCTCAAAGCTCAGGTCGAGCGCGCTGATGAGCAGCTTGCCCTCGGTCGCGATCTCCTCGTCCTGGCTGTTCATCACCTGCTGCACGCCGAAGAACTCCGGCCTGTTGGCGATGTCCGGCAGGTGCTTGTAGATCTCCTCGCCGAACGCGACACATTCCTCCACCGTCGCGAAGTAGCACAGCATGTGCGCCTCCTCGCGCGTGGTCAGCTCCATCCCCGGCAGCAGCACGACGCCCATCGTGTCGGCGACCTCCTTGATTGCGGGCAGATTGCGCGCGCAGTTGTGGTCGCATACGGCGATGGCGTCCAGCTGCTTGATGAACGCCATGCCCACGATGTTGTTGGGTGTCATCAGGGCGTCGCCGCAGGGGGACAGGCAGCTGTGGATGTGCAGGTCGCAGTAGAGCTTCATCCCTTTTTCGCCGCCGGGACGCCGTTTTCGCCCAGCAGCATGACCAGCTCAAACGCCGTCTTGTCGCTCGAGTAGATGACGATGTCCTCCTCCTGCGCCTTGGCGATGATCGCCTTGTCGACCGGCAGGTTCTCCGGGATGATGACGCACGCGAAGTCCAGCAGCGCCGCCACCGCAATGACGTTCATGTGCGCCTGCACGGTGATCCACGCCATATCCGCCTGGCCGCGTCCCATGACGTGGCTGAGCAGGTCGCATGTGTATCCGCACGCGATTTCCCTGTCCTCGTGCTCGCCTGTCAGGCATGCCGCGCCGGAAAGGCGCTCAAAATCCGATAGCTTCATGGGTATTTTCCTCCTCATCGCGCCTCGCGCGTTATTCGTCCTGTTCGTCGTCCCCGCGCTCGTCGTGGCTGAGCTGGCCGCTCATGTGCTCGAGCTGGTCGACCTCCTTGCTGGTGTTGAAGCGCGTGCTCGCGCCAAGCATGACCATCTCCGCGGCCAGCTCGCTGATGCGGTCCTTTAATCTGAACACGCAGTTGAGCTCCGTCGCCTCTCCGTGCACGATGTCCCACGCGAGCGCCCTGCACGACGGCGAACCGCACGATCCGCAGTCGAGCCCCGGCAGGCTCGCCTCGAGCTGGTTGATCTTCTCGCTCTTTTCGATGCGCTCGCGCATGGTGCCCTCGAGCTGGCGGCTGTTGTTGGGCTCGATCTCCACATTGAGCCGCAGCGTCTCGCACGCGTTTTCAAATACGCTTGTCTTGTTCACGGTCTTCATCGCCGTGCGGTTCATGACGCTGCGCAGGCGGTTCTTGGCGACGAAGCTGTTCTCGACCGTCAGCGGCCCGCCGAGGCAGCCGTTGACGCACGCCAGACCCTCGAAATACATCAGGTCGCGGAAGCGCTCGTTCTCGATCTGCTCGAGCACCGCCATGACGTTGGCGATGCCGTCCACGCACAGCGAGCTGCGCACGCCGACGGCATCCGTCTCGCCGCCGGGGATGGCCCATTTGATGCCCACGGTGCTCGCCCGGTCGATCTCCGGCATGGTGAAGCCCTTCTTGATCGCCGCGCTCATCTGCTTGTAGATGTCCTTGATGGCGATTGCGCCGTCCACATATGATCTCCGCTGGCCGATGGGCGCCTTGATGGACGTCATCTTCGCCGCGCAGGGCGTGATGAAGAACGCGCCGATCTCCTCCATCGGGACGCCGTGCTTCGCCGCGAATTCCTCTTTGGCGAATTTGGCGGCGGCCTCCATGGGCGAGACGAAGTCGACGATGTTGTCAATCAGGCCGGGGAAGTTGACCTGAATCAGCCGCACGATGGCCGGGCATGCCGACGAGATCAGCGGCCTGGGCTTATCCTCGTTGCGCAGCGCCTGCGATATCGCGTAGGACACGATCTCCGCGCCGCGCGCGACCTCGAACACGTCGTCAAACCCGAGGCTCATCAGCGCCGCGATGATCGGCTCCGTCTTGTGCACGCCCTGGAACTGCGCGTAGAGCGTCGGCGCGGGCAGCGCAATTTTGTATTTGAAATTGTGGATGGCCTCGAGCGGGTCGGTCACGGCGTACTTGGCGTGATGCCCGCAGACCTTGATGCACTCGCCGCAGTCGATGCACTGCGCGTCGATGATCTGCGCGTGGTTGTTGCGGATGCGGATGGCCTCCGTCGGACAGCGCTTGAGGCAGACCGTGCAGCCCTTGCATTTGGCCTTGTTCAGCCGGACGCTGTGGTAATAATTCAAAATTCGTTCACCCCCATGGCGGCATGATACGCCCGCACGCGTCCCGTTTTTCGCATGCGCGCGGGCGGGGTCAAAAACAGCCTTTTCCCAAAAACTGATTTTCACCCCTATATAATAGGAAGCGATTCCTTCAAATACGTCGCGTTATGATACGATTTTCGGGCGATTTTTCCCGCCATTTCCTGCATCACGGGAACGCCCGAAACCGCCGCATCAGATGTGGAACGTCATCACGATGTTCGTGCCCACGCCCACGGTCGATTCGATGGAAAATTCGTCGGCGTTGCGCTTCATGTTCGGCAGGCCCATGCCCGCGCCGAAGCCCATATTGCGCACCTCGTTGGAGGCGGTCGACCAGCCCTCGGTCATGGCCTTGCTGATATCGGGGATGCCGGGGCCGACGTCGCGCGAGCGCACGATGATGTCCTCGGCGGTGATTTCAAACTCGATCTCGCCGCCCATCGAGTGGATGACGAGGTTGATCTCGGCCTCATACGTGCAGACCGAGACGCGCCGCATGATGTCGCTGGGGATGCCCAGGCGCTTCATCTGCCGCTTGATGCGCGCGGACACGTCGCCCGCGACCGTCATATCGCCCGCCGCAACGGGATAGGTGTCTTTGATCATCATATGCATCACTCCAGTTTGACCGACGGGAGCCCCGCCTCATACAGCCTGCCGCAGACCTCGAACATCGAATACGGCGTGACCATCGCGGGCAGCATAATCTCCCGCGCCATGTCGATCACGTCGGGTTGGGGCATCTTGCCGCGCACGAACACCACGCACGGCACATCGAGCATTTCGCACGTCCTGACGGACTGTCCGTTGACCAGTCCCGTCAGCAGCAGCGTGTCCTCCTTGACAAACGCCAGCACGTCGCTCATCATGTCCGACGCGAACGCGGAATGGGTCTCGCGGTCCTCGTCCTCCTGCCCGCAGAGCCACTGTGCGTTCAGGATTTCGGCGATCTTTTTGAGGGTCATCGGTATACCTCCCGGTCGTCGTTTTCGTTCGTTCATTCGCCCGTCTCCGGTCGCGTGTATAGGAACGTCATTTTATATATTATACCGGATTTTCTTGTCAAAGTCCACTGTTTTGTTCATTTGATTCTGATTATTTCGTACGAATTTGCTTTCGTTTTCCCGCATATGGCATGACCGGCGGCGCATCGTCCGCAGCGCATGATTCGTGTTTTTGCGTCGCGCTTCGTTGGTTATGTATCATCACGACTTTGGCGCAGTTCGGTTTGATATGACGCATTTCATATTTTCATGATGTGTTTATCACTTTATGACACAGCATTTCATCGTTCGATTGTTTTTGTTTTTATATCATACGCCAGCGGAATCCCGCGTTTCTTTTCATTCTGTTTACATATCGTATTTCACACCATTGTTCAAACCAATTTGTTTTATGTATGATAACATTTTACAAGCAAAGCGCCCATCCTGTTTATCTTATTGTTTTATCACGATATCGCCAACGCTTTTCTTTGTCGAACTATCACTTCATTCAATGCTCACATGCTTATTGTCACCGCACCCCCTTGGCTCTCCCAGAGGGAGAGCCAAGCATCGCATCCAACTCACTGCACCAATTTAAGTATGTTTCATTCCGCATATCCGCCCTCCCCCAGATATATAAAAAACAGGCGCAGCAGCCAAAACCGCTGTGCCTGTTCATTCTCTTATGAACTTCGTGCCTTACTTATTCTTCCCCTGAATGTACTCGTGCATGGCCTTCGCCGCGTTCTTGCCCGCGCCCATCGCCAGAATGACGGTCGCCGCGCCGGTCACGGCATCGCCGCCGGCGTAGACACCCTCGCGGCTGGTGAGGCCATCGTCGCCGTTGGTCACGATGCAGCCGTGGCGGTTGGTCTCAAGGCCGGGCGTCGTCGTGCGGATGAGCGGGTTCGGGCTGGTGCCGATGGACATGATCATCGTATCGACGTCGATCACGAACTCGCTGCCCTCCTTGACGATCGGGCGGCGGCGTCCGGAGGCGTCCGGCTCGCCGAGCTCCATCTCGACACAGCGGATGCCGCAGACCTCGCCGTTCTCGTCGCCGAGCACCTCGACCGGGTTGGTCAGCGTCTTGAAGATGATACCCTCCTCCTGCGCATGCTCGACCTCCTCCGCGCGCGCGGGCAGCTCGTTCATGCTGCGGCGGTAGACGATATACACCTCGTCCGCGCCCAGGCGCTTGGCCGAACGCGCCGCGTCCATCGCGACGTTGCCGCCGCCGACGACCGCGACCTTCTTGCTGTGCTTGATCGGCGTCTTGCTGTGCGGCATGTACGCCTTCATCAGGTTGATGCGCGTGAGGTACTCGTTGGCGCTGTACACGCCCTTGAGGCTCTCGCCGGGGATGCCCATGAAACGCGGCAAGCCCGCGCCCGACGCGATGTACACGGCCTCATAGCCCATCTCAAACAGCTCGTCGATGGTCAGCACCTTGCCGATGACCATGTTCGTCATGATCTCCACGCCCATCGCCTTCAGGCCGTCGATCTCCTTCTGCACGATGGTCTTGGGCAGGCGGAACTCCGGGATGCCGTAGACGAGCACGCCGCCCGCCGTGTGCAGCGCCTCGAAGATCGTCACCTGATAGCCCAGCTTTGCCATATCGCCCGCGCACGTCAGGCCGGACGGGCCCGCGCCGATGACGGCGACCTTGTGGCCGTTGCTCTCGGGCTTGACCGGCGTCTCGGTGTTGTGCTCCCTGTGCCAGTCGGCGACAAAGCGCTCCAGACGGCCGATACCGACCGGCTCGCCCTTGATGCCGCGCACGCACTTGCCCTCGCACTGGGTCTCCTGCGGGCAGACGCGGCCACAGACCGCCGGCAGCGCGCTGGACGCGGAGAGCACCTTGTACGCGCCCTCCATGTCCTCATTGGCGACGCACGCGATGAACGCCGGGATGTCGATCTGCACCGGGCAGGCGCTCACGCACGGCTTCTTCGGGCAGTTCAGGCAGCGGCGCGCCTCGCTGACGGCCATCTCGTATGTGTAGCCCAGCGCAACCTCGTCAAAGTTCTTGTTGCGGACGTTGGGGTCCTGGCTGGGCATCGGGCATTTCTTGGGATCCATGTTGCGGGCCATGTTATTTGACCTCCTTGTTCAGAAGATTGCACTCTTCCTCGCGCTCGTGCCGCTCGAAGTCGCGGTACATCGTGCTGCGGCGCATGGCCTCGTCAAAGTCGACGAGGTGGCCGTCAAAGTCCGGGCCGTCGACACAGGCGAACTTGGTCTCGCCGCCGACGGTCAGGCGGCAGCCGCCGCACATGCCGGTGCCGTCGATCATGATCGGGTTCATCGACACGATGGTCTTGATGCCGTACTTTTTGGTGACCTGGCAGACGAATTTCATCATGACCAGCGGGCCGATGGCGATGACCTCGTCGTACGCGTTGCCCTCGTTAATCAGGCGCTCGAGCGCGGCGGTGACGAGGCCCTTCTCGCCGTAGCTGCCGTCGTCGGTCATCATGACCATCTTCTCGGACGCGTTTTTGAACTCATCCTCGAGGATGACGAGATCCTTGTTGCGGAAGCCCACGACCGCGTGCACGCAGCAGCCCTGCGCGTGCAGCTTCTTGGTCACCGGCAGGGCAATCGCGCAGCCCACGCCGCCGCCGACGACGCAGACCTTCTTGAGGCCCTCCGTGTGGGTCGCGACGCCCAGCGGGCCGACGAAGTCGTGCAGGCAGTCGCCCTCGCTGAGCGTGTCCAGCTCCATCGTGGCCGCGCCGACGATCTGATAGATGATGGAGACGTTGCCGGCCTCGCGGTCGTAATCGGCGATGGTCAGCGGCACGCGCTCGCTGTCCTCATACGCGCGGAAGATGATGAACTGGCCCGGCTCGGCCTTCTTTGCAACGAACGGAGCGTGAATGACCATCTTGGCAACGGTCGGGTTCAGATGCTCCTTTTTGACGATTTCAAACATGGCACACCCTCCTGTGTCTGCATGCGCGGCGGATAGAAATGCCGCATAAACGGAGAATATTCGACATAAAATATCACTTTCCTGCAAGTTGGAGCAAAAATCTCGTCATATCACGAAAAAACGGGCGAGGCGCGCCCGCTTTGCCCCGCCCATTCTATTCCCCGTCCCGGCAGAAAATCCGCATCAATCCCGCAGAACGCTTGCCAGAAAAGAAAGAATATGATACAATTTGTGTGGACAGCCGAAGTAGAGAATGTGCTTCTACACAGCCGAAAGGCCAGGAGAGATGCGAGAGGGGGCACACCCGCCGGATGTCCGTCAAGGGAGCGGGGGAACCCGCTTCTTTCCATATATAGACAGCAAAAAGACAGCAAAAACGCGCCCGATGCGGACGCGCTTTTTTCGTCAGTCGCCCTCGATCATTCGATACCCGACGCCGACCTCGGTGACGATGTATTCCGGCTCGGCGGGGTTCTTCTCGATCTTGCGGCGGATGTTCGCCATGTTCACGCGCAGAATCTGGTTGTCGTAGCTCTTGTTCGGCCCCCAGATTTCGCGGATCAGGTAGTCATATGTCAGCACGCGCCCGGCGTAGCGCCCCAGCAGCGCGACGAGCTTGAACTCGTTCTGCGTCAGCCGCGCGTCGCGCCCGTCGATGTAGACGCGGTATTTGCCGTAGTCGATGGTCAGCCCGCGCGCGGTGAATTTGTCGTCCTTGGCGATGCCCGCGTGGCTGGTCGTGCGCGTGTGGCGGATCGCCGTGCGGATGCGCGCCATCAGCTCGGACGTTCCGAACGGCTTTGTGATGTAGTCGTCCGCGCCCGCATCCAGCGCCTTCACCTTGTCGTTTTCGCCCGTGCGCGCCGACACGACGATCACCGGCATCAGCGACCACGCGCGCAGCGCCTTGAGCACGTCCATGCCGTCCATATCGGGCAGGCCGAGGTCGAGGATCAGCACGTCCGGGCAGTGCGAGGCGAGCAGGCTGATGCCCTCGCGGCCCGTATTGACCTCAATCGCCTCGTAGCCGTTGGCCTCCAGCACGCGCCGCACGAAATTGCATATCGCGCGGTCGTCCTCGATGATCATCACTTTTCCTTTGACTGCCATTGCGTTTCCTCCTTCATCGGGAGCGTGAACGACACGCTCGCCCCGCCCTGCGGCCTGTTGCATGCGCGCATCGTGCCGCCGTGCGCGTCCACGATGCTCTTGCAGACGGACAGCCCGATGCCCATGTTGCGCCGCCCGTCGCCGCTCATCTCCTGCGCGTGCGGGAACATCTCCTCAAACAGCTTGGGCAGAATCGCCTCGTCGATGCCCGCGCCGTCGTCCTCCACGCAGAACACCGCATCACTGCCCCGCCGCGATATCCGCAGGTCGATGTGCGTGGCGCTTTTGGCATGCTGGAGCGCGTTGTCCATGAGGTTGAGCATGACCTGTTCGATGAGCACCGCGTCCATCGGCACGAGCAGCAGCTCGTCCGGCACGTGCACGCTCACCTTCACATCGCCCGCGCGCGTGCGGAATTTCTTGACGGCCTGCGCCGCGACCTCCTCGGCCGCCTCCTCCTGCTTGACGATGCGCACATCGCCGCCGCTGATGCGCGTGATGGACAGGATGTTCTCTACCAGCCGCATGAGCCACTGCGCGTCGTCGCGGACGTGGCTGATGAGATCCTTCTTCACGTCGTCGCTGAACGCGTCGTAGTTTTCCAGCACGGCCGTCGAGCTGCCGATGATGGCCGTCAGCGGCGTGCGCAGGTCGTGCGACACGCTGCGCAGAAGGTTCGCCTTCATCTTCTCCTTCTCGGCCTCGGCCTGCGCGCGGCCCTGGCGCTTGACCTGCCCGGTCAGCATGCCCACGACCACCAGCACCATGAACAGCGTCACGAACGTCAGCGGATAGCCCGTGATCGTGAAATTCAATTCAAAATACGGATACGTGAACGCGAAATTGCCGCCCACCACCGACACAACCGCCGCGAACAGGCTGTATATGAAGCCGTCCGTCAGCCTCGCTGTCACCAGCACGCCCAGCACGTAGATCATCTGCACCGCGTTGTCGCTCTCGCCCAGCCCGCTGAGCATCGCGCACAGCGCCGTGCAGACCACGATCGTCACCGCCGTGATCAAGCAGTTGCGCAGGATCTGCGCGCGCGTCTGCCGCCGGGGAATCAGCAGCTCCCGCAGCTCATGCAACGCCCCCTTCACGCGCACTCCCCCTTCCACATCTATTTTATTATACCATGAACGCCCGCGAAAAGCATATAAAGAATTATTTATGACCCCGCCATGCGTAACGCGCACAATTCATCGTTTTGTAACCATTTTTCTCTTTTAATTAACCATCGGTTGTGGTATAATCCCGTCTGCTGCCGGAAACAGCACAATACAAAGGAGGCACAACGATATGCCGCTTGTCATCACCATCGTGTTTTTCAGCGTCCTCTTCTTCTGCGAGGGCTGCTATTATATGAACAAGAACGCCCACCTTGCCGACGAGCGCCGCCGTTATCAGCTCATCGAGCATCCGCGTCATAATACGTCCGACGAGTACCTGGACGACATGCAATAATTACCCCTCTGCGCCTCTTGACTTCTCCGCGCAAATTCGCTATACTTATTTGTAGCGATTTCTTCCGCCGGTGTGGTGGAATTGGCAGACGCCCGGGATTCAAAATCCCGTGTCCGTGAGGACGTGCGGGTTCGACCCCCGCCACCGGCACCAAATAAAAAAGTGAGGTATTTCTTCAATACCTCACTTTTTCTTTGTATTACTATATTTTTACGCGACATATTTATCGCAAAGCACGCCAATAATACACTTGTCAAATACATCTTTTTCGCGATTGTATGACGCGAAATATGACTTGAAATCAAAAAAACTTTTTCTAAATCCCTACTATAATAAAGTTGCATCCATACTGCCTTTTCGGGAGTGACAAACCGATTTGGAAGGCGAAGGAGCGTAGCGACTGAACCTTCCAAATCCCGCGCTGCGAGCCGCCTCCATGAGGTATCGAAATCCTGACGGGATTTTGATATAATTATCTCGTGCGGACAGAGGATCACGATTCGCCCCATGTGGCTTCTGTCCACGTTGTCAAGAGTGTGGCCTCTGTCCCTGCGGGATTCCATTTATGAGCCGGATGTCGCGGCAGCAATGCCGTCTTCTCATTTCGCAGTAGGTTATGATCCGCATCGATAAGAGGGCTGTCCGCAACATCTTTTCGAGGTGATTTCTATGCTGATCGTTGGAATCGATATCGCCAAGCGCTACCATGAAGCTTCCGTCATCGACATGGAAGGGCGCACCGTTCGAAAATCCTTGCGCTTTGCCAATTCCCAGGCTGGCTACAATAAGTTCGTGGACATGGTTCGTTCCTTGAATGAGCCTGTCGTCTTCGGTAT
>CALVTQ010000088.1 GCA_944362695.1 uncultured Clostridia bacterium
TGATGACCGACAGCGTGCGCTGGCTGGTGCATGACAGCGGCTTCCCGAACATGAAGGTCATCCAGTTCGCGTTCGAGAAGGACGACGTCGGCATGGCCAACGACTATCTGCCGCACAACTACGGCCACAACTGCGTGGTCTACACCGGCACGCACGACAACGAGACCATTGCGGGCTGGTTCGACGGCCTTGATGACGAGATGAAGCAGCGCGTGCGCGAATACGCGAGCGCGCAGGACACGCCTGCGGACAAGGTGTATATCAAGCTCTGTGAGCTGGCGATGCGCAGCTGCGCCGACACGTGCATCATCCCGATTCAGGATCACCTCGGCCTTGGCAACGATTGCCGCATGAACATGCCCTCCACCGTCGGCGAGAACTGGCGCTGGCGTCTGCTCCCGGGCAAGACGACCGACGAGCTCGCCGAGCGCATCAGGCACATGACGTGGCTGTTCGGGCGCACGAACTGGGACGCGAAGAACGAATAAGATACGCAAATCGTCCTCGACCGGTCGGGGACGATTTTTTGTGCGCGGGTAAAGCTTCCATATACATGTGCAGGGGATTTGCACACGGCGTGCGGCATGAAGCGGATAATTCCGGCGCGATTTGCATATGCTTACATCACAAGCACATCGCATGTGCCAAGTCAGACATGTTGCCCATCCGGGAGGAGCTGAATCAAATTGGAATCCGCAAGAACATACGCGCACATGACCGTCATGCAGCTGCGCGAGCTGGCGAGGGAGAAGAAGGTGCGCCTGCCCTACGGCGTCAACAAAGCGCAGATCGTCGAGCTGCTCGGGCGTGAGCTGGGAGCGGACACGCCGCGAAATCCGCAGGAGATGCCCATCCCCGTGCCGAACTTCGTCCCCGTGCCAAGTGCCGCGCCGGTGCCGCAGGCCGTCCCCATCCCGCAAAAGAAGCCGGAGCACAGGCCCCGCGACGGTGCGGAGCGCACGTTCTCCGAGGACGAGATCGGGCTGTACAAGCCCAAGCCGCTGGGATATTACAACGAGGAATACGGCACGAGCAACCCCGTCGTGCCGCAGATGCTCAAGGCCGGGCTGCTCGGCGAGGGGCAGGGCGTGCTGGAGGTGCAGTCGGGCGGCTACGGCTTTTTGCGCGCGCAGAACTGCTCGCCCGGGCCGGATGACATCTACGTGTCCATCGCGCAGATCAGGCGCTTCGGCCTGCGCAGCGGCGACTACATCGTCGGCAAGACGCGCCCCAAGCGCATAGGCGACCGATACAACGCGCTGATGTACATCGAGTCGATCAACGGGGACAACCCCGAGGTCGCGCGCGTGCGCAGGCCGTTTGACTCGCTGACGCCGATTCACCCCAACCGGCGGCTGACGCTCGAGTGTCCCGACGGCGAAAACGACATCGCCATGCGGCTGCTCGACTTCATCGCGCCGATCGGTTTGGGCCAGCGCGCGCTCATCGTCGCTCCGCCCAAGGCCGGCAAGACCGTGCTGCTCAAGAAGATCGCGCAGGCCATCGAGCGCAGCCACAAGGACATCGAGCTGATGATTCTTTTGATCGACGAGCGGCCCGAGGAGGTCACCGACCTCAAGCGCAGCGTGAACGCGCAGGTGATGTACTCGACGTTCGACGCGCCGCAGGAGAACCACGTGCGCGTGGCGGACATGGTCTACGAGCGGGCGCAGCGGCTCGTGGAGCAGGGGAAGGACGTCGTCGTGCTGATGGACAGCCTCACGCGGCTGGCGAGGGCATGCAACGCGCTCGCGCCGGGCGGCAGGGCGATGAGCGGCGGCCTCGCGCCGGGCGTGCTGCAAAGGCCGAAGCGCTTTTTCGGCGCGGCGCGCAACATCGAGGAGGGCGGCAGCCTCACGATCATCGCAACGGTCTTGGTGGAGACGGGAAGCCGGATGGACGACGTGATCTTTGAGGAATTCAAGGGCACGGGCAACGCGGAGATCCGGCTCGATCGCTCGCTTTCCGAGGCGCGCGTGTTCCCGGCGATTGACCTTGCGAAGTCCGGCACGCGGCGCGAGGAGCTGCTGCTGACCCCGCAGGAGTGCGCGGGCGTGGCGAACGTGCGGCGCATGCTTTCGCAGGGACACACGCGCGAGGCGACGGCGCAGCTGATCTCCATGATGGAAAAAACGAAAAAGAACGAAGAATTTTTCAAAAAGTTGCAGGAATGGCTTGCAATTTGGGAAAAAGAAGGGTATACTATACGAAGTCTCCGTTCAGGCGTATGAGAAAGCGCCTTATCAATCTGCGCTTTTCATGCGATAGTATTGCGGACCAAAGAGGTGAAAATCATGAAGGAAGGCATCCATCCGAAGTATCAGAAGGCGACTGTGACCTGCGTCTGCGGCAACACCTTCGAGACCGGCTCCACCAAGAAGGAGCTGCGCGTTGAAATCTGCTCCAAGTGCCACCCGTTCTTCACCGGCAAGCAGAAGCTGGTGGACACCGGCGGACGCGTCGATCGCTTCAAGAAGCGCTACGGCATGTAATCGCTTTG
>CALVTQ010000089.1 GCA_944362695.1 uncultured Clostridia bacterium
CGACATCTTCGGCGGCAGCGCCATGAGCCGCTTCCTCGCCTATGGCAAGGCGCCCGACGCGCTGACCGTGGACGAGATGACCGCCATCGTGCGCTTTGCCTGCTGCGCCGCGAGCCTTTCGACCCAGACCCACGGCGGCATCAATTCTGTCGTGCCGGAGGATCAGGTGCTTGCCTGCGTCACGGCCAATTACGATTGATTTTTCCATACACACAGAAAACCCGCCGGGATTCATCGCTCCGGCGGGCATTTTTGTCTCTGTTTTACGTTATACAGACCGCAGTCGGTTTTCTTTAATCCTCGATGGTCACGCTGCCGACTTCCTCGCAGTCGAGCACCTCGCCGTCCTGGCCGACGACGCTCACGCCCTTGAGGGTCACGTTGTCCACGTACTTGGCGATGATGCCGCGGCGCGTGCACTGCTCCACGCCCTCGGCCATCGCCGGGGCCATGCTGCGCGGGTTGTCGGCATAGGTGAACACGACGTCCTCGAGCAGCACGTTCTCGATTGGGCGCTCCGGCAGGCCGAGGAAGTAGCCCGCACAGGCCTCGCAGCCCTCCGCGCGCACGTGACGGAAGACGATGCTGCCCACGCGCGGCGTCGTGTCGTCGACGGGCTGCTTCTCGCGGCTCTGCACCCACTCGCTGTGTCCGTCCGGGTCGCAGTAGTACAGGCAGTTGATGACAACCGGGGCCATGACGTGCTCCATCTTGACGTTCTCAAATACGATATCGTCGATCACGCCGTCCTTGCCGCGTCCGCGACGGGTCTTGACGCGCAGACCGCGGTCGGTATTGCGCATCAGGCAGTCGTGCACGCGCACGCGGATGACGCCGCCGGCCATTTCGCTGCCCGTCGTCACGCCGCCGTGGCCGTTCTCCATCAGGCAATGCGCGATGTCGATGTCCTCGCAGGGCGTCTTGAACGTGCTGCCCATGTAGATTTTGCCGGACTTGATGGCGATGCAGTCGTCGCCCAGCGAGAAATGCGCGCCCGCCAGCAGCACGCGGCGGCAGCTCTCCGGGTCAAAGCCGTCCGTGTTCGGGCTGTTGGCCGGGGCGTTGACGGAAATGTCGAGGAATTTGAGGTCGTCGCTGAAATACGGATGCAGATTCCACGCCGGGCTGTTGCAGAATTTGACGCCCTGCACATTGATGTTCCTGCAGTGGTTGAGGAACAGCAGCCTGCCGCGCCATGCGCCGCGCCGCACCTTCGGATTCGTCCACCAGTCGCCGATCTGTGCCTGTCCGTCGATGGTGCCCTCGCCGTAGATGCAGACGTCCTCGACGCCCACGCCGGTGATCATCGCCGCGAACATGTCCAGCGGGTTGCCCTCCCAGCTGCCGAGGTTGTATTCGTTCGTCTCGTCCGTGCTCTCGATGCGGCCCGGCAGAACCGGGAACAGACTACGGTCGGTTTGGAGCAGCAGCTCCGCGCCCTTCGCCAGCTCGATGCGCGTGTGGCTCTTGAGGAACAGCGGCGTCACGAGGTAGCTGCCGCGCGGGATCAGCACGCGCCCGTCCTTCGGGCAGCAGGTGATGGCCGTCTGGATGGCCGTCGTGTCGTCGTGCACGCCGTCGCCGGCCGCGCCGAAGCGGCGGACGTTAAGCGTGTAGCTCTCGTAGAGCGTATGGAAATCGACGGAACCGACCAGGGTCTCTCCGTCGTAGAGCTCGGCTGTATAATCGGTGTCCGGCCACAGACCGTATACGCTTGTGATCACCTTGGCAACCGTGCCGCGATCCTCGCCGCCGACCACCAGTCGGTAAGGCTTGAGCGTCTCATACAGACCGCCGTCCTCAATCTGCAGCGCGGCGCTGCGGCCCGAAACAAACAGGCATTGGAGCTTCATATCGTTTCCTCCTTTTGCGTTCAGGCGTCCACGCGCGCCTTGGCCATCATGTATTCGGCATAGGCCATCATCATCGGGCCGACGCCCTTGCTGTCGTCGCTGCACTTCGGCTCGCTGAGGTAATACGCCACGGAGCCATCGCGCTTCTCGCCCGGGCCGAGGCCCGCAACCTTGCAGATGTCGGTGAGGTGCATGCGGCCATCCTCGCCCTCAAGCAGCTTGCGCTCGATCAGGCTTTCGAAGACGCGCATGCCGATGGGCGTGTACTTTTCATCGCTCAGCGCGCCGAGCCTTGCGCCCTTCATCAGCGCATAGGCCACCATCGCCGAGCCGGAGGTCTCCAGATAGTTGCCCTCGGCCTCCGGATGGTCGATCACCTGGTAGAACAGGCCGCTCTCCTTGTCCTGATAGCGCAGGATGCCGCGGATGCCCTCCTTGAGCAGCACCTCGATCGCCTTGTAATGCTCAAAGATCTGCTCGCTGACCAGGCCCAGGCAGTCCACCAGCGCCATCAGATACCAGCCCATCGAGCGCAGCCAGAAGTTGGGCGAGCAGCCCGTCTCCTTGTTTGCCCACGGCTGCTCCTTCGCCGTGTCGCAGGCGTGGTAGCACAGGCCCTTTTCCGCATTATAGAGCAGGTCGCGCGCGGTCTTGAGCTGGCCGGTGATGTCGGCCACGCGCGCCATGCGGTCAAAGTCCATCTCATATTGCATGTAGAACGGCTGCGCCATGTACAGCCCGTCGAGCCACACCTGCTGCGGATAGAGCTCCTTGTGCCAGAAATTGCCCGCCGCCGTGCGCGGATGCTCGCGAAGGCGCTGCATGGTGTATTCGATGGCCTTGCGGTAGCGCTTGTCGTCCGTCTCCTCGAAGGCGAAGAACAGCGCCTTGGAGCAGTTGATCGAGTCGATGTTGTACTGGCGCGTCTCATAATTGATGATCTCGCCCTTGTCGTTGACGTACTGCCAGAGGTAGTCCATCACAAAATCGCGATAAGCCTTCTCGCCCGTCGCGCGGTAGAGCTGGATGCACCCCATCAGCACACAGCCGTCCTCGTAATTCCAATACGTTTTATAAGGCTTGTAATCCCCAAGATATTTGGAGATGTACGCGGATACATCCTTCATAGTGTTCCTCCTCATACAATCTGTGTTGAATCGCAGATGCTTTGTTCCAATAATTGAGGCAATCTTCTTTGATCCACTTAGTTCATTATAGCCCGCGCGTTAGCTTCTTGTCAATGCGCATAGGCCACAGCAAAAATATTCATAAAAATTTGATAAAAGTGACGCTTTCCATTTTGCATGCAACCTCTTATAATGAACAGAACCGAGTTTCGAAAGCGAGGCCGTTTATCTTGAAGCACAAACTGACAAAGAGCAATCTCGAGCTCATCCTGCATGGCAGCCTCTTGATGGCCATGTTCTCCATCGCGGTGCCGGTGGTCATCAACAGCTTCCTGCAGACGATGTACAACCTCACCGACACCTATTGGCTGGGCCGCATCGGCACATCGCCGCTGGCCGCCATCAACCTCGTCACCCCGCTGCAGAACGTCATCGTCGGTTTTGGCAGCGGCCTGACGGTCGCCGGCTCCGTGCTGATCTCCCAGTACGTCGGCGCGGGCAAGATGGATGAGGCCAAGCGCATGGCGAACCAGATCTTCTCCTGCTCGATGATCTTCTGCCTCGTCTGTGTGACCCTGCTGGAGCTGTTCACGCCGCCGATCGTCTCCTGGCTCGGCGCGGACGGCGAAACATGGGGTCACGCCGTCACCTACATGCGCATCGTGGCGCTCGATATGCCCTTCCTCTTTATGGTGAACCTGTTTCAGGCCACGCATCAGGCGCAGGGCGACACGCTCAGTCCGATGCTGCTCAACCTGCTGGGCATCTGCGTGAACATGGTGCTCGACCCGCTGCTGATGGTCGTCTGGCATTTCGGCGCGGCGGGCGCTGCTGCCGCAACCGTGCTGGCCAAGGCCGTCCCAGCGGCCATCGCGCTTTGGCTGCTCGTGCGTCCGTCCGCGGCCATCCGCCTCGACCCCAAGCTCATGCCCCCGCAGCGCGATTGCCTGTCCGACATCGTGCGCATCGGCCTGCCCACGGCGCTGGGCCACAGCACCATGCAGCTGGGCTTCCTGCTGATGAGCCGCAACGTCTATGCCTACGGCGTGGGCGCGATGGCGGCCTACGGCATCGGCAACAAGATCAACGGCCTCATCTCCCTGCCCGTCAACGGCATCGGCTCGGCCGTCTCCATCATCGTCGGCCAGAACATGGGTGCCGGTCAGCCCGACCGCGCGAAAAAGGGCTGCCAGATCTCGATGCGCTGCGCCGTGATCTTCCTGCTTGTGGGCGGCGTCATCCTCTCCCGCCCGCCGATCTCGCGCGCCATTGTCTCGATCTTCTCCACCGACGCGGACGTCATCGCCATGGCCGCGGACTTCCTGTCGGTCATGGCGCTGTGGTGCTTCACCAACGGCGTGCACAACTGCTGCAAGGGCCTCTTCGACGGCACAGGCCACACGGAGATCACGATGGCCGTGGAGGCCTCGCGCCTGTGGGTGTTCCGCTTCGCGACGCTGTTCTTCTGTGAACACGTGCTCGGCATGGGCGTGCGCTCCGTCTGGTATTCCGTCGTCGTCTCCAACGGCATATGCGCCGCCATCCTCTATGTGCTCTACCTCACCGGCATGTGGCGCAAGAACCGCGTCAAGCTCGATCGGTAACTCCCTCGCCCGAACATAAATTCACCGTCCGCCCACATCAGGCGGACGGTTTTTTGTATGGTACGATTATGCCTCGCCCGCGTACGCCATGCCCGCGAACGTCGCCGTCACGCCGACCGCATACACGCCGCACATCGCGCCGGTGAAGCGCTTGCCAATGCGCACGCCCTCGTCAGCCAGATACGTGACTTCGCCGAGCGCGCAGTCGCCCGCCGTGTTGCCGCCGATATTCCATCGCATGCCGCGCGTCAGGCCGTCCGCCCACGTGCACAGCGCGATCTTCTCGCCGGGCTTCACGTCGATTTCGTCATCGCATACGACACGGCGCTCCGCACCCGCCTGCTCAAACACGCGGATCGTGCGCCTGCCGCTTTCGCTGTGCACGCCGATGGTCGCATACGAGTTTTCGTCGTAATATGCCGTCACGCCCGCCTCGCCGTCGCCCTCCGGCACGGTCATCTCTGCGCTGAATGTGAAGCGGAAATCCTCCTGCCTGCGCAGAAGCAGGCTGCGGCAGCGCGTATCCGACAGCGTATGCTCGCCGCCCGCGATGGTCACGGTCTCGCCGTTCCACGCGATCGTGCCGGGCATCGGCGGCCTCGGCGTCACCCAGTCGGTCTTATTTTCGACCGGCGCGCCCGGCAGCGGCATGACGTTCATGTCGCTCGGCCCGCGCCCGTCGTTCATGATCGGCCAGCCGTCCGGCGTGAAGCGCATCATGTCCAGCGCCGTCTCGCGCCCGAGCATCGTCCACTTGCCGTCCAGCGCGCGCCCGCACAGATACACAAGCGCCCAGCGTCCGTCCGGCAGCGACACCGGCTTCGCATGGCCGCAGCGCTGGATCAGCGCCTTCTCGTCCGTCTGCCGCACGAGCGGGTTGTACGGGCTCGGCGTGTACGGCCCCATCAGGTTCCGGCTGCGCGCAACCGTCTCCCTGTGGCCCACACCGGTACCGCCCTCCGCCTGGAACAGATAATACCATCCGTCGCGCTTGAGGATGTGCGGCCCTTCCGGCGCGCGCTTCTGCGTGCCGTAGTAGATCAGCTTTGCCTCCGACAGGCGCTTGGTGCCGGTCTCGTCGATCTCGAATATCCTCGCGCCGCGGTTGAGCAGCATGTAATGCCGCCCGTCGTCATCGTGGAAGATCGACGGGTCGATGCCGTCCTCGTCGAAGAACACCGGCTCGCTGTACGGGCCCTCCGGCTTGTCACTGGTCACGACGATCTGCCTGCGCCGCACAGCGCCCACGTCATTGAGGCGCAGCGTCGCGCAGATGTAGAACCGACCGTTGTAATAGGAAATGTCCGGCGCCCAATAGCCGCGCCCGCCCTCGAGGCCCTCAAGGTGCGCCCACTCCGGCTTCTCGATGGCGTGGCCAACGACCTCCCAATGCACGAGGTCGCGCGAATGGCTGACCGGGATGCACGGGAAGAACACGAACGTCGAGTTGACCATGTAGTAGTCGTCGCCGACGCGCACGATGGACGGGTCGGGATAGAAGCCGCGCCGCACAGGGTTGTGATACATCCGCTCGATCGGCGCGCCGGCGACCTCCTCAAAATAGGCCAGCAGCTCGGCGTGACCGCCCTCGTTCGCAACGTCATACGGTGTCATCAGCCGTCCGTCGCCGCGAAGCGGGCTCATGCCGCCGCGCTCGACGAGGTAGCGGCACTTCTCCACGCTCCCGCTCGCCGCCGCGTAGTGCAGCAGATCGCGCCCGTCGTCGTCCTATGTATTGAGGTTCACGCGCAGGCCGTATTCCACGAGGTACATTAGCACCTCGAGATTCGATTCCCGCGCGGCCACGTGAGACAGCGGCTCGCCGTGCTCGTCCTTCGCGTCGATCAGCGGCGGATCGAGCGGCAGCATCGCCTTAATCGTCTCCAAATCGCTCGCCAAAAGCGCATTTTTCAGCGCCGCTTGCTCTTTCGTCATAGGCTTAGCCCTCGAGCTTCGTCACGACGAACGCATCAAACGCTGCGCTTCCGCCGTCCACATTCGCCTCGCCCGGCACGGCGAACAGCGCCAGACGCGCGCCGACCCACGTGTGCCTCGCCGGGGCAAACGGCTCGCCGATGGCCTCGAACTCGCCGCCGTCCTTTTTCCAATAGAACTGCACCGTCGCGGCGTTCTGCGCCACGGGCGTGAGCTCTGCGCGCAGGCTGATCTTGCCCGCACCCTTGCCCAGCGCAATCTCCTGCGTCGTGCACTCGCCCTTGCCGCTGCCGTCGGAGACGATGAAGCGCAGCGCGCCGCCGTCCTCCGTCTTGACGACAGCCAGACCGCCGTATTGGCCGCCCAGCAGCACGAGGCCCGCGCGGCTGCCCGCGTCGAGCGCGCTCACGTCCACAGCCGTCTCTGCGGCAAATGCCGGGCCTGCGACCTTCTGGGTCAGCACCTGCGGACAGCGCCACAGCGTGCCGTCCGGCTCGGGAATCGCTCTGGCATGCAGGCGCAGCACGCCCTCGCCCATGTCGTAGAAATCCTCGCGCCAGTTGCCCATGAACTGCCACTGAAGGCCGAGCTTGCCGTCAAAACCGTCGCTCGTCTGCTCGAACGTGCGCTCGCAGACGGGCGCGTTCGGCTTCTTATGGCGCAGCACCGGCACGCCGCAGTCCGCCGCGTTCGCCGCAAGGCTCGCCTGCACGCAGTCCTCGCCGCACGCGATGCTCTCCGGCGGAACGGGGTGCTCATCCTCCACGCCGATGCGCGGCCAGCCGTCCTCGCCCCAGGTCATCGGCTGCATGTGCACCACGCGGCCATACAGCCCACGGCTCTGGAAATGCAGGAACCAGTTTTCGCCCTCGGGCGTGTCCACCCAGGCGCCCTGATGCGGGCCGTTGACGGTGGTGCCGCCCTGCTTGAGCACGACGCGGTCAGTGTACGGGCCGGTGATGCTCTTGGCGCGCAGCACGACCTGCCAGCCCGTGGCCACGCCGCCCGCCGGCGCAAAGATGTAGTATTCGCCGTTCACCTTGTGGACCTTCGGGCCTTCCATCGTCGGATGGGCCTCGCGTCCGTCAAAGAGCAGATGGTCGTCGCCGATGGCGTGCGTGCCGTCCCAGCTCATCGGGAAGATGCCCAGGAACGACTTGAAGCCGATGCGGCTCTTGGCATAGCCGTGCACGACCCATGCGCGCCCGTCGTCATCCCAGAACGGGCACGGGTCGATCAGGCCCTTGCCGGGCAGCACGCACACAGGCGCATCCCACTCGCCGAGCGCGTCCTTTGCGCTGACCATGTAGATGCCCTCGTCCGGCATGCCGTAATAGATGTAGAATCTGCCCTCGTGATATCGGATGGCCGGGGCCCAAACGCCCTGCGCATGGCGCGGCGTCGCATAGCGGGCCTCGGGAATGTTCTTGATCGCGTAATTGGCCAGCGTCCAGTTCACCAGATCTTTGCTCACCAGAATCGGCAGGCCGGGTACATAATTGAAGCTCGACGCGGTCATATAGTACGTGTCACCCACACGAATCGCGTCGGGGTCTGAATAGTCGCAGAAGAGGACGGGATTTTGATACGTCCCGTCCCCCTGATCCGCGAGCCAGAGCGGTTCGCTTTTCATTTTTCTACCTCCTCGGCAGCGGTCGTCTTGACACCGCCGATCGTCTCGCTTTCCACGATCCACTGATCGTATTCCGTGCACAGCAGCTTCGCATACTTGCCGCCGAGCGCATGCAGCGCCTTGGCGATGAGCCCGCCGAAGGCAAGCGCGCCCGCAGGCTGAAGATGCGTGTTGTCCTTCTGCCCCTCCGGGAAATGCGCGTACACGCCCGCAGGCAGATTCATATACAGCGTGGTCTGCGCGCTCTGCCCCATATCGGCCACGTATTTTTCGCTCATCGCATACAGGTCGATCACCTCGACGCCCAGCTCCTTCGCCAGCTCGCGCATGGCGTTCGCCCATCTGTCGTGGCGCAGGTTCGGGTCGGGGTTGTCCAGCGTGTAGCGCGTCAGCGGCGTGATGAACACAGGCGTCGCCTTCTTGTTGCGCGCCGCATTGACAAATTTCGTGAGGTTCGCCTTGAATTCCGTGTCGGGATCGGTGTAGCGCGCCGGGTCGGCGATCTTCTCGTCGTTGTGGCCGAACTGAATAAAGAGGAAATCGCCCTCCGTCATCCGGTCATAGATGGGCGCAAGCCGTCCCTCATCGAGGAACGACTTCGTGCTGCGCCCGTTCTCGGCGTAGTTCTCGATCTGCACCTCGTAGCGGCGAACATACCGGTCAAACAGCTGACCTATCCCCGTTTGGGGATAGGTCGCAATGCTGTTTTGCTTGA
>CALVTQ010000090.1 GCA_944362695.1 uncultured Clostridia bacterium
GGAAGGAGAAGCCGAGGCGGCGGATGCGGCCCAGCTTCTTCTGCTCGATCAGGAAATCGAGGATGCCCGTCTCCTGCACGAACTTCCAGCGCTCGCCGTTCATGGCGTGCAGCAGGTAGAAGTCGAAATACTCGACATCCAGCTTTTGGAACTGGCTCTCGTAGATCTCCTTCGCCTCGTCAAGCGAGTTGATGATCGCCACGGGCAGCTTGGTCGCCAGATAGAACTTGTCGCGCGGGAACATCTTGAGCGCCTTGCCCAGGAAGCTCTCGCTCGTCTTGTTGTGGTAGAAATAGGCGGTGTCAAAGTAGTTGACGCCCGCGTCAAAGGCGGTCTTGAGCATCGCAGCGGCACGCGGCTCGTCGATCTCGCCCTCCGGCGTCGTGGGGAAGCGCATGCAGCCGAAGCCCAGGCGGGACACGCGCGCGTCGAGCTTCTCGATGTTGACGTAATCCATAATTTCCTCCGCTATATGCCATATGGCAATCTCTTCACCGGTCTATTATATCATCGTCCGGCGGGGTATCACAAGACCCAAAACGTGTGCGGTCATGTCTCTTTTTTCCTATTTATTTACAATATGCAGAGGGCTTTGCGAACCTTCGGACGCAATGCCTTCGTTTTCTGTTTTTATGCGGCGTTTTTTTATTTTGTCAACGCAAAGGGCTTTCCGGTCGCCCTTTGCAAACCTTCGGGCCCTCTGGCGAACAAGCATGAGATGAAAAACGGAGCTTTGAAAATACCGTCTTTCTTATGCAAATCCGTCGTGCATCCAAAAACTTCTGCAAAAGAAAAAGCGGCCCGCGAAACGCGAGCCGCCGTATGCCATGCGATCAATAATTCTCCGCGCGAACCTCGAAGTAGCTCTGCGGATGCGCGCAGACCGGGCAGACCTCCGGGGCCTTCTTGCCCATGACGAGGTGACCGCAGTTGCGGCACTCCCACATGGTCATCTCGCCCTTCTCGAAGACCTTCTGCATCTGCACATTGGAAAGCAGCTTGCGGTAGCGCTCCTCGTGCTGCTTCTCGATCTCGGCGACCATGCGGAATTTCGCGGCGAGGTCGGCAAAGCCCTCCTCCTCGGCCTCTTTGGCGAACGTGGCATACATGTCCGTCCATTCGTAGTTCTCGCCCTCGGCGGCGGCCAGCAGGTTATCCGGCGTCTTGCCCAGCTCGCCCAGCGCCTTGAACCACATCTTGGCGTGTTCCTTCTCGTTGTCCGCAGTCTTCAGGAAGATCGCGCTGATCTGCTCATAGCCTTCCTTCTTGGCCACGGAGGCGAAGTAGGTGTATTTGTTGCGGGCCTGCGATTCGCCCGCGAATGCCGTCCAGAGGTTTTTCTCCGTCTTGCTGCCCTTGAGTTCCATATGCACATGCCTCCTCTTTCCATTCATGATGGGTAAACAAAATCCGAATACGGGACGTGCGCAGACGCCCGCTGATATGTATATTATACCATACTAATAAGTATTTTGCAAGGATTCCCGCAATATGATATGGATAATCATATAAGCAGCGCGGGCTGAGGCAATTTTTCACGGAATTGTGAAATTTACGGCGAAAGCGCACAGGCTGTACGTACGGCGGAAATCCTTAACGAAATTTTAACAGCATCATTTTGTGTGATCCGTTTCCACTTTTTGTCAGCATGCGCACAGACAGGCTGTTCTTATGCGCGCTCTACAAACGAACCTCGCAGATTTATTGACGATACCCATTTGCAAAACGGCCTTGAAATGCTATAATATATGCACTGCAGCGGGGCTGATGTGAGCACGCCCCGCCGTCATCGACAAAATGTTTACAATTTTTGCCAAGAACACGCAAACCCAACATCCCAGCAAAGGAGTGCTTCCACCATGAAAATCACCGTCTGTATCGGCTCCTCCTGCCATGTCAAGGGTTCCCGGCAGGTCGTCTCCCGCATCAAGCAGCTCATCGACGAGCACAACCTCGGCGACAAGGTCGAGCTCGGCGGCACGTTCTGCATGAGCAAGTGCCAGCTCGGCGTCTGCGTCACCGTGGACGACGCCTTCTACTCCGTGACCCCGGACGGCGTTGACGATTTCTTCAACGCGAACGTCCTTGCGAAAGTGTGATAAGCCATGATCGTACAAATCTGCATCGGCTCCTCCTGCCATATTAAAGGCGCGCCGGATATCGTCGCGATGCTGCAGAAGGCCGTCGAGGAGAATCATCTTGAAAACGACATCACCCTGTGCGGCAGCTTCTGCCAGGGCAAATGCAACCGCGTGGGCGTGACGATTCAGGTCGACGACGACATCTATTCCGGCGTCACGCGCGAGGGCTTCGACGCCTTCTTCAAGGAAAAAATTCTCGCCAAGCTCCGCTGATGCGGCAGACATGAAAGGACGTTATCGCTCATGCAAGATTGCCTGACGCTTAAAAAATCCAATTGCAAAAACTGCTATAAGTGCATCCGCCATTGCCCGGTGAAGTCCATCCGCTTCTCCGGCAATCAGGCGCATATCGTCAATGACGAGTGCATCCTGTGCGGCCATTGCTTCGTGGTCTGCCCGCAGGACGCCAAGCAGATCACCGATGAGTCCGAGAAGACCAAGGTGCTCATGCAGACCGGCGAGCCGGTCATCGCCTCCCTCGCGCCCTCGTTCATCGCCAACTACCCCGGCGTGGGCATCAATGCCATGCGCGAGGCGCTCAAGAAGCTCGGCTTTGCGGACGTGGAGGAGACCGCCATCGGCGCGCACATCGTCAAGACCGAGTACGAGCGCATGCTGCGCGAGGACAAGAACCGCGACGTCATCATCACCTCCTGCTGCCATTCGGCCAACCTGCTGATCCAGAAGTACTTCCCCGGCGCGCTGCCGTGCCTGGCGGACGTGCTCTCCCCCATGCAGGCCCACGCCCAGCACATCAAGCGCCGCATGCCCAACGCGAAGGTCGTCTTCATCGGCCCGTGCGTGGCGAAAAAGGACGAGGCCGACCACTACAAGGGTCTGGTCGACGCCGTGCTGACGTTTGAGGAGCTGACCAACTGGCTCAGCGCCGCGGGCGTCACGCTCAATCCCGAGCTTGACAGCGACGAGGAGACGCGCGCCCGCTTCTTCCCCGTGGCCGGCGGCATCCTCAAGACCATGGAAAAGGACATCGGCGGCTACACCTACCTCGCCATCGACGGCGTGGAGAACTGCATCGAGGCGCTCAAGGACGTGGAGAGCGGCAAGATCCACCATGCGTTCATCGAGATAAACGTCTGCTCCGGCGGCTGCATCGGCGGCCCGGTCATGGAGAAATACCACAAGAACCCGGTCAAGGACTACATCGCCGTCGCCCAGTACGCCGGTCCGCGCGATTTCCCGATCGAGCAGCCCGACCTCATGCGCCTGCGCAAGTCCTTCTCCCCGATCGACACCGAGTCGAAGATGCCCAGCGAGACGGAGATCTGCGCGATTCTGCGCCAGATGGGCAAATTCCGCCCGAGCCAGGAGCTCAACTGCGGCTCCTGCGGCTACAACACCTGCCGCGAGAAGGCCATCGCCATCTATCAGGGCAAGGCCGATCCGTCCATGTGCCTGCCGTATCTCAAGGACAAGGCGGAGTCCTTCTCCGACACCATCGTCAAGAACACGCCCAACGGCCTGATCGTGCTCAACGAGAACCTCGAGGTGCAGCAGATCAACGCCGCCGCGCGCAAGATCATGAACATCCGCTCGGCCTCCGACGTGCTGGGCGAGCAGGTCGTGCGCATCCTCGACCCGACGCAGTTCATGAACGTGCTCAAGAGCGGCATGGGCGTCTACGATCACCGCGAATACCTCGCCGAATACAAGCGCTATGTCGATCAGACCATCGTCCACGACAGGGAGAGCCACCTGCTGGTGTGCATCATGCGCGATGTCACCAGCGAGGAGCGCGAGCGCGAGAAGAAGGAGAGCATCAGCACGCAGACCGTCGAGGTCGCCGATAAGGTCATCGACAAGCAGATGCGCATCGTTCAGGAAATCGCTTCCCTGCTGGGCGAGACCGCAGCCGAAACCAAGATCGCGCTGTCCAAGCTGAAGGAGTCCATCACCAATGAATGATCTTTGTGCGGATATCGGATACAAGAGCATCAACCACGTCGGCGAGCAGCTGTGCGGCGACCACGTGGACATCGTCGAGCGCGAGGATCACTCCACCGTCATCGTCCTGGCCGACGGCCTCGGCTCCGGCGTCAAGGCGAGCATCCTCTCCACGCTGACCAGCAAGATCATCTCCACGATGATGAACGCAGGCCTGCCCATCGAGGAATGTGTCGCCACCATCGCCGCAACGCTGCCGGTTTGCTCCGTGCGCGGCGTGGCGTATTCCACATTCACCATCATCCATCTTCTCAACAACGAAACCGTCGAGCTCATCCAGTACGACAACCCGCATGTCATCTTCATCCGCGACGAGAAGGCCACCGATTACATGATGACCGAAATGCTCATCGGCGGCAAGAAGATCTACAAGTCCGTCATCCAGCTCAAGGAGAACGACCTGTTCATCGCCATGAGCGACGGCTGTCCGCATGCGGGCATCGGCATGAGCTATAACTTCGGCTGGCGGCGCGAGGACATCGCCAGCTTCATGGAGACGATTTCGGGCGTGGGCTACACCGCCAAGACGCTCTCGACGATCCTCATCGACGAGGTCAACAAGCTCTACGGCGGCGAGCCCGGCGACGACGCGACGGCATGCGTGGTGCGCATCCGCAAGCGCGTGCCGATGAACCTGCTGTTCGGCCCGCCGAGCAACCGCGACGACTGCGACCGCATGATGAGCCTGTTCTTCTCCAAGGAGGGCAAGCACATCGTCTGCGGCGGCACCACGTCGTCGATTGCCGCCAAATATCTGGGCAAGCCGCTGAAGGCCACGCTGTCCTTTGAGCGCAGCGACGTGCCGCCCATCGCCGAGATCGAGGGCGTCGATCTGGTCACCGAGGGCGTCATCACGGTCAATAAGGTCGTGCAGTTCGCGCAGGATTACCTCGACGCCAACGAGCACTACGAGGAGTGGAGCCTCAAGCGCGACGGCGCGGCGCTCATCTCCCGCATGCTCTTTGAGGAGGCGACGGACATCAACTTCTTCGTCGGCCGCGCGGTCAACCCGGCGCACCAGAATCCCGACCTGCCCATCAACTTCAACATCAAGATGAACCTGGTCAACGACCTGAGCGACTGCCTGCGCAGGATGGGCAAGCGCGTCAAAATCAGCTACTTCTGATACCCTCAGCCTGAACCCTGCGCTCACGTGCGCGGATTCTTGATATATCGCAAATCATCCAATAAAGGAGCGATCCCCGATGAGAAAATTCGACACCAAAGTGCAGTACCTCAAGTACAAGGTGCTGCGCGAGGTCGCCCGCTTTGCGTGGAATGACACGCTGGCCGAGAATATCACCAACATCCCCAAGATCATCGTCCCCGGCAAGGTGCCGACCATGCGCTGCTGCGTGTTCAAGGAGCACGCCATTCTCAACGAGCGCGTGAAGATCGCCATGGGCGGCGACAAGAGCAACCCCAACGTCATCGAGGTCATTGAGATCGCGTGCGACGAGTGCCCGGCCGCCGGTTACGAGGTCACGGCCTCCTGCCGCGGCTGTCTGGCCCACCGCTGCGAGGACGTCTGTAAGCGCGGCGCCATCAGCTTTGACCACAACCACGTGGCCCACATCGACAAGAACAAGTGCGTGTCCTGCGGCATGTGCGCCAAGGCCTGCCCGTACACGGCCATCATCAACCACACGCGCCCCTGCCAGAACGCCTGCAAGATCAATGCCATCTCCATCAACGAGGACGGCGCCGCCGCCATCGACAACGAGAAGTGCATCTCCTGCGGCGCGTGCGTGTACATGTGCCCGTTCGGCGCGATCTCCGATAAGTCCTTCATCGTGGACATCATCGACATGATCAAGAAGAGCGAGGGCAACAGCAAGTATCGCGTGTATGCCGTCGTCGCGCCGTCGATCTCCAGCCAGTTCAGCTACGCCAAGCTCGGCCAGGTCATCACCGGCCTGCGCAAGCTCGGCTTCCACGCGGTCGTCGAGGCGGCGCTGGGCGCGGATATGGTCGCGTACAGCGAGAGCCGCGAGATCATGGAGAAGGGCTTCCTGACGAGCTCCTGCTGCCCGGGCTTCGTGTCCTACGTCAAGTCCGCGTTCCCGCAGCTCGCCGAGCACATCAGCCATAACCCGTCGCCGATGGTCGCGGTCGCGCAGTACATCAAGGAGACCGACCCGACCGCGAAGGTCGTGTTCATCGGCCCGTGCACGGCCAAGAAGATGGAGATACAGCTTGAGAAGGTCAAGCCGTATATCGACTCGGCGATGACGTTCGAGGAGCTGCAGGCGATGTTCGACAGCCGCGACCTCGACATCACGACGATGGACGAGGACGTGCTGGAGAACGCGTCCATGTACGGCCGCCTGTTCGCCCGCAGCGGCGGCGTGACCGATGCCGCCGTGCAGGCCGCCAAGGAGCAGAACCTCGACTTCGAGATCAAGCCGTGCGTCTGCGACGGCATCGCCGAATGTAAGATGGCGCTGCTCAAGAAGAGCAAGGGCGTGCTCGACGCGAACTTCATCGAGGGCATGGCCTGCGAGGGCGGCTGTATCGGCGGCGCGGGCTGCCTGACGCATGGCCCGAAGGAGAAGGCGCTCGTCGATAAGTACGGCCATGAGGCGTTCGAGAAGAGCATCACCGATGCGCTCGTGAATATCGGCAAGGCGTAAAAAGCAGCGCTTGAGGCGCGAAGCGTACTGGGGTCAAGGGGATCATCCCCTTGCAGGTCTGGGCAGAGCCCAGCGTAACCCTTTCGTATAGCAGTCAGGGAGCGAAGCGTGACCTGACGGCGCTTCCCGCCAACTTTCGCCCCATCCGCTGACCTACAATCAAAAGCGAGACTTCATCACGAAGCCTCGCTTTTTCTATGCCCTTTTCGTTTACGGCCTGTATTCACCAATTCACCTGCCACCGCTTGCTGTACTCAAGCGACGCTCTTCCCCTGCCGCCGGTCTCCTTGACCGCCGAATTCTCCCTCCGCTGCGCCAGCATCCGGTCAAACGTCTCGCAGTCCATCGGCAGGCCCACCGCACGCCCAGTCCACGCGGACAGGTACGCCGCGTTCGAGATTTCCAGCTCATTCAGCGCATCCCGCGCGGGCGAAATCAGCTCAGCCCCGCGCAGAATCGCGTCCGCCCAGTTCTGCAATATCCCCGCGTGCGCCGTCTCGACGCCGTCGGGCTTGATCTCGGTGTAGTCGTACTCCGGCTGCGCAAAGTCCTTGCGCGACGTGAAGCGCACCACATCCTCCGGCTCGCGCAGACGCCACCACTTGAGCACGCCGCCCTCGAGGACGAGCTTGCCCAGCGTGCCGCTGATCTCGAGCCTGTTCGTGCCCGGCGTCTCCCCCGTCGATGTGATGAATACACCCGTCGCGCCGTTTGCGTAGCGCGCAAGGATCGTCGCGTCGTCCTCGACCTCGATGCGGTGATAGCGCGCGATGTCGCATTGCGCCGTGATGCTCGCCGGCATGCCGCAGATCCATTGCCAGAGGTCGAGGTTGTGCGGGGCCTGGTTGAGCAGCACGCCGCCGCCCTCGCCCGCCCACGTCGCGCGCCACGTGCCGGAGTCGTAGTAGTGCTGCGTGCGATACCAGTTCGTGATGATCCAAACCGACCGCTTGAGCTCGCCGAGCTGCCCGCCGCGCACGATCTCGCGCGCCTTTTGGAAGAGCGGGTTCGTGCGCTGGTTGAGCATCGCCGCGAGGATCAGCCCCCGCGCATCCGCCTCGCCGCAGAGCGCACGCGCTTTGCTGAGCATGATGTCCACCGGCTTCTCGACGAGCACATGACACCCCGCGCAAAGCGCCTGTATGCCCAGCTCCGCGTGCATCGGGTGCGGCACGGCAATCACCACGGCATCGGCCACATTCGCGGCGAGAAGCGCCTCCAGGCTCTCGTAGCACGGCACGCCGGGAAAGTTGCGCGCGCAGAGCTCGCGCTTGGCGGGCGATGTGTCGCAGAGCGCCGTGAGCGTCAGGCCTTCTATGCGGCCCTGTGCGATGCAGTTGGCATGCGCGCTGCCCATGTTGCCCACGCCGGCGACGGCGGTTCGGATCGTATTCATGGATCAATCCCCTTTTCGTTTTCGATTCGTCATCCCTTGAGTCCCTGCGTGCTGATGCCCTCCACAAGCTGGCGCTGGAAGAAGAACAGAATCAGGATCGGCACAAGGGAAAGCACGGACATGGCGAACGTCGCGCCGAAATCCGTGTAAGACGCATCGGAAAAGAGCTTGAGCGCGTAGGCCACGGTATACAGCCGCGGCGTGTTGAGATACAGCAGCGCGCCCATGAAGTCGCCCCAGCAGTTGATGAAGGTCAGCACGGCGACCGTCACCAGCGGAGGCACGATCAGCGGAAGGATGATCCGCAGGAAGATCATGTACCAGCTGCATCCGTCGATGACCGCCGCCTCGTCGAGGTCGCGCGGGATGCCGCGGATGAACTGCATGACCATGAAGATGTTGAACCCGCCGCCGAAGAAATGCGGCACGGTCAGCGGCAGGATCGAGCCGACCCAGCCCAATTTGTTGTACAGCACGAATTGCGGGATCATCATCACCTGACTGGGCAGCATCATCGTCAGGATCATCAGCGTGAACCAGATCTTGCGGCCCTTGAAGCGCAGGCGCGCGAACCCGAAGGCCACCACAGCCGCCGAGAAGACCGAGCCGATCGTGGCCAGTATGGAGATGACGAACGAATTCTTGAAGAACACCGCGAAGCTCAGGCCCGAGAAGCCGCGCCAGCCCGTGGTGTAGTTTTCCAGCGTGAACGTGTTGGGGATCAGGCTGCTGACGGAGGTGAAGATCTCCGTGTTGGGCTTGAAGGACGCCGCAATCATCCACAGCAGCGGATAGAGCATGCCGAAGCCGAAGGCGATCACCAGCACGTGATAGACGATCGCGTGGACGCGCCTTGTGCGCCGCACGCTGCGATATCGCATAGCCTGCGCCACGTCACTTCACCTCCGACTCATAATAGACCCACGCGCTGGACGACTTGAACACCAGCGCCGTGAAGAACGCGATCACCAGCAGCATGAACCACGCCATGGCGCTGCCGTAGCCCATCTCATAGAACGTGAACGCGCGGTTGTACAGATGCACGCCGTAATACAGCGTCGTGTTCAGCGGCTTGCCCGACGTGATCAGATACGACGAATTGAACGCCTGGAACGCGCCGATGAGCTGGTTGACGAGGTTGAAGAAGAACACCGGCGTGATCATCGGCAGAACGATCGCGAAGAACCGGCGCACAGGCCCGGCGCCGTCGACAATCGCCGCCTCGTGATAGCTGGATGGCACATTCTTGATCGCCGCCAGAAAGATGAGCATCGAGCTGCCGAACTGCCAGACGCCCAGGCCGATGAGCACGCCGAGCGCCGTGTTGACGTCGTTCAGCCAGCGAACCGGCGCAAGGCCCATCGCCTTGAATATGGCGTTGATCGGGCCGTTGAAGGCGAAGAGCTGCTACCACATCAGCGCGACGGCGACACTGCCGCCCATCAGCGAGGGGATGTAGAACACGGAGCGATAGATGGGTGTCGCCGCCGTGTCGCGCGCGAGCACGAGCGCCACGCCCAGCGACACCAGCAGCTTGACCGGCACCTGAATCATCGCGAATTTGAACGTCACGAAGAAGGATTTCCAGAATAGCTTGTCCGCCTTGAACATCTTGACGAAGTTGTCGATGCCGATCCACTTGGGCGGGGTCAGCATGTCGTACTGCGTGAAGGCCAGATACAGCGATGTGAAAAACGGGATGGCCGTGAACACGATCAGGCCGATGATGAACGGCAGAATGAAGACATAGCCCGCAACCGATTCCTTCTCCAACGTCTTTGTCAAAGAACGCATGGCGATTTCTCCTTTCATGATAACAAAAGGGGCGGAGCCGCTGTGCATATCCGGGTGCGCCGCGATGAGCGTTTTGGCCCGCTCCATGCGCACGCAGAGCAGATATGCGCTGAATTTCATGCCCGTGGCGCGCGCGAATTCCTTGCCGATGTAGTCCGCGGTCATGTACACGAGGTGATCCACCATGTATTGCAGGCTCAGGTTCTCCATGCGGTAATGCTTGTTGACGAAGTCCTGCATCTGGCCGACAAAGCCCTGGCGCGCCTTCGTCAGTCCGCGAAGCTCGCATAGCGCCTGCGCGCTGCACGTGTAGAGCTCGTCCTGCGTCGTGTACAGCCCGCGCACCGTCTGCAGGCTCCATTCCGCGCGCTCGCCGCCCTCGTCGCTGTGCGCCACGAGGTAGATCATCGCCTCCT
>CALVTQ010000091.1 GCA_944362695.1 uncultured Clostridia bacterium
CTTTGAGACCGTGGATGACCTGGCAAACACAGATTTGGACAAGCTGACTGCCTTTCTGGATGAGAAGGGCAGAAACTTCGCTGATCCGGCTGCAAAAGCAAAGGCCATTCGCAGTGCGGCCAGGGACTCCTACCGTCTTCCGGTTACCGTAAACAACTCTGTAAACCAGGCTATGGCGGTATCTATTGCCTCCATGCGGGCTTTAGAGAAACAGGTCAAAGTATTGGACAAGGCTATTGAGCACCAGTTTGAGATTATCCCTAACACCCTGACCTCTATTCCCGGCATTGGCAAGGTCTACTCCGCCGGTATCATCGCTGAAATTGGTGATATCCACCGTTTCGGCTCTCAAGCCTCCGTTGCCAAGTTTGCCGGTCTTGTCTGGCACAAAAGCCAGTCCGGCGACTTTGAGGCGGAACATTCTCGGATGATTAAATCTGGCAATCGTTATCTCCGCTACTACCTGCTGGAAGCCGCCAACTCTGTGAGAAGATGCGACCCCGAGTTTCGGCGCTACTATGACCTCAAATTCAAAGAGGTCAACAAATTCCAGCACAAACGCGCACTCGCTTTAACTGCCAGAAAACTGGTCCGGTTGGTTTTTCGACTGCTGAAAGACAACCGCCTGTATATCCCGCCGGAGGGCTGAGCGAACCGTTTGCCGCTCTGGTGTTCATGCCCTGTTTCAAATTCTCTCAGGGGCAGGGCTTACATTGGTGTTGCCTTTTTGCTTCTAACATCCTGCTTTGTGCACTGTTTTACTCAATTTTTTCTTGCATCACCCTCTTGACTTCATACCATTGGACTTATCGCTCTAAACGCTCCATTTCGCAGGCGGCCTGCAAATAAGCGCCTGTTCCCTTCAAATCGTAGCTCACGACGTTCTCGCTGATGTAATAATCGAACGAACCGTCGCGGCCCGTGCGCCCGCCGAGCCCCGCGCCGCCGCAGCACTTGGCCAGAAACAGCGTGCCGTCGCGCATGCGTCCCACGAAATGCCGCTGCACAGCGCGGAAGCTCTCCTGCGCCGCCTCGCCCATATTCGCCGGGATCAGCCCCAGCCGCGCCGCCTTGAGGATGGCGCAGACGATCAGGCAGCTCGCCGACGACTCGGGATAGTTGCCCACGCGTTTCGGCTCGTCGAGCACCTGCATCCAGACGCCGTCCTCGCGGATCTCAAGCAGCCGCGCCGCCAGCGTCTCAAATTTCCGGCGCAGCGGCTCAAAGCACGGATGCTCGCGCGGCAAAAGCGCCAGCACGTCCGCCAGCGCCAGCGCATACCAGCCCACAGCCCTTCCCCATGCATGCGGCGCGCGGCCCGTCTTCGGGTCGGCCCAAGGCTGGGCGCATGCGGCGTCCCACGCGTGATGCCAGAGGCCCGTGCGCGGCTCGAACGTCTTTTCAAACGCGAGCGTCAATTGCAGCGCAGCATCCCGCACGCCCGCATCGTCGCCCTCGCGCAGCGCGTATTCCGCATAGAACGGCGCGGCCATATGCAGCCCGTCGAGCCACATCTGCTGCGGATAGCATTGCTTATGCCAGAAGCCGCCCTGCGGCGTGCGCGGCTGCTCGCGAAGCTGACGGCGCAGCGTGTCCGCGGCCAGCTTGTACTTGCGCTCGCCCGTCAGCGCGTGCAGATACAGCAGCTGACGCCCGTTGCAGATGTAGTCAAGGTTGTAGCTTTCAAGCGTGTAGGTGCGGATCCCGCCGTCCTCGCCGACGAACGCGTCCATCGCGTCGCGGATGTACGCCAGATAACGCGCGTCGCCCGTCAGCGCATAGAGCGCCTCCATGCCGCGCCACATCACGCCGTAATCGTAATTCCACCGGTCGTCAAGCAGCCCATAGCGGTTCATGATGCTCCGGGCCATCGCCTCTGCGGAATGGGGCATGTATTCGCGGATCATACGCCCTCGCCCATCAGCCCGAGCGCAATCTGCGCCATGTGCACAGCGCCGGTGAAGCTCAGGTGCGTGTTGTCCTGCACGCCGTCGGGGTAGTTCGGGTGGCCCTCGTCCTGCCAGTTGAACCACGCCTTCGTCTGCTCCGGCGTCATCCCGGCGAGCACGGCGCCCACGGTCTTCTCCATATCCACGAGGCGCACGCCGCGATAGACGGCGAGGTCGCGCATGGCGTCGGGATACGCCCCGTGCGTCATCTTCAGCGCGCCGTTTTCGTCGTAATGCCTGCGCGGGATGGGCGTCAGCAGCACGGGCTCGGCCCCCTGCCTGCGCGCCGCGTCGATGTACATGCCCAGATATTCGGGATACGTCACGCGCGGATGCGTCGCGCGCCCGGCGTCCTCCTTCTCGTCGTTGTGCGCGAACTGGATGAGCAGCTTATCGCCCGGGCGCATGCACAGCTCGACGAAATTGAGCCGCTTCTCCGCGATAAACGACTTGCTCGAGTGGCCCGCGGCGGCGCAGTTCTCCACGAACACGCCGCGAACCAGCGCCTTGAGCGCCTGGCCCCAGCCGGTCATCGGCGCCTGATCCGGCGCATAATCGCACATCGTCGAATCGCCGCACAGGAACCACGTCGGCGTGCGGCGCGTCGGGTCCCAGCCGTCGTATCCGCCGAGCACCTCGGCCACGGTGTAGAGCGCGGCCTCCTCATCGGTCATGCGCTTCTGATTGGGATGGCGGGTGGACTGATCCGCGCGCTCGCCCGTCGTGCCGTATTCGGCGTAACGCTCGGTCACGGGCGAGCCGCCCTGCCAATCGGCGAAGCCCTGCGGGCTGACGCACGCGTCCATATCGCAGTTCAGGAACACCGTGCGCGCAAACGCACGCCACGGACGGCCCAGATAGCCCTCGCCGGGTGCACATTCGCCGGTCAGCCTGCACCGATGGAACACGAGGCCGTAGGGCGACTGCTCCGGCGTGTTGGCCGCGGTGTACATGCCGCCGCGCGCGTTCATGAACAGCGTGCAGCCCTCGAACCAGCAGCGATACGGCCCGAAGATGAAGTCCACGTCGCCCTGAATGTAGCAATTTTCAAAATACTGCCTGCCCAGCACGAGCGGACAGTCGCCCACGGAGATCACGCCGTCGGGGATCAGCCTGGGCAGCGCGTCCTTGGCGACCTTGGGCATCGTCGGGCCGCAGAACAGCGTGTCCTGCGAGGCGATCATGCGCACATTGCGCCACATGCCCCGGTCGCCCGCCGCATACACGGCCACAGCCTGACCGACCTTGCGCCCGTCGCCGGCGTCGTTGCGGATGGTGATGTTCTCCACCTCGACATTATTGCCGGTCACAAGGAACGTGTAGCTCAGGAACGTGCCCTTCGCGTTGCCGTTTTCATCGAGGTCCATGGCGCAGCCGCTGTGCGTGATGATCGTGCGGTCGCGCGCCTCGCCGATGATGCGCAGGTTGTCCTTGTTGACGATCACGCGCTCCTCGTATGTGTCCATGCGCACCAGCAGGATCGTCGGCGCACGGTTGCCCATCGGCACGGCGTCGATGGCCGCCTGAATGGATGTGAAATCTCCGGAACCGTCCTTGGCGATGATATACATGCTCGCTCACGCTCCCTGAATCAAATTTTGCTTCGCCAGACCGTCGGCAATCATGCGGGCATACGCCAGCGCGCCGGGATGGCGGGTGTGCGTGTCGTCGGTCTGCCCGTCGGGGTAGTCCTGGAAGACGCCCTTCTCCACGTGCATATACAGCTTGGCGCTCTCCGCCTCGCCCAGCGCGCGCAGATGCGCCGTGCCCATGGCGTATACGTCGATCAGCGGCACGTTTTTCTGCATCGCCAGCAGCCGGATCGCATCGGGATACTCGTCGTGCGTCTCCAGCAGCTCGCCGCCCCGCCAGTAGCGCCTCGGAATCGGCGTCAGCAGCACGGGCGTCGCCCCCAGCAGGCGCGCGGTGTCCACGAATATGGACAGGTTCGCCATGAAGGACGTGTACGTGTCCGTGTGCCGCCAGACGAGGTCGCTCGTGTCGTTGTGCGTGAACTGGATGAGCAGCAGGTCGCCGGGCTGCATCCTGCCCTCGATCTCCTGCAGGCGTCCCTCGGACAGAAACGACTTCGTGCTCCTGCCGCCGACGGCCCTGTTCTCCACGCTCACGCCCGGCACGAGCTCCCCGAGCAGCTGACCCCAGCCCTCGATGGGCGCGCGCTCCAGCGCATACGTCGCGGCGGTCGAGTCGCCGCAGATCCAGATGGTCATGTGCTTCATGCTCCCTTCGTCAATTCCATGCCTTCGGGCGTCACGCGGATGCAGTCCCCCGCCCCGTGCGCGATGCTTCGCCCGTCCCACAGGCGCAGCGTCCCCGCGCGGCCCGTGCGGATATGCGCCGCATACGATTCGCCCGTCCATTCGATGTCCACGACATACCCGCCGCGAGCGCGCAGGCCCTTGACCCGGCCCGTCTTCCACGCGGGCGGCAGCGCAGGCAGCAGCCGGATAAAGCCCTCGTGGCTCTGCACAAGCATCTCGGCCATGGCCGCCGCCGCGCCGAAGTTGCCGTCGATCTGAAACGGCGGATGGTTGTCAAACAGATTGTCAAGCGTCGAGCGCTCCAGCAGCAGCCGGATGTTCTCGCCCGCCTTTTCCCCGTCGAGCAGGCGCGCCCAGAGGCACATGATCCACGCCCGGCTCCAGCCCGTATGCCCGCCGCCGTGCGCCAGGCGATGCTCAAGCGTCGCCCTCGCCGCCGCGAACCATTCCGCGTTCGCCGCCGTGATCTCGTTTGACGGATACAGCGCGAACAGATGGCTGATGTGCCTGTGGCCCGGCGCGCCCTCGCGGCAGTCCCGCAGCCACTCCTTCACGCGCCCGTCCTCGACCTGCACGGGGTTCAGCTTCGCCTTCATGGCGCTCCACTGCGCCGTGTCCCGCCCGAGCGCCGCGCCGCACTCCTCCAGCGCGCTCATCAGCGCCCAGAGGATCTGCCCGTCCATCGCCGCGCAGTCGGTCAGGATGCCGTTCTCGCCCTCCGGCGTGACATACACGTTCTCCGGGGACGACGACGGGCCGACGCTCAGCGTGCCGTCGGGCCGCTCGATGCACGTGTCGGCAAAGAAGCGCGCCGCGTCCTCCATCAGGTCGTAATATTCCGCCAAAAACGATGTGTCGCCGGTGAAGCGGTAATGCTCCGCGATGTGCAGCGACAGCCATGCCGCGCCCATCGGCCAATACGTCGCCGGAATGTACGTGTCCTGCGGCGCACAGTCGCCCCACAGATCCGTGTTGTGATGCGCCACCCAGCCGCGCGCGCCGTACATATCCGCAGCGACCTGCCTGCCATGGGGCTGCATGCGCCGCAGATGCTCAAACAGCGGCATGTGCATATCGGACAGGCCGCAGACCTCGGCGGGCCAGTAATTCATCTCGGTGTTGATGTTGATGGTGTATTTGCCGCCCCACGGCGGGTTGAAGTGGTCGTTCCACACGCCCTGCAAATTCGCCGGGAGCGAGCCGGGCCGCGAACACCCCGCCAGCAGATAGCGGCCGTAGGCGAACATCAGCGCCTCGAGCCCGTTGTCCTCCTGACCCTGCGCATAGCGGGCCAGCCGCGCATCCGTGGGCAGCTCGTCCGCGCCGCCGTAAAGCGTCAGCGTGCAGCGGTCCATGATCTCCCTGTGATCCGCCACATGCGCGGCCTTCACCGCGTCATAGCCCGCCGCCTCCGCCGCGTCGAGCCTGCGCAGACATTCCGCGACGGGGTCGTCAAAGCGATACGTCGTCGCGCCCGCGAGGAAGATGTCCGCCCGCTCGCCTGTATGCAGCGTGCTGCCGACGACATGCACGCCCTCGCCCACAGCGCGGCAGACCGCCGCATACTGCACGCCGCCGTCGCCGGACTGGCCGGTCAGCAGGATCGTGCGCGCGTCCACCCTGTCGATGCGGCCGACATACGCGCCCCTGCGCAGCACCACGCGCGCCGGGAAGCCCTCGTGCCGCATGGCGAACACCTGATGCGGCGCGGACAGGATGCTCTCGCGGCGGATGCGCTTCCCCTTGCGGACGTAGCCGACCGTGTGCACGCCGTCGCGGATGTCCAGCTCGCGCCGGTAATCGCTGACCTCGCGCTCGTATCGCGTCATATCATGCCCGCGCAGATTGCTCAGGCCGTGCAGGCCCTCGGGCTTCTCGCCGTCCAGCTGCTGCAAAATCAGGTCGCAGAGCACCTCGTAGTGCCGCTCCGCATCGGGCGTGGCGGTCAGCGCCTCCTCGGCCAGCGCCTGCGCCTCGGCGATTCGGTCCTCGCCAAGCATCCGGCGGATCTCGGGGAGGGCTGCCTTTGCATCGGGGTTGACGCGGTCGCGGAAGCCGCCGTACCAGCACGTGTCCTCGTTGAGGCTGATGCGCTCGAGCACCGTGCCGCCGAAGATCATCGCGCCCATGCGCCCGTTGCCCAGCGGCAGGGCGATGTTCCAGTCCTTCGCGGGCGCGTCATACCAAAGCCGCTCGCTCACCGCTTACACCTCCATTCGCACGCTCTCGTCGATATCCAGCACGTCGCCGTGGACGCCCAGCACCTTCACATCGCGCAGGCTGACGCCCACGGCATTGCGCAGGAAGAAGCCCGCACCCTGCATCCTCGGGCAGCCGTCCATCATCGCGGGCGTCCCGGCGGGGCCGTCCTGCGTCATCTCCACGACGATATCGCGCATCGTCACGCCCTCCACCGGCATTTCGGCCAGGCCATAGAAGAAGCCAGCGCTCGCGGTGCACTGCCTCGCCCGCACGCCCGTGATCGTCACGTCGCGCAGCATGGGCGTGTCCTCGCCGACCGGATAGGGCGCCTTGTCCCATACGCGGCGCAGCTTGCCGTCGCGGCCGCAGAAGTAATACATGTTGAATACGAACGGGCACATGACCTTCTCCATGATCAGGTCGGAGAGGTAGATGCCCTCCACCCTGCCGCCGCGTCCCCGGCGCGTCTTGAGGCGGATGCCCCTGTCGGTCTCGTAGAACACGCAGCTGCTCACGACGACATTGCGGATGTCGCCGCTCATCTCACTGCCCAGCACCACGCCGCCGTGGCCGTGCAGGAAATGGCAGTTGGTGATGATGATGCGCTGGCTCGCCCGGCGGTTCGGCGTGTCCTCCGTGCCGGACTTGATGGCGATGCAGTCGTCGCCCACGTCGATGGTGCAGTCGCTGATGCGCACATCCTCGCAGGCGTCCGGGTCGATGCCGTCGGTGTTGGGCGAATCGGCGGGATTCTTGATGTTCAGGCCGCGGATCACCACGTTGCGGCAGCGCAGCGGATGCACCGTCCACGCCGGGGAATTGGTCAGCGTCACGTTCTCGAGCACCACGTGCTCGCAGTCCGCGAAGCACACGAGATAGGGCCGGGGATATTCCGTGCAGCCCCGCTCGCGGATCTGCTTCCACCAATACGCGCCCTGCCCGTCCACCGTGCCATAGCCCGTGACGGTCACGTTCTTCGCGTTCTCCGCGTAGATGCAGGACTGATGCATCTTGCCCGCGATGCCCTCGAATTCCAGGTCGATCAGCGGGAACGCCGCCTCGTCCTGATGAAAGCGCAGCACTGCGCCGGATTCGATGTTCAGCGTCATGTTGTCATACAGGCGGATCGAGCCGGTCGGGTACACGCCCGCCGGGACGTCCAGCACGCCGCCGCCCTGCGCGCGGATATCGCCGATGGCGCGGATGAAGGCCTGCGTCCAGTCCGCGCCGTCTTTGGCATAGGCCGCATAATTGAGTATGTTCATCGCATTGATCTCCCTGTCATTGTTTTTGCTGATATGCCGCGTAGGCTTGCCGGTAGATCTCCAGCGCCTCGCCCACGCCCATGCGCTCGAGCTGCGCCGCGAACAGGTCAAAGCTGCTCAGCGGCTCCTCGCCCGTAATGAATTTGAGCTCCATCTCCGTCAGATACGGCTGCACATCGTCCATCACGCCGTCGCAGAACGCCTTGTCCTCCACGTCCAATGCGATCCCCGGCGGATAGACCAGCGCGGTCGATGCGTCCGCCCACGTCCGCTCGGCGATGAGCTGTTCCTCGGGATAGCTCGCCAGCACGACGGTCTCTCCGTCGTATTTGGGGAAGGCCGCGTGGCCGACGGCGTATTCATACAGCCGCAGCCAGCCCTTCTCCGGGTCGGTCGTCAGCGCCAGCTCGGTCAGCCTGCGCTCGCCGTCCACCCATTCAAAGCTCTCGCCCTCGATGCCCCATGTCAGCAGCTCGCTGCCCTTTTCGGAATACATGTAGTCGATCAGCTTCACAGCCGCCTCGGGGTTCTCGCAGGCGGAGGTGATGACCGTCACGATGGTCGCCATGTTGCTGGCCACGTCCTCGCGCGGGGTGTAGCGCGTTCCGTTCTCGGCGCGCAGCCACGGCACGGCCTGCAGGCTCGCGGCCTCGGATGTGTTCTCCTGAAGCGTCGGCAGGTAATACCGCCACGCGTTGTCCAGACCCGCGAACGCGCCGGTCAGGTCATTGACGATGTTCTCGGTCTTCCACGGATCGGAATGGATGAAGCAGTTGCTGCCCAGCAGCCCCTCCTCGTACCACTTGTGCATCGTCTCCAGATACGCCTTGTATTCCATTTCCATCGGGCCGAAGACGACCTCGCCCTGCGCGTTGATGCAGAAATTATCCAGCACGCCGAACGCGGGCAGGAAATACGGCAGGCCCCAGCCGTCGAAGGGAATCTCGTCCTGAAAGCCGTTGCCGTTGGGGTCGCGCGTCTTGAACGCCGTGAGCACCTCGTACCACTCGTCGATCGTGTTGGGCGCGGACAGGCCCAGCTTGCTGAGCCAGTCGTCGCGGATGATCAGCCCGCAATACGACTTGCGGCCGATCTCCTCGATCGTCTCCATCGGGTTGATCGACGGGAAGTAGTAGATCCGTCCCCCGGCCGTCTCCACCTGCCTGCGAAGCTCCGGGCGGCGTTCATACAGCGCAGTGAGCGTCGGCGCGTGCTGCGCGATCAGGTCGGTCAAGTCCAGAATCGTCCCCTCCTGATACATCCTGTCGATGGCGGAGGAGTGCTGCCACATGATGACGTCGGGCAGCTTGCCGGAGGCCACCATCATCTTGAAGGCGTCCTCGCTGTCGTTCGGGGGACAGATGAAGTTCACATCGACGCCGGTCGCGTCCTCGATGGCGGCAATCCCCTTGAGCTCGTTGTAGAGCGACTCGTCCTCTGCGCGCAGATACCATGTGATCTGCGGCCTGCCCGCCTGCTCCTCCCGTGTGCAGCCGGCAAGCACAGCCAGCAGCGCCAGCACAATCCCGATCGCCGCTATCCGTTTTTTCACCGCAAACCGTCCCCTTTCGTTTTCTGTGATGCTTTGATTATACCATGGCTCCCGCCTGAGGAAAATGCCGAATTGCCGCTTTTGGCAAAAACGGGGACGCCGGTCGCCCGACGTCCCCTTGGCTTTCGCCGCGAAAACTATTCCGTTAAATTAGTTGCCGCGGGCGTTGAAGTTGTCGTAAGCCTGCTGATACAGCTCGATCAGCTTCTCGATGCCCATCTTCTGGAGGGTCTCCATGTAGGTATCGTAGTTGGTCAGCGGCTCCTCACCGGTGATGAACTTGTAGGTCATCTCGGAGATATAGGTGCCCATGTTCTCGATCTCGGCGACTTCCTTCTGCGCGTCGGTGCTCAGAACGATCGCGTTCGGGTACTCCAGCGCGTTGCTGGCCTGCGCCCACAGCATCGCGGAGTTCACGTAGCGCTCCTCACGGGTGGCGGCCAGGTAGTCGGCAGCGCCCCAGCGCGGGAAGGACACGTGGCTCATCGCATAGCGATACTTGTTGGCGAACGCGCCATCGTAGAAGTTCTCGGTCATCTGGTTGGCCCACTCAGTCTCGTGCTTCACGCCGTTCTCATCGACGGTGTAGGTGCCGTGGCCGCCGGTCCACTCGGGGTTGATCGGGTCGCCCTCGATGGTGCCCCAGGTGGTGCAGTTGGTGCCTTCCTCGGTGTACATGGTGTCGATCAGGCGGGCAGCAGCCTCAACGTTCTGGCAGTCCACGCTGATGACGGCGCAGTAGCGGTCGCCGTAGCCCATGCCGTAGTCGTCGGCATAGATGTTGCCGTTGGCGTCCTTCGGCCACTGAACGGCCACGAAGTCCGCGTTCGGGTTCTTCTCCTGCACCTGCGGCAGACGCTGCTCCCAATAGTTGGACAGGCCCTTCCAGGAGCCGGCGAGGTCAGCATAGATGTTGGGGTCGGAGGAGTCGGCCGGAGCGCCGGTCTCGTCCGCGAAGACGTTCTGGATCAGGCCCTCGGCGTACCACTTGTTCATGGTCTCCAGGAAAGCCTTGTAGTTCTCGGTGTACTGGCCGTAGCCGACCTTGCCGGTCTCGGGGTTGATGTACACGCCGTTCTGGATGTCGAAGGCGGGCATGAACAGGTTCAGGCCAGCGGAGCCGGCGTCGAACGGGATCTCATCCTGCACGCCGTTGCCGTTCGGGTCGCCCTCCTTGAAGAGCGTGAGAACCTCATACCACTCGTCGATGGTCGTGGGGACCTCGGCGCCGACGTTGTCCAGCCAGTCCTGACGCATCATCAGGCCCCACCAGGTCACGGCAACCTTCTCCAGGTCGCTGTTGAGCGGGTTGATGACGGTGAAGTACAGGTAGCGGCCCTCGTCGTCCATGAGGGTCTTGGCCACGTGCGGGTTCTCCTCAAGCAGCTTCTTGTAGTTGGGCATGTACTTGTCGATGACGTCGTTCAGCTCGATGATGATGCCGTCCGCGTACATCTGGGACACGCCGCCGGTGTAGTCGTTGTTGTGCTGCCACTGGATGATGTCCGGATAGTTGCCGCTGGCCATCATCGACAGGTACTGGGTGTTGATCTCATCGCCGGAGCCGCAGATAACGGTCCAGTCGATATTGACGCCGGCCATCTGCTGAATCTTCAGCATGCCGACCAGACCCGGATAGATGTAGGGTTCGTACTCGGCGGTGCCGCCGCGGACCAGATAGGTCACGGTCGGGGTCTCCTCCGCCATGGCGGGCGCGACCAGCGTGAAGAGCATGGACAGCGCCAGCAGGGTTGCCAGGATCTTTTTCATGGGGGTTACCTCCTTTTTGAATTGGGTGTCGATATCGTTCAACGGCTTCCGCCGCCAAAACCGGGGTGATTCCGCGGGATTTCCGCGCGCGTTTTTATTCGTGTAACCAGCACAATTATAACCTATTATTTCCTGTTTGTAAAGGGGGAATTTTCTAATTATTCTTAAAATAATTCAGCAATTTCATACACAGGAAATATAACGTACATATGTTGTATAACTATACACACATTTTGCATTCACATCTTACATGCCCGTCAGGCCGCTGCGCTCGACGCCCTCCATGAAGCGCTTCTGCAGGAACAGATACATGATCAGGATCGGCAGGATGCACAGGAACGTCGCCGCCATGAGCATGGCCTCGTTGAAGATCAGGCCCTCGATATCGTTCTTCTGGATCATGGTGAAGTTCTCCTTGCTCAGCTCCGCGAAGAGCGAAGGCAGGCGGTTGGGGAGCATCTTCAGCCACACGTCCGTCACGTAGATGCCCGGCTCGAAGTAGTCGTTCCAGTGCCACACGAGCGAGAGCACCGTGCACACCAGCAGCGAGGACTGGCTCATCGGCAGCATGATGCGCAGATACGTGCGGATCGGGCCGCAGCCGTCCACGCGCGCCGCCTCCTCCATCTCGTGCGGCAGGCCCATGAAGAACTGCCTGAACAGGAAGATGAAGAAGCCGCCGTTCAGACCGAAGCCGAAGAACGTGGGCACCAGCAGCGGCAGATACAGCGGGCTGTTGACCCAGCCCCAGTTGGAGTACTGCATGTACTGCGGGATGATAATCGTCTGCACCGGCACGATCATCGAGAGGATGACCAGCCCAAAGAGCAGCCCGCGGCCGCGGAACTTATAGCGCGCAAAGGCATAGCCCGTCGCCGCGCAGGCGAACACGTGGCCCAGCGTGGCGATGACCGCGACCTTGATGCTGTTCCAGACGTACGTGCCGAACTGCAATTTGCGGAAGGCGATGGAGTAGTTGCTCCACGTCAGCTCCGAGGGAATCCACTTGACCGTGATGTTGATGAGGTCATCATCCGTCATCAGCGACTGCGTGATCATCTTGATGAAGGGATACAGGAACACGAAGGACAGCGTCGCCAGCAGGAAATAGAACGCGGCGCGCAGGATGCCGTCGCGGATGCGGCGCACCCAGAAGGTCTTGCCCTTCTGACGGGGCATCTTCTTTGCTTTTGCTTTAGCCATTGTGCGCTCACTCCTTTCCGCCGGAGACGTACACGAACCGGCGCATCACGCCGATGGTGATGATGCACAGCAGGAAGGCGAATGCGAAATACACCCAGCCCATCGCCGCGCCGTGGGCAAACTGCTGCGGGTTGCCGAAGCTCTGCTTGTAGATGTAATCGACGATCGGGTTCGTCGCGTCGGTGAAGAAGTTGACGATGGTGTAGACCATGTTCATCAGGATCACCGGCGTGATCATCGGCAGCGTGATCTTCCAGAACATCTCCCACTCGGTCGCGCCGTCCACGCGGGCGGCCTCATACAGCGAGGAGGAAATGCCCTGCAGACCGGCCAGGAACAGCACGATCTGCACGCCCGACTTCCAGAGCACCACGGTGATGCGGTCGAGCACGCCTTGCAGGAACTCCGTCAGGTTGTGGCCCAGCAGGTCGGCGATCAGCTCCGGCACCACAATGCCCGTCGTGATCGTCGTGCCGTCCGCGCCCATGCCCAGCATCTGCTTCATGACGTAGCCCGCGCCCAGCAGGACCGGGATGAAGAACGCCGCGCGGAAGAAGCCGCGGCCCTTCATCGGGCGGTTGATCAGAATCGCGATGACCAGCGAGAACACCAGACAGATCGGCGTGTTGAGCAGCGTATCCGTCACGGTCTGCAGGAACATCGGGATAAAGTTGATGTCGTAGAAGAAGATGTAGCGATAGTTTTCCAGCCCGACCCAGTCCATCACGAAGCCCTTGAGCTTGACGATGTCCGAGAAGGACAGCTGCATCGAGATCAGAATCGGCCGCAGGAAGAACAGGAACAGACCGATCAGCCAGGGGATCAGGAAGATGTATGCCTCCAGCGAGCGCTTCTTTTCCATGCTCATGCGGCGCTTCTTCTTGGCTTTCCCGCTCATTTGCTCCCCTCCTTAACCACCAGATAGTCCATGCCGGGCACGGTGTGGCCGTCAGCCTCCACGCTGTCCTGGCTGTAATTGACATACACCGCCGTGCCGTTGTCGTATCGCACGCGATACACGTCGGGCGCGATCTGCTCGTGCGCGGTGATCATCGCCGTGCGCAGCTCGGAGAGCTCGCCCTCGCCGAATTCCCTGGCGACCTGCGCCACCTCATCGAGCCATGCGGTGTATTCCGCCGTGAACAGGCTCTGATATTCGGTGTACATCAGCGCCTCGGTGCTGCCCCACGTCAGCTCGAAGTAGGGCATGTAGCCCAGCTCCACCCAGCGCAGCATCTCGCGCTGCAGGTCGCTGGAGAGGTTGCCCGGCTCGCCGGTGTAGCTGCGCAGGCCATGCATGGCGATCTGGAAGAACGGCACGGCCTTCGTCGTGAACTGATAGCCGCTCGCCTCATAGGGCACGCGGGTGAACAGCTGCACATACGGCGCCGCCCAGATCGCGCCGCCCTCCACGCTGGCCGAGCCGAAGGTCTCCTTCGCGTCGGCGAGCATCTGCTTGTAGACCTCAAGCGTCTGCTCGGTGGTGTAGTAGTGGCCGCGGTTGTAGTTGAAGGGGATGAACTGTCCCATGCGCTCAAAGCGCATGCCGCCGAGGCCGAGATTGCCGCCCGCCTTGACGAAGGCGTCGTATTTCTCGCGCGTGACCTCGGGGCTGAGGATGAACGTCGTCTCCTCCGGGTCGGTCAGGATGGCGTAGCTGGAGAGATACACCACGTCGTTGCGCTTGGAGTAGTTGCGGGAATCGGCGTTGGCCTCGATGAAGTTCGCCGTAACCGACAGGGTCGAGCCCATGTCCGCCGCCTTCTTCGCCAGCGCGGCGAGATCGTCGTTGCTGCCGATCGCGCCGTCCACAGGCAGGCGGTCCGGGAACATGCCGTATCCGCCCTTGGCCCAGCCCTTGAGCGACACCTGCGCGCCGCCGATGCCCGCCGCCTCGAGCGCATCGAGGATGCCGCCCGCCTGCTCGAGCGTCGTGACGGTGCGCTGCGTGTCAAACAGCAGGCCCTTCTCCGGCGCGCTCATGAACAGGTCGAGCGCCACGGACTGCTCCGCGATATCCGGCTCGAGGCCGTTTTTCATCAGATACTTGCGATAGGCCACGGCCATGTCGCTGTAACTGTCCTCGCCCGCGGGCAGGAACATGAGGCGGATGGAGTAATCCGTCTCCATCGCGTTCGGGTCGTAGGTCTTGATCGAGCGGGTCGTCACGCGCAGGTCGTCAAAGCCCCTGCGATATTGCAGGTTGGCGAACACGTTGCTCACCGCCACGATCTTGTTGGAGGAGTTGACCGATATGCGCGCCGTCTGTGCGCCGTCCTCCACGACGGCCAGCATCGCGTTGCCCGCGATGGACACGCCGTACACCGGCATGAACACCTCCGGGTCCTCCTGATCGAAGAAGTCGAGCATGCTCTGCGCCTTCTCCGTGTTGCCGTATACGCTGAAGAGCTGCGTCAGCTCGCGGTAGTGGGCGTAATCCTTGAATTCGAGGATCGCGCCGGAGCCGTCGGGATACAGCAGGAAGCCGTCGGCGTTGTCCGAGCCGGAGCACAGATACGGCAGCATGTCGATCGAGACGATCGAGAACTCGCCGTAGGCGTTGATCGAACTGTACGGCACGCGCACCACGACGTCCTCGCCGTCGAGCACGACCTCCACCGACAGGGAAATCTGCGTGTTGCCCAGATCGTAATCAAGGCGCACGCCGTTTTCGATCAGCTCATAGGCCGTGGTCAGGTTCTTCTCGTTGAGCAGCACGGCGTTCGTGATCGAGCCGGCGCCCTTTTCAAGGTTGGTCACGTTGATGGTCAGAAGCGAGTTGGCCTTCTTGGCGTTCAGGCCCGCGAGCTTGCCGGTGAACGTCGGGTCGTTCATCGACGAGGACCACGTCACGCCGCTGGCCTTGTCCACCACGCTGAAGCCGCAGCTGTCCGCCGCCAGCAGCAGCGCCAGACGGTCGTTTTCGGCGATGGGCAGGTATCCCTGCTCCGTCAGCGCGGCGATGGCCGCATCCGGCGCGGGGACAGCGGTCGCTTCGCCGGCCGTCGCTTCCATGGGAATGGCTTCTTCGGCGGCAGCCGTTTCCACCGGCGCGGAGGCTTCCTCCCCCAGCGCCACACCGCACAGGCTCAGCAGCAGCACGAGGCACAGGACGATCCATTTTTTCATCATCTTCTACCTCCTGCGTCAGTCGATGCGGTAGATGATCTCAAAGTACATCTCGCGCACCATGCCCACGAACTGCGAGCTGATGGTGAACAGCAGGATGACCATTGCCCAGATCATCACCATGGTGAACAGGGAAAGGCCGATGAGCAGCACCGTTTTTCCCATTGAATAGCCGTTCATTTCCTTGAGCGCTAAAATCATCAAGAGGACAACCCAGCCCAGTATGATGATCTCCAGCGCCGTGAACAGGCCGATCTGGCTGTTTTCCATGATGCGGGAGGCCAGCGTCAGGATCGGTGTGAACACGATATACGGCACGAGCGCGTAGGACGAGAACAGCAGCGTCTCGTAAAACAGCGTCTCGCCGTCCAGGATGGTCGTCATCATGTAGGACGCCAGAACCCAGGTCAGCACCGGGACGAACAGCTTGCCGCACTCCAGCAGCAGATTCGCCTTGCGCACGGTCACCGCCGCCAGCGGGTAATGCGTGCCGTAGATGGACAGGATGCGCACGGCGAGGGCCAGCAGCAGGAGCACCGCGATGGTCGTCCAGCTGCGCTTCTCCCCGCGCTGCTTTTTAATGTACTCGGTCACGACGACGGGATGATACAGCGTCATCAGGCACAGCTTCAAGCTTTTCATCCTTTAAGCCCCCTTCCCATCTCCACGTCGTCGGCCCACTCGTCCGCCTTGCGCTTGAGCAGGGACAGCAGCTTGATCAGCAGGAACATCCCCACAAAGACGGCAAAGACGACGGGCACGAAGTACTGCCGGAACATCTCGTGCCGGTATTCGGTGAACGCCTCGGAGTAGCCGTCCTTGTCCCCCGCCAGATAGTAGGAGTGGAGCGATTCCTCCCAGCGCTCCTGCTTGGCCATGACCTTGGCCACGCCCTGATGCGCCAGTGAGTAGTTGCTGTCGATGTCAAGCGCCTGCTCCCAGTAGCCCAACGCCTCCTGGTAGCGGCCCTCGCCGTGGAGCGTCACGGCCTCGTGGATCAGATGGATGAAATGCGTGGGCTTGAAGACCGTGATCGAGCCGGTGTTGTAGTCAAGCACGTACAGGTAGCCCTGACTGTCATGGTCGATGGACACGGGAATCTGGAACAGGCCGCCCACCGTGCCGATGCCGCCGAATGTGCAGAGCAGATTGCCCTCCTGATCGTATTGATAGATCAGGCCGCTGATGCGGTCGACGACGGTGATGATGCCGTTGTCCTCGACGGTGATGTCCGCGAGCGTCGGCTCGAGCGGCTCGCCCTCCTCGTCGGTGAGCGTGAAGCCGTATTTCTGCTCCTCGTAGGTGTTGTTGCCCACGGAGTTGAGCTTGCGGATCTGCGCGGTATCCTTATTCGAAAGGATGCCGTAGATCATGTTGTCCGAGCCGATGTAGAAGTTGGAGTAGCTCGCCGGCTCCTGCTTGACCGTGCGCTCCACCTGCGACTTGGTGCCGAACATGCGGATGAGCATGCGCGAGAGCGAGAAGCCGACGTCGTCCGCGCCCAGATAGCCGCGGAAGTTGTTGCCCTCGTCGATGGCCAGAAGGTTCGCGCCCTTGAGCGCGTAGATGTAGCCCGTGTTGGCCACGAAGATCTTCTGCACGTCGAAGGTAAAGTTGTTTTCAAGCAGCGCCGAATCGGGCTTGAAGTACGCCTTGCGGTCGGTGCGGTCCGCGTTGAGGGTCGCCAGACGCAGATTGCCCGTGTCGGCGATCCACAGCGAGCCGTCGTCCCCGACGTACACGCCGCGCGGCATCTTCAGGTCCTGCCCGCAGGCGGATGTGATCTCCTCGAGCACCACGCCCTCGCGGTCCATCACAAGGACGCGGTTGTTCTCCGTGTCGGCGACGTAGAGCAGGTCGTCCGGGCCGACGAAGATGTCCTCGGGATGGTTCATGAAGCCGTATTCGTTCAGGTTTTTGAATGTGGTATACACCTCATACGCCGCCGGAATCGGGATGTAATTCTCATCCTCGTCGGCAACGAAGGCGTCCACGCCGACCACCGCATACGCAGGGGAGCAGGCGCAAAGCAGCACGACAAGCGTCAGGAGCAGCGCCAGAAAACGTTTCATCGCTCAATCCCCCCTTACGACTTGATGCCCGAGTAGGACATGGTCTCCATGACCTTGCCGCGCATGAACGCGAACACCAGAATGGCCGGCAGCGTCGTCAGGAACGTCGCCGCGCCGACAGCGCCGGAGCGCGCCACCACGCCCGCGCCGCCCGAGAGCGTCTGCAGCGCCAGCGGCAGCGTCTTGAGCGCGTTGGACTGGATGAAGATCAGCGGAGAGAAGTAATCGTTCCAGTTGTTGACGAAGGAGAACACCGCCAGCGTCGTCCACGCCGGCTGGAGCAGCGGCATGGCGATCGTCCAGAAGATGCGAAGCTCCTTCGCGCCGTCGATGCGCGCCGCCTCCAGGATGGAGTCCGGCAGCTGCTCGCAGAACTGCTTGACCAGGAAGAAGTTATACGCGACGGCGATTTTGGGGATGATCAGCGCCAGATACGTGTTGACCAGGCCCAGAGAGTTGACGACCAGATAGTTCGGAATCTGCGTGACATGCACGGAGAAGGACAGCGCCGCCACGACGATGCCGAAGATGATGTTCGAGCCGGCGGGCTTATGCTTGACCAGACCGTACGCGCCCAGACAGCACACGATGATCGACGCCACGCACGTCACCACCGTGGTGAACACGCTGTTGAAGATGTAGCGCGTAAACGGCACCGTGGAGGAGGACAGCGAGGTCAGCAGGTCCGAGAAGTTGCGCAGCGTCGGTTTCTGCACGATCAGCCGCGGCGGATACAGATACAATTCGTCCAGCGGCATCAGCGAGCGGCACACCATCGCAAACAGCGGCAGACCGCAGAACACCACCATCATCGCCAGGAAGAGATAGAGCATGATCTTGGAGAAGGTCAGCTTCCTCAGACGAAAGCGCCTTCTTTTCACCTTGACAGCTACCATTTGGATTCACGCCTCCCTTCTCAGGTGTCGTCCCGGAACATGCGCATGCACAGACGTCCCAGGAAGAATGTGATCAGGAACAGCACCATGGCCACCGCCGAGGCATAACCCATGTTGAAGCGGGTGAATGCGTAGTCGTACAGATGGGCGACGATGGTGTGGGCCGCGTAGTTCGGGCTGGGCATGCCGGCCACGGCCGTCGCCACGTCGAACACGGCGAACGCGCCCACGATGGAGTTGATCGCGCCGAAGAGCATCTGCGGCTTCATCAGCGGGATCGTGATCAGGCGGAGCTCCTGCCACTTGTTCTTGATGCCGTCCACCCTGCCGGCCTCATACATCGACGGGTCGATGTTCTGGAAGCCCGCAAGGAAGGACAGGAAGCCGTTGCCCATGGACATCCAGACCGTGATGATCATGATGACCGGCAGGACGAAATCGGCATCCTTCGTCCAGAGGATGGGCTCCATGATGATGCCCAGCCGCAGGAGCAGGTTGTTGATGTAGCCGTAGCGGTCGCCGGAGAACAGGATCAGCCAGATCGTGGACATCGCCACGCCGCTGGTCAGGGACGGGGCGTAGAACGCGAGCGAGAAGAAGCCGCGTCCCCGCTTGACCAGCGTGATGATCCACGCCATGATGAAGGAGGCGAAGTAGCCCAGCGGGCCGGTCACCACCGCCAGCAGCAGCGTGTTCTGCAGCGAGATCAGGAATACGTCGTCGTCCAGAATCAACTGGGCGTAGTTGGACAGGCCAACGAAGTCCGGCTTCTGGATCATGTTGTAATTGGTCAGCGAGTAATACATCGCCACTGCCACCGGAACGATGACAAACACGGCGAACAGAACGAGGAAGGGCATCAGGAACGCATAGCCGACAGCATTTTTCTTCAGCCAGGCTTTCATGCCTTTCTTCGCCTTCTTTTGCGCGATGGCGGTCACGGGCTACGCCTCCTTTTTATTCGATGCCAAATTCCGCACGTTTGTTCTCGAGTTCCTTGTTGATATCCTTGACGGCCTTCTCCAGCGTGTCGCGCACGTTCTTGTTGCTGACGACGACGCTGTTCCATGCGTTGATGATGTGACGGCCCGTGAAGTAGCCGCCCGGGACGATCATCTGCTCGCGGGCCTCCTCCATCTGCGCCTTGATGATCTGCGCATGATGCTGATCCCACGGCAGGGAGAAGAAGGCGTTGACGTTGGCGGTGTTCCAGCGGGCGCCCGCGCCGAGGATGGCCTCAAGCTCGCGGCCATAGCGCGTCTGCGTCTCCTCGCTCATCCACCACTTGAGGAACTCCCATGCGGCCTCCTGCTTGTCGCTCTGGCTGAGGATGACGCCGGCGGTCGCGGCCGTCGTGCCGACTGCGTGGCTGACGGTGCCGTCCGGCTGCTCCGTGCCGGGCACGGGGGCGATCGACCAGCGGCCATAGAGCTCGGGCGCGCTGGTGAGCAGCTGCAGGTAGGTCGCGTAGTTGCTCACGCCGATGGGCATCGTGCCGGTGCGGATGCGGGTGAAGAAGTTGCTCTCCGCGTCGATGCCGTAGTTGGCGTACATGTCCGTCCAGAACTTGAACGCCTTGTATGCCTCCGGGGTGTCAAGCGCCGAGGCCGCGCCGTCGCTGACGTAGTAGTCGCCGCCCATCTGCAGCAGCAGCAGCGTGAAGCCGCGCAGCGCGCCGGGCGAGTTGGAGGACACGGACGTATCCACCGGCAGCGAGAAGGCCATGTTGTTCTCGTACAGGCGCGGCAGAACCTTCTGATACAGGTCCGTCCATGTCTGGGGCAGCTCGACGCCCAGCTCCTGCAGGATGTCCTGACGGTAGATCATGACGGTGAAGTCCATGGTCTCCGGCAGGGCGTAGACGCCGCCCTGGAAGGTGTAGGGCACGAGGCTGGAGTCGTAGAACTGGCTCGCCACCTCGTCAAAGTCCTCGAACTGCGTCAGGTCCACGACGGCCTCGCGGAATGCAAACTCGCCGGGCAGGTTGTAGTCCACCGACAGCGCCACATCCGGGGCCGTGCCGGAGGTCACCGACAGCAGGATGGTGTTGACCGAGCCGGTCGCCAGCTGGCCCGAGGGCAGCACGTGGAGGTTAACCACGATGCCGGTCTTGGGTGTGAAGTCCTCGTCGGCCAGCTCCTTGAGGATCTCGCCCCACTCCGTGCCGCGTCCGATCCAGACGTCCAGCACGACCCTCTCCTTCGCTTCCTCGCCGTCCTCGTCGACGATCAGGCCGACGGAATCGTAGTCCTTATAGAAGGAAGCGATAAAGTTTTCGAACGTGACGCCCATGCGCTGCCAGAAGGTCGAGGTCGCGATCTCCACCTGCGTCTGCGGGCTGTGCACGATCACGTAGTCCACGGCGAGCGGGCATTTTTCCATGGTGGAAATGTACGTGCCGAGGTTGCTCTGCGCGTTGTCCATGTCGCTGAGCGCGCGCGGGATGCGGTCCACATCCTCCGCGAAGAAGTTCAGCTGGTCGATGATCTGGCGGTAGTTGTTCTCCATGGAGGTCGTCTCGTTGGAGATATCCGCCAGCAGATCCGCGCTCTCCTGCAGGCGTCCGGCCAGATACAGCAGCTGGTCGGCCAGGCCCGGCATGGTGCGGTACAGGTCGTATTCGTAGTTGTAGTCGGGCTCCGTGCCGGTGATCTTGACGATCTCGCGCTGCACCTCGCCCAGGTACGCGGTGTCCTTCTCCGTGCGGGTCATGATCTCGCCGATCGGGCCGAGCTTGACGGACATCTCGAGCGTGTGCTTACCCTTGGTCAGGTAGAACTGGAAGGGCTCGCCGTCCGCGCCGTGCAGCGTCTCGGCATACCATCTGTTGCTGTACGGGAAGGCGTACAGGCGCAGCTCGTCAAACGGAACCTCGCCGTCGATCGTGATCCGGCGGTAGGCGGGCATGCCCGCGTCGTTGTCCTGAAGCACCTTGAGCGTCAGGGAATACAGGCCGTCCTCCGGCACCTCAAAGTCCCACGCGACGGCCGCGTTGCCAAGGCGCCAGCGCCAGCCGCCCACCACGTTGAGCACGCGGTTTGCGCCGGAGCGCGGCTCGGTCATCGGGTCTGCGTCGGATTCGCGGCGGATGACGTTCTCGCTGCGCCAGGTGGAATCCTCGCCCTGGAACTTGATCTGCACATCCGCGCCCACGGGCTTGTAGCCCTTCGCCTCGTACTCCGCGGCCACCTGCTCGTATGTCGGATAGACCGCCGGGGCGACGAGGACCAGCGTGCCAAGGGTCACGGGCTGGTCGACGTATTCCAGGCAGATCTCGTGCGTGCCCTCCGTCAGGTAGAAGCGGAAGGGGTCCACGTAGATGCCCTGGCCGTCCACGGCACGCACCGTCTGCCAAAGGCGGATCTCGGCCTGCTTGGGCCAGACCTCGTCGCCGATGGAGTTGATGCGCACATCGCCGCTCTCCTCGAAGCGGCGGTAGAAGCACAGGTTGTTCGCCTCATCGAACGGGAGCGCCCCGTCGATGGTCAGCTTGCGCTGGATCTTGGCCTCGTTGCCGTCTTGGGCAAAGTAGGTCACCTCCAGCTCGTAGAGTCCTGTTGCGGGGACATCCACCGTCCATGTGACGGTGCTCTCCCCATCGCCCAGCACGAGCGCCTCAGCAGCGCCCTCCACCTGGGTTGCCAACGCCGCGTCTCCGGTCAGGGCTGCGGCAGAGGGCAGAAGTTCCAGTCGCGTGCCTTCGGGCGCCATGGGATAGGCCGCATAGGCCTCCAGAGCCTCGTCATAGCCGATGGCCGTTTCATTCTGAAAAGAATAATAATCCGACCATTCCTCTCCCAGGGCAGGACATACAAAGCACATGCACGCCAGAACAAAGGCCAGCAGCGCGTTCCGCTTCACAGGAGCGCCTCCTTTCAGGGTAAACCTTTTTTTCGGGCAAATTGCATGCCCAGACAGGGACAGCCGTCCCACGGCGTCCCTTCGCTGTCTATCATTTTGCCACACACAAACCTTACTGGCAATCTTCAAAAAACGTTTTTTCGCGCCTTCATCCTCCCATTTTTCCAGTATCACCAAGAAAGCAGCTTGAAAATTGTAGATTCGTCGGATAAAAATATGCCGTTTTTACTTTCTTTGCCGCTTCTTGCACAAAATCTCCTTCTGTGCTATACTTGGCGTATAATACGTCAGATGTTCCTTTGGGGAGGATGTCCATGCTCTTTCGGCGTTCCAGAACATACTATAAATATTTATTGTCATATATCGCAGTGCTGCTGATGGCCGTGCTGATCCTGCTCGTCTTCTCTCAGGCGTTCTTCGTCACCTCCCTGCGCGAGAACCTCCAGCAGGCCCACCGCAGCCGACTGCTTCAGACCACCCAGCAGCTCGACAGGGACATCGAGCAGCTCTACACCATCGACTACCAGCTCTCGACCGTCAATCAGAATTTCTTTTCTTATTACTTGGAGAACCCCAGCCCCCTTCGTGATCTGCGCCTTGTCAACGAACTGCGCAGCCTTCTGGCCTCCTCGCTGATGATCGACGAGCTGGCTCTCGTCCCCGCCGGAGACGGACAGGTGTATACCTCCACCGCCGTGTATGGCAAGCATCTCTTCTTTGACAGCATCTTTTCCTTCGACGGCGATTTATACGATACCGGCGCGATTTCCGCCCTGCAGAACAGGACCGTCCTGCCCGCCCGCCGCCAGGGCAGCGACCAGCGCTATCTCGCCTTCTTCAATACGCCCTCCGTGTTCTCCCGCCTTCAGGACACCGTCCTGATCTTTTTCGTGCGCGAGGATCACTTTCTGGAGCACCTCTCCCCGCTGGACAACCCCGGCCAGCAGGGCGCCGTCCTGGACGCCGAAGGCCGGGTCGTGGCCTCCACGCTGTCCCTCGCCGCATCGCCGACGGGCGACCGGATCACCTCCGGCGGGGTCGAATATCTCGTTGAGCGCGTGCCGTCCGCCGTCATCGACTGGACTTATGTCTTCCTTCTGCCCGCCGCCGAGATGCTCGCGCCGCTTTTCCGCGCGCAGGTCACGGTGATGGTGCTGCTGCTGACGCTGCTGGCCGCCGGCGCGCTGGTCATCCACATGGCCATGCGCCTCAATTACCGCCCCATTCAGGCGCTGACCGAGTCCCTGGGCCGCAGCGGCAGCGACGATCTCGAGTCGCTCAAGGAGGCCATCGATTCCCTCTCCGCGCAGAACGCCCACATGCAGGCGCAGCTCATGAGCTCCCCCGACGGGCAGGCGCTCAAGGACGCGCTGCTCTTCTCGCTGCTCAAGGGCGGCTTCTCCTCCTTCGAGGCATACAACCGCGAGGCCGCCGCGCTGGGCATGACCTTCTCAAAGCCGCGCTATCGCGTGCTGATGCTCCGCCTGTTCAATCAGGCCGAGACGCCCATCCCGCGCAAGACGCTCTCCGACATCCTCGCCGGCGCGCTCGGCGACGACTTCACGTGGTATTTCCGCGACCTGTTCGAGCAGTCGATGTATGTCTGCCTCGTCGGCCTCCAGGAGGGGCAGGAGGACGAGCTGACCGCGCGCTGCCGCGCCATGCTCGATGCCTGCGCCCAGCAGCACGCCCTCTCCTTCTCCATCGGCGCGTCCAATTGCTATGACGGCATCGCCTCCCTGTCCGCCGCCTGCTTCGAGGCGACGCAGGCCGTGCGCGAGCACTTCATCCGCGGACAGAATCAGTTCATCGCCTACGACGAGCTCAGCCGCACGCTCAACGTCCAGACGAATTACCTCTCCATCCTCTCCGCCCTGCCCGAGCAGACGCCCAAGCAGCAGATGCAGACCGTGCGCGATTTCGTCGGGACCCTCAAGGCCGACCGCGTCCCCGCGCTGCTCGCCAAGAGCTACTGCAACTCCGTCGTGCAGGTTCTGCTGACCCATGCCGCCCATCCCGTGAACATGAGCGACCTGTTCACCTTCACCTATCTGCGCACGGCCGACGACTACCTCGCCTTCATGCTCCACTTGCTTGACACCGAGCCCGAGCCTCTGCCCGCGCCCGAGACGAGCGCCGACATCCCCGTCAGCGACCTGCTGGCGCGCATATACGCCGTCATCGCGCAGAGCTACGACAGCTGCAACTTCTCCATACAGGATGCCGCTGAGAAGCTCTCGCTGTCCTCGAGCTATCTGGGCCAGTATTTCAAGCAGCAGACCGGCGAGACGCTCACCGGCTACGTCGCCCAGCTGCGCGTGCGCAAGGCGTGCACCCTGCTGCAATCGACCTCCATGCCCCTTCAGATGGTCTCCGAGTCGGTCGGCTACTACAATCAGAACAGCTTCATCCGCCGCTTCAAGCAGATCACCGGCGTGACCCCCGGCGAATACCGCAAGGCGAACCAGTGAGCGCGCGGGCTTTCCCCGGCAAGCGGACAATCAAACATACGGCCTCCTGCTGCAGAACAGAGCGGAATGTGGCAGGGGGCTGCTGCATGCCGGGCGATTCAAAAAATCCGCAAACCCGCATTATATATTTATTCCCCGATTTAACGTTCGGAAAATTTACCTAACTCAAATTAAACCGCACCGGAGGGCAGGCGAGGAGCCCGCGGCACGGCGTTTGGCTGCATGCAATAATACGAACGTTATTTCTTTCGCTTCCTATATAAATCGGTGACGGTCAATTTGACATCCTTTCAAATCCTTGGTATGATATACGCGATCATTCAGCATTTCGCAAAACGACAACAGCGTCAAGGAAGGATTTATTATGGCCAAAGCAGTCCGCATGGCGGACATCGCGCAAAAATTGGGCATCAGCATCGTCTCCGTCTCCAAGGGGCTCTCGGGCAAGGACGGCGTCAGCGAGGAGATGCGCGCAAAGATTCTGGAGACGGCCCAGCAGATGGGCTATATTCCCCCGTCGTCCTCCGCGCCCAAGGTCGAGGGCGGGGAGAACATCGGCATCATCGTCGCCGATCGCTTCTTCAACGACAGCACGTTCTATTCCAAGCTCTACCGTGAGCTGCTCACATGCAGCGCGCGCCAGGGCTTTTCGGTGCTGATGGAGCTCGTGGAGCCCACCGCCGAGTTTTCGTGCAGTCTGCCCTCCTTTCTGACGTCCCGCAAGGTCGACGGCGTCATCTTCATGGGCGAAATCAGCCGCCACTATCTGCGCGCGGCCTCCGCGACGGGCGTGCCGTACATGCTTCTGGATTTCTATGATTACGATATGGATGCATGCTCCGTGCTCTCGGACAACGTGGACGGCGGCTATACGCTGTGCAAGCATCTGCTGGACACCGGGCGCACGAAGATCGGCTTCGTCGGCTCCATCACGGCGACGACCTCCATCATGGACAGATACCTGGGCTACTGCAAGGCGCTTCTGATGGCCGGCATCGCGCCGCGCCGCGAATGGCGCATCGAGGACCGCGACGAGGAGGGTCTGTATCTCCCCTTCGCGCTGCCCGAGGAGATGCCCGAGGCGTTCATCTGCTCCTGTGACGAGGTCGCATACAGGCTGGTGGAATACCTGCAGAGCCAGGGCTACCGCGTGCCGGAGGACGTCGCCGTCGCCGGTTACGACGACTTCCGCTACTCGCTGATGAGCCGTCCGCAGCTCACCAGCTACCGCGTCAACATCCAGTCGATGGCCGAAACCGTGGTCTCCGGCCTGCGCAGAAAGATGAACGGCAAGCGTTCCGTCGCTCCCCGCGCCATCATACCGGGAACATTTGTTCGCAGAGAATCAACCTGAACCTCTTAATTAAATTAAATATTTAATTCAAAACACCGCTTAAAAACGATTTAGGCGGTGTTTTTTGTGCTATTTGTCAGACGTATACAAGCTAAACCCGTCAGAACGAAACTAAAATTGATGATAAATGAAAATAATTCAATGAAAATTTTAAGCATACAATTGACTTAAATTTATTCGGGTTGTATATTTTTCTTAAAGCTGTTGAGCAAAATTAAACTAAATAATTTGCTTAACGAAATAACGAAAAGGAGGACCCCACCATGAAAAAGAAGATCGCTCTGTTCCTGGCGCTCACCCTCGCGGCTGTGATGCTGTGCTGCGGCGCGCTGGCCGAGCAGACCCTCCCCACGATCGACCAGATCAAGCTGGGCGAGGACTACCAGGACGTCACCGCGTCCATCAAGATCCTGACCAACCGCACCGACATCGTGGACACCACGTATGCCGAGTATGCCAAGCAGTTCATGGAGCTCTATCCGAACATCACCATCACCTATGAGGCCGTGACCGACTACGAGCAGATACGAGCAGAGCCTGCCCCTGCGCCTGTCCAACCCGGCGGGCGACTGGGGCGACATCTGCTTCATCCCCTCCACCGTGACCAAGGCCGACCTGTCCCAGTACTTCATCCCGATGGGCAGCTTCGACACGCTTAATCCCATCTACAACTTCATCCCGGACAAGACCTATGACGGCGTCGTGTACGGCATCCCGAACGGCGGCAACGCGGACGGCATCGCCTACAACAAGCGCATCTGGGCCGAGGCCGGCGTGACCGAGACCCCGGCGACCCCGGAAGAGTTCCTGGCCGCCCTGCAGAAGATCAAGGACAACACCGACGCCATCCCGCTGTACACCAACTTCGCCGCGGGCTGGACGATGGGCGCGTGGGATGCCTACATCTGGGGCAGCGCGACCGGCGATCCGGACTTCCACAGCAACATCCCGCACATGAAGGACCCGTTCTCCAAGCGCGATGACATGACCGGCCCGTACGCCGTGTACTACGTGCTCTACGAGTCCGTCGTGCGCAACCTGATCGAGGAAGACCCGATGTCCACCGACTGGGAGTCCTCCAAGGGCCGCATCAACAACGGCGAGATCGCGACGATGGTGCTGGGCTCCTGGTCTGTGCAGCAGTTCAAGGATGCCGGCCCGAACCCGGACGACATCTCCTACATGCCCTTCCCGATCACCGTGGACGGCAAGCGCTATTCCGGCGCGGGCGGCAACTACGCCTACGGCATCAACGCCAAGGCTTCCTATGAGAACCAGATCGCTTCCATGCTGTATGTGAAGTGGCTGCTGGACGAGTCCCCGATCTTCGTGGACGAGGGCTGCATCCCGGCGCGCAAGGACGGCGAGATGCCGGCGTTCCTGGCCGACTTCGCGGGCGTCGAGCTCGTGTCCAACAACCCGGCTCCGGCCGGCGAGGAGGACCTGTTTGACAAGGTCAACCAGGAGTCCGAGGTTGGTCTGAACAGCAACGACTACCCGGATATGAAGATCCTCGAGGATGCGATGATGGGCGTCTCTCTGGACGACATCATGGCCGAGTGGAACGAGAAGTGGTCCGACGCGCAGGAGAGGCTCGGCGTCGACGTGACCATGTAATCCTTCCGCAGACTGACATTTGACCGTTTCCCGCGGGGCTGTCCGGCTTCTCCTGTGACCGGGCAGTCCCGCACCCCCGACCGGGCAGCCGGTCACACAAAAGCAATGGACTGACTGAGGGTTTTCCCCTCGCCTTATCGTCCACGCGGGGCAGCTGTCTCGGGCGGCTGCCCTCTTCTTTTTATTATCAGACGGACAAAAGCTGCTGTCCGTCAAAAGGAGGTCCGCTATGAGCCAAGCCAAGGCATCGGCGCCCGCTCCGCGCAAATCGCTGCGCGCGTGGATACTGGCCGACAATGTGCAGCGCAAGCTCGTCATGATTACCTTCATGGCCGCGCCTCTGCTGCTTCTGTTCCTCTTTACGTATTTCCCCTTTGCCAAGATGGTGCAGTTCAGCTTCTACAAGCGCACCTATCTTGATCCCGGCTACTATGTCGGCTGGGAGAACTATATCGACGTCTTCTCGCGCAAGGAGATCTTCGGCTCCCTCTGGGTGTCCGTCTACTACATGGGCGGCTCCATCGTGCAGCTCTCCCTGTCGCTGTTCTTTGCGTCGCTGATGGTCTTCAAGGTCAAGGGCGAGGGCATCTACAAGGCCTGCATGTTCTTCCCGTACCTGATCTCCGGCATCGCCATCGGCTTCATCTTCAAGTTCTTCTATGCCCGCGGCTACGTTCTGGATACCATCCTGCATATGTTCGGTATCCCGATGGAGGACATGCCCTTCTGGCTGCGCGACATGAAGATCAACAACATCTGTCTGGTGGCCACATCGGTCTGGCGCTACACCGGTCAGCAGATGGTCCTGTTCCTGGGCGCGATGATGTCCATCAACTCGGATCTGTACGAGGCCGCCGATCTGGACGGCGCCAACAAGTGGCAGCAGTTCCGCTACATCATCATCCCCTCCATCAAGACCATCATCACCCTGAACCTGATCCTCTCCTTCTCCGGTTCTCTGTCCGCCTTCGAGCCGCCGTACGTCATCACCAACGGCATGTTCGGCACGGGCACCTACTTCGTCACGATGAACCGCATCGCCTATGAGGATCAGAAGGTCGGCCTCGCCTGCGCGATGGCTGTCGTGCTGCTGATTATCATCATCATCTGCACCGTCGTGGAGAAGGTGCTCATGGCCTGGCTCTTCCGCGACAAGTACGAAGTCGCCGCCAAGAAGGCGGACAAGGCCGCCAAGAAGGCCAAGGCTGCCGCTGCGAAAGGGGGCGCGAAGGCATGAGTGAGCTGCGTGCCAAGCTGGACGCGAAAAAGCCCAGCACGATATTCTTCAATTTCTTCAAGTACTTCGCCGTCATCTTTGCCTCTCTCGTGTGCCTTGTGCCTATCGTGGTCTGCGTGTTCACCGCATTTAAGACCGTCGATGAGTACAACGCGACCAACGTTCTGACGATGCCTCAGTCCTTCCTGTATCTGGAGAACTTCAAGGTCGCCTTCACCCGCGCCAACATGCTGCGCGGCTTCTGCAACACGGGCATCGTGCTGGTGTTCGTGCTCGCGCTGTCCATCATGATCTCCGCGATGCTGGCCTATATCCTCAACCGCTTCAAGTTCTTCGGCAACGGCATCATCCGCAACCTGTTCACCTTCGCCTCGCTTCTGCCGGGCATCGCCATGCAGGTCACGGTCTATCAGATCATGTATACGCTGGGCCTGATCAACCATCTGTACGGCTACATCATCGTGCTCTGCGGTACGGACGTCATCTCGATTTACATCTTCCTTCAGTTCTTCGAGAACCTGTCCCGCTCGCTTGACGAGGCGGCGATCCTGGACGGATGCACCTACTTCGGCGTGTTCTTCAAGATCCTCTTCCCGCTGCTCAAGCCGGCGATCGTCACCTCCATGCTACTCAAGGGCGTGAGCGTGTACAACGAGTACTACATGTCCAACCTCTATCTGCAGCTCCCGGAGCTCAAGACGATCTCCACCTCGCTGTATACCTTCACCGGCCCGTACGGCAGCCAGTATAACTACATCTGCGCAGGCGTTCTGATCACCATCCTGCCGATCCTGATCCTGTTCCTGTTCTTCCAGAAGCAGGTTTACAGCGGCATGGCTGCGGGCGCCGTCAAGGACTAAGCCCTCTCTCTTATCACCGTGCGCCGCGCCCTGCGGGAATGGCCTCGTGGGGTACGGCGCACGGACTTCCTTTTTATGGCTGCCGGAATGTGCCGGTTGTGCTCTGCGCACCGGCGATGCGGCTATCCCTTCATCTTCTATGCGGCATGTTCCGCCGTCTTCCATCGCATATTCCGCTGCCCGCTCTGTATGCCACAGGACGGGCTGCATCCGTTTTGCAGCTTTTCCGCCAAACAGACGGCAATCCCCCGCGAGCCGCAAATTTCGCGGCCGAAGGCGCGGACATTATGACGCATCCTGTCTAAAATGCTTGACGCCATGCACGGCAAAATGTATAATATCATTGGTTAATGGTTAACTGACGGTGAAGTTATAAAGCCGGGGCGCGGGCGGCCTGCAATGGAGCGCACAGCCCGATTCCATTCCGTCCAAACCGAAATTTGCCGTTGATTGGAGGCACAACACATGATGAGCAACCCGTCATTCGCTGCCATGCGGCAGGAGATCGAGGCGCATCTGCGCGATACGATCCTGCCGTTCTGGAAGTCCCTGCGCGACGACGAACACGGCGGCTACGTCAGCTTCGTCGGCTACGACCTCGCGCGCGATCCGCAGGGTGAGCGCGGCTGCATCCTCAACAGCCGCATCCTCTGGTTCTTCTCGCAGGCGGTCATCACGCTGGGCGACAAGTCCCTTCTGCCCTACGCCGAGCACGCCTACAAGGCGCTGCAGAGCATGACCGACCCGGTCAACGGCGGCGTGTATTGGTCGATGCACGCGGACGGCACGGTTCTGGATTCCACGAAGCACACCTACAATCAGGCGTTCGCGATCTACGCGCTCTCCTATTACGCCAAGGCCAGCGGCGACAAGACCGCCCTTGACCGCGCGTTCGATCTGTTTGACATCATCGAGACCAAGTGCCGCGACGAGGGCGGCTACCTCGAGGCGTTCACGGCGGACTTCCGCCCCGAGAGCAACGAGAAGCTCAGCGAGAACGGCGTCATGGCGACCCGCACGATGAACACGCTGCTGCACGTGCTCGAGGCGTACACGGGCCTGTACGACGTGACCCGCGATGCCCGCGTGGGCGACGCGCTGCGCTTTGCGCTGGATATCTTCGAGAAGCACATGTATAACCCCGTGCTGCGCCGTCAGGAGGTCTTCTTCGACCACGAATACAACACGCTGATCGACCTGCACTCCTTCGGCCACGACATCGAGACGAGCTGGCTGGCCGACAGGACGCTCGAGATCCTCGGCGACGACGAACTCACCGCCCGCCTGCGCCCGATTCTCATGACGCTCGCCAATCAGACGTACAAGGTCGCGTTCGATCCGGTCAAGGGCTTCGCCAACGAGTGCGAGCGCGGCGTGGTCAATCAGTCGCGCATCTGGTGGGTGCAGGCCGAGGCGCTCGTCGGCTTCCTCAATGCGTATGAAAAGACCGGCGAGGCGCGCTACCTCGACGCGGCGCTTTCGCAGTGGAGCACCATCAAGCGCATCATCATCGACCCGCGTCCCGGCTCCGAGTGGTTCTGGTGTACGGACGCGGACGGCGTCCCCAACGCGGATAAACCCATCGTCGAACCCTGGAAATGCCCCTATCATAATGGAAGAATGGCCTTCGAGGTCATCGAAAGGAGCAAACATGCGCACGTATGAGCAGATTCAGGCGCAGTATGAGGCCCTGATCAACAAGGAAAACCACATCGACGAGCGTTACGCCAACGGCATCTACGACCGTTGGGCCAACCCGGTGCTCACCCGCGAGCACGTCCCGCCGTTCTGGTGCTACGACCCGAACCCGGAGACCAACCCGTATATGATGCAGCGCATGGGCGTGAACGCCGCGTTCAACTCCGGCGCGCTGATGGTGGACGGCAAGTTCACCCTCGTGGCCCGCATGGAGGGCGCCGACCGCAAGAGCTTCTTCGCCGTCGCCCAGAGCGACAAGGGCACCGAGGGCTTCCGCTTCTGGGATTACCCGGTGCTGCTGCCGGACACCTGCCCGCAGGAGACCAACGTCTACGACATGCGCCTGACGCAGCATGAGGACGGCTGGATCTATGGCGTGTTCTGCTCCGAGAGCAAGGACACCACCACCGGCGATCTCTCCGCCGCTGTCGCCGCCGCCGGCATCGTGCGCACCAAGGACCTCAAGACCTGGGAGCGCCTGCCCAACCTGCGCACGCTCCACTCCCCGCAGCAGCGCAATGTCGCGCTCCATCCGGAGTTTGTGGACGGCAAGTACGCCTTCTATACCCGCCCGATGGACGACTTCATCGACACCGGCAGCGGCGGCGGCATCGGCTTCGGCCTGTGCGATGACATCACCAACGCCGTCATCGACGAGGAGCGCATGACCTCCATCCGCCGCTATCACACCATCACCGAGG
>CALVTQ010000092.1 GCA_944362695.1 uncultured Clostridia bacterium
GTGATCGGCCACGTCTGCCGCAAGATGGTTTCCATCATCTTCGCCGTTCTTCGCGACAATACTCCTTACGTTCCGGCTACGATTTCCGGTTGATTCCCCCTTGACTTTTTATAGCCGGTCTTGACAATTTAACTAATATGATATATAAATTGAGATATGAGAGATAATATCTAGATATTGCGTGATTTTTAACTTGACGGCAATTTGCCGCGTTGCAATGATGACCATTTTCGTGAGGTCACGAAAATGATGCTATGATGAGGAATGGGACAATGAAAAGGTCTATAATCGAATTGCTTTGCGCCGCGTCTGGCACATGCTACACGCTGTATATCTTTGATTATTTTGCGCAGCGGGGCGATGTGGGCGGCGCTATTGCGGCCGCCCTTGTCACGCCGCACATGATGGCCTGTGCGCTTGGCTCCATCTTCGCATGGATCGCTTTTTTCAACTGCTCCAAGGGATTGGCGCTGACTGCGGCGATCATGTTCACCGTCGCCGCGTTCCTTTTTTCCATGTATGCGCCTTTGGTGCTGCCGATGATCGTGCTGGGCTTTCTGGGTTACTGGCGAATCTGCGCGGCGCACAGGCAGGCCGAGAATCGGCGCTATGATGTCAATTTTGATGCGGCAAGAACGCTGGAAACCCGCAATGACAAATAATGAGGTGTAATTATGAAAAAAATGCTTGCTATGATGGCGCTGTGCCTGACTATCGCACCCGCTGCCCTTGCTGAAGTGGATCTGACCGGCATGAGTTTTGACGAGCTGGTCAGCCTACAGGCCCAGCTGACCGCCGAGGCAATGAGCCGCCCGGAGTGGAAAGAGGTCGAGGTGCCGGTCGGCACATACACGGTCGGTCAGGACATTCCCGCCGGCACGTACAGCCTGAAGATCAAAGCGGGCGGCATGATGGCGTCTATTCAGATCAACGGGTATGAAACGTCTCATGTTTTGACGGAAGGCGACATGGTAGGAAAAATCGACTTGAAAGACGGCGATCAGGTCGATATCACCATTTCTGCGGTTGTCTTTATGCCCTACGCCGGTCTTGGCTTCTGATGAAAAGTGAAGCGCCCACACGGGCGCTTTTTTATGATGACGAGAATGTGATGATATGGCCACTGCGAAGATCACGCCGAGCGCAGGCGCAATGCGGACATCAACGTCGGCGATGCCTTTGATGATTACATCAAGGCATGCGAGACAGCCGGCATGTCACCTACAACGATTCGCAGCCTGCGGTCATCGCGCAGACACGGCTTCCCGACGCTGATCCGCATGCGCATGTCGCAGCTGACGCTGCCCATCATACAGCGCGAGGTGACCGCCCGCGCAAAGACCGTGTCGCCCAAGACGATCAGGAACAACCTCGACCTTCTTCGGCCTGTGCTGGCGCAGTATCGAAAAGACATTGACCTTGATGATCTGAAACTGCCCAAGAAGCAGCGCACAGAAATCATCATTCCAACGAATGACGAAATACAGAAACTGCTTGCATATGTAAAGGAAAGAAATCCCGAAATGATGATCCCCGTGCTGCTGGGCGCCCTGCTGAGCCTGCGCCGGTCGGAAATCTGCGGCCTGACCCGGGCGGACTTCTCCACCTCCAGCGCGGGCGAATACCATGTACACATACACGCGGCGCTGGTTCGCGCCGATGACGGCTGCCATTAAGTTTGCCGGCGATTGCCTTGCCGCGACTCGCCCGCAACCCCCAAACTTTCCGCGCAGGCCAAACACCCGCGCGAACGCTTCGCCGTGTTGAATTTTGCCAGCAGCACGTCCGCCGTAACCCGTAAGCAAACTCCAAACTTTCCGCTCAAGCGGAAAATTTCACATTGCCCGCAAGGGCAATATTTCACTTTCCGCGCAGCGAAAAATTTCACATTGACGCAAGCCAATATTTCACCTTGGCCGCAGGCCACCCTCTCCCCCCTCACACATCCGTCAGCCCCAGCGCGTCTCCCAGCGTCTTCCCCGTTTCGCCCTTCATCTGCCGCCAGTCGCTGGGCGAGTAGCCCACATAGCGCATGAAATTGCGGTTGAACGTGGCGATGGAGACGAAGCCGCAGTCCGTGGCGATGTTCTGCACGGGCCGGCGGCTGGCGTGCAGCATCTCCTTGGCGCGCTGGATGCGGTAGCGGTTGAGGTATTCAAGCGGCGAGACCCCCATGATCTGCGCAAACGTGCGCCGGAAGTGGCTCTCGCTCATCGCGCAGGCCTTGGCCATCTGCGCCACGCGGAGCTCGCTTTCAAAATGCGCGCAGATGTAGTTGAGCGCGGGCTCGATGGGGTGCAGAAGCTGCGGGTCGTCCGTGCTTCGGCTGCGGGCGACGGGCTCGCGCGAGAGCACGGCCAGCAGATACAAAAGCAGCGCCTCGTGCTCGGGCAGGATCTCGCCCTCGCTGCGGCTCTTCATTTCATACATCATGCAGATGATGCCGCTCGCCTGCGCGGCCTGCCTGCTGTGCTGCATGCAGACGGCGCGGCTGGAGATGGCCTCGAAAAACGGCTCGATGACGCTCCGCAGCGCCGACGGCAGCTCATGCACGAGCCGCCCAGCGTCCACGCTGATGTAGCGCCAGCGCGTCATGGCGTCGCCCTCGTTCTGCTGGCTGTGGAACATGCCTGCCGGGATGACCGTGATCGTCCCCGGGCTGAAGGGTACAATCTCCTGCGCGCCGCCCAGCAGCAGCTTGCCGCGCCCGTCCACGCACATGCCGATCTCCAGACAGTTGTGGCAATGCGTGATGTCGCGCACGTACGGCGCATACCAGACCGATTCCGTCAAAGCAGCCAGTGCGGACGGCCCGCCGAGCGCAAAATCCCGCCTCTCCAGATCGTCGCACCCGAACCCGCCCGAAGCGCCGGATGATTGCAGCGTCGTCCTCTCCTCCTGCATCAAATCTTCGTCCTCCCCGCGTATCGCATGCCCGCCCGTGTCCGCAAATGACAGCTCTGCCGGGCTGAGGCTAAAAACATGCATAATTTATGTCCGCAATCTATCAAAGATTGTGGCTCTTTCACTATATCATAATTCCACAGAAATTGAAAGAATAATATGCAACTTTTTTGCGCATGTTTTCCATTTTTCGCCGGACACGCCGTAAACAGTATCTCAATAATTGCGTATTTACAGTCAAAATGTACCATGATATAATGGACATACCGGCGCGGCCGATCCGCGCTCATTTTATCCTTCGCATGAAAGGAGAATTCCATGCAAGCCAACATGAAGTGGCTCGACGACCCGCGCGTCTTCCGCGTCGGCCAGCTCGACGCCCACAGCGACCACAGCTTCTTTGCCGGCGAGACAGACTACGCCGCGGGCAGCAGCGCGCTCTGCCAGTGCCTCGACGGCAAGTGGCGCTTTGCCTATGCCGTGAATCTCGCCGCCCGCCCTGCCGGTTTTTACAAGCCGGACTTCGATTTCTCTCATTTTGACGAGATCGACGTCCCCTGTCATATCGAGATGGCGGGCTATGACACCATCCATTACACCAACGTGCTCTATCCCTGGGAGGGCAAGCAGTACGTGCGCCCGCCGTTTTCGGGCTTGCCCGGCGCGAAGATGGACGGCATGTTCTCCGAGGCCGAGTACAGCCCCGTCGGCTGCTATGTGCTGCCGTTTGACCTCGCCCCGGCGCTGCGCGGCAAGCGCGTGACCATCCGCTTTGAGGGCGTGGAGCAGGCGATGTTTCTCTGGCTCAACGGCCAGTTCATCGGCTACGCGGAGGACACGTTCACCCCGTCGGAGTTCGACCTGACCGATGCCATCCGCGAGACCGGCAACGTCCTCGCCGTGCAGGTGCACAAGCGCTCAAGCGCCGCGTTCCTGGAGGATCAGGACTTCTTCCGCTTCTTCGGCATCTTCCGCTCGGTGAAGCTCTTCGGCCTGCCGCGCCTGCATGCGGACGACCTGCACGTCGTGCCGGATGTGAACCTTGACACGCTCGCGGGCCGCGTGTCCGTCAGCCTCAAGCTCTCCGGCGAAACGGACGGCGCGAAGGCCGATGTGCGCGTGCTGGACGGCGGCAAGTGCGTCGCCAGCGCCGCGTGCGGTGTCGCGGACGGCTGCGCCAGGGCCGATATCGCCATGCCCGAGGCCGTGACGCTCTGGGAGAACCACAACCCCAAGCTCTACACGCTCGAGATTCGCCTGTACAGCAAGGACGGCGTGCTCACCGAGGTCGTGCCGCAGCGCTTCGGCTTCCGCAAGATCGAGATCGCCGGCGGCATCATCAAGTTCAACGGCAAGCGCCTCATCCTCAACGGCGTCAACCGCCACGAGTGGAGCATGCGCGGCGGCCGTGTCATCAGCGATGCCGACGAGATCTGGGATATCGAATGTTTCAAGCGCAACCACATCAACGCCGTGCGCACCTGCCATTACCCCGACAGGCTGAGCTGGTATCGCCGCTGCGACGAGGCGGGCATCTACATGATGGCCGAGGTCAACCTCGAGACGCACGGCTCCTGGTTCTCCGGCCCGGTCTGGAATGTGCCAGGCAGCTTCCCGGAGTGGGAGGCCGCCGTGCTCGACCGCGCCAAAACGCAGTATGAGACGCTCAAGAACCACACGGCGATCCTGTTCTGGTCGCTGGGCAACGAGTCCTACGCGGGCGAGGCGCTGGCGAAGATGAACGCCTATTACAAGGCCGCCGACCCGACGCGCCTCGTGCATTACGAGGGCGTGGCCAACGCGCCGCAGTACAAGGACCGCATTTCCGACGTGGAGAGCCGCATGTACGCCACGCCGGAGGACATCCGCCGCTATCTGACCGAGGAGGCGAAGAAGCCCTATCTGCTCTGCGAGTACATGCACTGCATGGGCAACTCGCTCGGCGGCTTCGATTCGTATCACAAGCTGGTGGACGAGTTCCCGGCGATGCACGGCGGCTTCATCTGGGATTACATCGACCAGGCGCTGCTCGTGCACGACGAGGCCACGGGCCGCGATGTGCTGCGCTACGGCGGCGACTTTGACGACCGCTCTTCCGAGTATGAGTTCTCCTGCAACGGCATCGTCTTTGCGGACAGAACCGAAAAGCCCGCGATTCAGGAGGTAAGGTATTTCTATGGACTGCACGACTGAGAAGCTGCGCATCGTATACGGCGACGCGACGCTGGGCGTCATCGCGCCCAAATTCCGCGTGATCTTCAGCTACCGCACGGGCGGCATTGAGTCCCTGCGCTATGACGGCAAGGAGTGGGTCTACCGCACGCCGAGGCCGACCTTCTGGCGCGCCATGACCGACAACGACCGCGGCTGCCGCTTCCATCTGCGCTCCGGCTGCTGGCTGGGCGCGGACATGTTCCTTGACTGCACCGGCAAGCGCGTGAGCATCGACGGCAAGGCCATCGCCCTGCCCGAGCCGCCGGAGAACAACAAATACACCGGCGATGAGACCGCCGAGACCGTCGCCATCACCTACACCCACACCACGCAGACCGTGCCCGCGACGACCGTCGCCGTGACCTACACCGTCACGGCGGACCGCATCGCCGTGCACGCGCATTTCTGCGGCAAGGCGGGCCTGCCCGAGCTGCCCGTCTTCGGCATGCGCTTTGTCATGCCGACGATGGCCACGGGCTTTGACTACGAGGGTCTCTCCGGCGAGACGTATCCCGACCGCAAGTGTGGCGGCGTGCACGGCGTCTATCACGTCGACGGCCTGCCGGTGACGCCCTACGTCGTGCCGCAGGAGTGCGGCATGCACATGGACACCGACTGGGTCGCCGTGACCCGCGACAGCGTGCAGGACAACGCCGTCCACACCCGCACGCCCTCCACGCTGCGCTTCGTGCGCGACGGCGAGAAGTTCGCCTTCTCCTGCCTGCCCTACACCGCCGAGGAGATGGAGAACGCCACGCATCACGAGGAGCTCCCGCCCGCGCGCCGCACGGTGCTGTGCATCAACGGCGCGGTTCGCGGCGTCGGCGGCATCGACAGCTGGCATACCGACGTCGAGCCCCCGTATCACGTCAGCGCCGAGCAGGACCACGACGTCCGCTTCGCCATCGTGTTCTGACCTTTCATACAGCGCGCAGCCCGGCTTGCATCGCTCCGGGCTGCGCTTTTTGTTGTGCTTTTATGGAAGACACACCCTCCGTCCGCGCAAAAAAGATTCCCGGCAGGACGCCCCGCCGGGAACCGGTCTATGTCAAAAGCACTTGCTTTGAGGGCGCCTTACCCCTCCTGCGAAAGCATGCGGATGAGCTTGTCCACGTCACCCGCGTCCACGAGCATGCCCGTGCCGCCCTGAATCGCAATCCAGTACGAATCGACGTTGTAGGGATAGATCTCGATCGTCTGGGTCACGGCCTCGCCGCTCGCCTCGGCATCGCTCTGCGCGGTCGTCTCGCCGCCGGTCGCCTCGGCCTCGCCGGTCTCATCCTGCGCGCCGCGCACGCCGTCGAGCACGGCGATGAGCACAGGCTCGCCGGGGTCATCGAGCGCCGCACGCGCCGTACCCTTCAGCCCGGTGAGCTGCGTCAGGATGGCCTGCGCCGTCTCGCTCTCCATGTCGCCGGGGGCGAGCGTCTTCTGGCCGCCGCTCCATGTGAAGCCCGCGCCCGTGATCTCCTCCGCCGCGAGCTTGACGGGCATCTTGTCCCAGAGCGTGTCGATGCTGCCGCCCAGCACGCCGTCCGCGTCGCTTGCGCCGATGGTGTAGACCATGCGCGAATCCGGCAGACGGGCATAGCGGTCGCCGTCCTCGTCCTCGCCGCCGAGCAGCAGCGTGCGCGCCGCCGTCTCGCCGTCATAGAGCACGACAGCCGTCGCCTGCGCGTCGTCGAGCGCCCAGCCGGTGAGCTCCTCGTCCGTGGCGCTCGTCTCGATGAGCGCGCTCCATGTCAGGCCCGCCGCGTCGTCCGCAAAATCCTGCGCGAGATCGGTATCCAGCACCTCGCCCGTCGCGGCGTCGCTCCACGTCCCGGCCTGCGCGTCATACGCAATATCCAGCGCATCGCCGACCGTCACGCGCGTCACGCTCTCGACCGCGGGCATATCCTCCATGACGGCGAGCTGCGTGAGCGTCCTGTCAAACGCCGTCGCCAGCGAATCCGCGACCACGTAGACCGCATCGCCGCCGGTGCTCATGTAGTAGCCATCGTCAAACGGCGTCGCATCGCCCATCGCGAGCGTGATGTCCTCGCCGTCCGCGTTCGTCGCCGTCACGGTGAACGCCGGTTCATCGAGGCCGTAATCCGCCGCGTCGCCCACGTCGGTGAGCTGCCTGTCCGCCGTCAGCCCGACGATCTTGTCCGCGAGGTTGCCCACTGCCGTCTGGTTGACGGGGAAGGCGTCGTCATCCTCGCGCATCCACACGCTCTGCCCCTTGACGAACGCGAAGTCCTCGCCGTCGTTCGTCCAGCGCAGCGCGGTCACATCGCCGTCCCAGAGCGGGAAGCTGCCCGCCTCCTCGCTGACCGTCGGCGCGTCCTCCGTGTTCAGTATCACCACATATCCGCCCACGAGCACGACCAGCGCCGCAAGCATGAGCGCCATTTTTACGCTTCGTTTCATCTGCGCTTCCTCCTGATCACAATCACCACGCCGAGCAGCAGCACGGCGCCCGGCAGCACGCCGATCATCACGATGCTCCAGAACGAGCTCTGCGCCTGCGTGAGCGTGAGGCCCGTCTCGTCAAGCGACTTGCTGCGGATGGAGATCGTCTCGACCTGATCGCACATCCAGCTCACGCTGTTCATGAACAGGTCGCTGTTCGCGCCGGAGACCATCGCGCTGACGCCGTCTTCCATCATCTGCGCGCCGGTCAGCCAGACCATGCGCCCCTCGCCCAGCGTGCTCGCCGCCGCGACGGTGAACGGGCCGTCCGTGTCGCCGTCCTCCTTGGCGGCCGTCTCCATCGCCAGGCCAGCGGCCTTGGCGTATGCGCTCTCGCTTGTGGTGAGCAGCGGCGTCACGCTCGCGCCCGTGTCCTCGACGGTCACGATCGGCTGGGCCAGCGGCAGCAGCACGTAGTAGCGCCCGTCGATGAGCGGCTGCGTGATGTCGTGGCTCGCGATGTCGGGCAGGATGTAATACGGATAGCGGCTCACGTGCATGCTGCTGTCGCCCTCGACGACGATGCCCTCGCCCGCCGTCATGCCCATCGCAGCCGTCACGCGCAGCAGGTTCTCCATCTCGCCCGATGCGATGTAATTCGTGATGAGCACGACGCGCCCGCCGTTTTCAAGATAGGCAATGAGCATATCGGCCTCGTCGGCGGAGAGGTCGCCCGTCGGCGCGTTGATGACCACGACGGACGCATTCTCCGGCACAGTCTCCAGCGAGAGCAGGCTCAGCTCCTCGCTCTCCATGTTCTCGCGCTCGATCATCGCGCTCAGCGTCTCGCTCAGCTCGCTCTCGCCGTGTCCGGTCAGCGCATAGACGTGCGGGATGTTCTCGCTGGTCACGTAGTGAATCGCGTTGGTCAGCGCGTTCTCGCCGTCAAACTCGGTCGTGTAGCTGTAGCTGTACGAATAGTAGTCCATCGAATAGTTCGTCACGAAGATCTCGTCGTAGCTAACCAGCTTCGTGCGCTCGCCGCTTTCCACGAGCACGCTGTTGGCGTACAGCGGCGTATCGCCGAGGTCGTAATTGTCAAGGAACGTCGGCTTCTCGTTCGGGTCGATGTACGTGACCTTCACGTGATCGGACAGCGCCGCATAGCGCTCGAGCAGCCGCGTGACCTGCTCGTCCTCGCCGCCGCGCTGGGCCAGAAGATAGAGCGTCACATCGCTGTCGAGGCTCGAGACGATGCGCTTTGTCTGGTCGCCGAGGGTGTAAATGGCCTGATCGGTCAGGTCGATCTCCGTCTTATCGCCGGGCAGCGCGCCCGCCATCAGGTTGACGACCACCGCCATGGCGATGACCACGACCGCTGCCAGCGCCGAATAACTGCCCGCGACAAACCGTCTGCCGAACATGCGGCGCACGCGCTCGCCGAGCGGCCTCTTCGGCTTATCCTTTTTCATTCGCTCCACCGCCTCTTCTCCATCGACTGCACCGTCAGGAACAGGAACACCGCGATGACGGACAGGTCGTAGACGACGGCCTTCCAGTCAAAAATGCCGCCGACGAACCCGTAGAACCGGTCAAACACGCTCAGGCCGTTCATGATTTCGGCGAACAGGCCCTCGAACAGGCTCGCGTCCATCACATACGCGCCGCACAGCCCGCCCACGATCAGCGCCGCCGCGCCGAGGGCGACGATCGGGTTTTTGCTCAGCAGATACAGGATCACCGCGAACACCAGCGCCAGCACGATCAGCGCCATCAGCGACGCGCTCGCCTCGCTCGAGACGAAGTCCGCCAGCCCGTTCATCAGGTAGATCACCAGCATCGCCACCAGCGTCATGACCGCCGAGGCGACCTGGCTGTCCGTGAGCGAGCTGAGGAACAGGCCGACCGACAAAAGCGCCGCGCCCAGCAGGAAGAACGCGACGAGCGCGCCGTACGCCGTGGGCAGGCTGACCGAACCGAACTGCGAGAGGATCAGCGGATACAGCGCGAGAATCGCGACCGGCACCGCCAGCACCGCGACCATCGCCAGATATTTGCCCAGCACCACGCCGCTCATGGGCACGGGCAGCGCGTAGAGAAGCTGGTCGGTCTTTTGCTTGCGCTCCTCTGCGAACGTGCGCATGGAGAGCACGGGCACCGCGATGACGAACAGGAACGACACCGAGTCCAGCACGTAGGCAAAATTCGAATATGCGCCGCTCAGGTGGTAGGCCATCGTGTATATGCCCGCCACGATCAGCATAAACGCCGTGAACAGATACCCCAGCATGCCCCGGAAGTACCCGCCCAGCTCCTTGCGGAAAATCGCCGTCATGCCTGCTCCGCCTCCTTTTCATGCGCCGGGTCGCTGCCGGTCAGCTCGAGGAACACGTCCTCCAGCGTCGCGCGCTCGCGCTTCATCTCCAGAATCGGCATATTCGCTTTGGCGAACGCGAAGAACATCGCCTCGCGCACGTCCGCGCCGCCCGCCGTGACGAGCTGGACAGCCGTCTCGCCCTCGCCCGCGGGCATGGGGATCACGCGCTCGATGCCCTCGACGCCATCCAAAACGCCGCGCACATCGTCCTCGCCGCCGCGCACGGTCAGCATGGTGTGCGCGCCGCCCGCCATCAGCGCCGTGAGGTTCTCCGCCGTGTCGCTGGCGACGAGCTTGCCGTGGGCGATGATCATGATCTCGTCGCAGACGGCCTGCACCTCGCTCAGGATGTGGCTCGAGAGCACGACGACGTGATCCTTGCCCAACGAGCGGATCAGCTCGCGGATCTCGATGATCTGCGCCGGGTCGAGGCCGACGGTCGGCTCGTCGAGGATGATGACCTTCGGGCTGCCCAGCAGCGCCTGCGCGATGCCCACGCGCTGACGGTAGCCCTTTGACAGATTGCCGATCAGCCGCCCGGCGACGTCGTGCAGCTTCGTCCTGTCCATCGCCCGGCGCAGCTGCGCGTCCCAGTCGGCGCGCCTTACGCCCTTGGCCCGCAGCACGAATTTCAGATACTCCGTCACCGTCATATCCGGGTAGACCGGCGGCAGCTCCGGCAGATAGCCGATGCACTTCTTGGCCGCCATCGGCTCGTCGATGACGTTGTGCCCGTCCACGAGCACCTCGCCCTCCGTCGGGCCCAAACAGCCGGTGATGATGTTCATCGTGGTCGATTTGCCCGCTCCGTTCGGCCCGAGGAAGCCGTATATGCGCCCCGGCTCGATGGTGAAGGACAGATCCGACACGGCCGTGTGCCCGCCGTATCGCTTTGTCAGATGCCTGACCTCAATCACACGCATGTCTCCTTTCGTGATGAAGCGCTAAGCGCCCATTCGCTTTTTGCAAAAGGATCATACGCGCGAATTGTTATCCTCATTTGAATGAATTGCGGCGAAATGACGCACGCTGTCCATCGCATCACGCAAAAAATCCAGCTATTGCGCGCTTTTGGTCATGCAAAATCCGCCGCCTGCCACAATCGCGCGCAAATTGCCGCCGCTTTGCCACAATTGTTCATCTTGATCCGCATCCGGTTCCAATGACGCGAAAACAAACGTCCGCAGCTTCACAGCGAGCAATCCAAAACCCGAGCGATTCGGGTTTTTCTTTTGATCGGGCAGCAGCCGCGCGCCCGCCCCCCAATCTGCCGGACATCGTTATTTGTGGCGATAATTTTCAGGTATATTGCTTGTATTTATTTGATTTCAGCTGTATAATACAGATAATAAAAATCGAAACTTTGCGAAACTTCATCGCAGGCAGAAACGCGAGCAAAGGAGAGGATGATCGTGTTCGAAAAAGAAAACAGCGCCTTTTTCGCAAGCGTTGCGCGTTGGCAATTCCGGCGGCGCTGCAATCCATGCTGCAATCGTCCTTCAGCATCGTCGATCAGCTGATGATCGGCCGGCTGGGCAGCGTGAGCGTGGCGGGCGTTGGGCTGGCGAGCAAATTCGCGGGCATCTACGGCGTGATCGCCTCGGCGATGGGCGCTGTGGCGGGCATCATGATCTCGCAGTACATCGGCCAGAAAAACGACGGCGAGGTGCGCCGCAGCCTTGCCGTCAATCTGTTGCTCGCCCTCGCCATCGGCGTGTTGGTCACGCTGGTGTGCCTGCTCTGCCCGCGTCAGATCATGGGGCTTTATACCAGGGACGCACAGACGCTCTCCGCCGCCGCGGATTATCTGCGCATCGTCTGCGCCGCGTCCCTGCCGTTGGCATGCGCGACGCTGCTGACAACGCTCTTTCGCTGCATCGAAAAGGCTCGCTGGCCGCTCTGCGCCAGCATAGCGGCCGCGCTGGTCAACACGGCGCTCAACTACGTCCTGATCTTCGGCAAGCTCGGCATGCCCGCCCTGGGCATGCGCGGCGCAGCCATCGCCACGGTGATCGCGCAGCTGGTCAACATGCTGACGATGCTCGTCATTTTTGCCCTGCACAGGCGCAGCCTGCCGCTCGCCCGGCCCACCGTCCGCCTCCCCAAATTCAATTGGAAGCAATACGGTGCGATCCTGCTGCCGATGCTCGTGTGCGAGGTCGTCTGGAGCCTCGGTGAGAACGTATACGCGGCGGTGTACGGTCATCTGGGCACGGACGCCTGCGCCGCCATGACGCTGACCAATCCCGTTCAGGGGCTGATGATCGGCGCGCTTTGCGGCCTATCGCAGGCAGCCGGCGTGCTGGTCGGCAAGCGTCTGGGCGAAAACAGACCCGATCTGGCCTATGCGCACGCCAAAAGGCTGATGGTCTACGGCTTTGCGGGCGCACTGGCGCTCAGCGTGCTCATCGTCTCGTGCAGCGGCGCTTACGTGCGGCTGTACAACGTCACGGACGAGGTGCGCGCGCTCACGCGCCAAATCCTCTTCGCCTACGCGCTCGTCGCGCCGTTCAAGATCCAGAATATGATCCTGGGCGGCGGCATCCTGCGCAGCGGCGGCAGGACGCAGTACGTCATGGTCATCGATATGGCCGGCACGTGGGTGTTCGGCGTGCCGCTCGCGCTGCTCTCGGCGTTCGTGCTGAAGCTCCCGATCCCCTGCGTGTATTTCATCCTGTCGCTCGAGGAGTGCGTGCGCTTTGCCATCTCGCTGGCGATCTTCAAAAGCCGCCGGTGGATGACCATGCTTCGCGCGGGCTGAGCAAACCGCCGTACATCGCAAAGGCGCGGCGTGCGCACGATCGCTTTTTCATACCCGCCTTGTGCCGCCCGGCATGCGCGGTATCATGCGGCATCGCGCATCAACCGCAAAGGAGCGCATCCTGCACACCATCGCCATCATCGAGGACGGCGTCCCTGTCAGCGGCATGCTCGCCGGGCGTTTGTCCCGCAAGGGCTGTGCCGTCATCCGCGCCGAAACAAGCGACCCAACCAAAGCGTGCAGGCATTTCAAAACCCTCGACAGCCTCACGATGCGTGTCCCCAAGGGCGTGACCTCGTCCCGTTCATCGCCAAGCTGCTGACCGAGCGCATGGGCGGCACGATTGACGCCAGTTACACGGACGGCAAGCTCGCCACCACCCTGACGTTCCCGGAATAAAACAGACCCTGCCGCCGATTCCGCGCAACCGGCAGCGGGGTCTATTCGTTTTGGTCAATAGGACGTCAGGCTTTGCCGCGCTCCTTGCGCATGCCCAGCACGAGGAACCGGATCACCGGGATGCGCCGCACAATCTCGTATACAGCGAACGTGAGCGCAATTTCAAGCACAAGCGCGTAATTGGCGATCGCCGGAAGGACAAGCCGCATGTTCAGCAGATAGCAAGTACCCAGCAGAATCGGATAATGCAGGATTTTCCCGTCGTAAACATCCTGTGTTGTTTTCCTTTTTCTTTTGGTGAAGCGGGTTGCAAATCTGTCGCCTCGCGTCTCCCCTGCCGCGATCATGGCTTTTCGCATCTGTATTCTTTTGGCGAATCAGGGAACGCACACAGCGCATCTTTCACCCACTGTCATTGCAAGCGCTCTGCGTAACCTTCGTTTTTCTTTTGGTGAAACGAGAGACACACGAAATGCACCTCACCACCTTTTCCTGTCATGCCCTTGCAACTTTCTTTTGGCGAATCTGTTTTACAGTTTCCAACCCGCACTAAAGCGAAGCGATCCCGCGCGCCGCAGCCCTGCAAGCAATTTGCCCTACCCAACGCAAACGACCGATGCTGCTTTCATTTTTATTTTGGTGAACTTGTTTCACGGTTCAAACACCAGCGCAGCGTCCCCGCGCACCAAACTAAATCCGTCCCCTAACGAAAACCATCGCCAGAGCGCACCCCACACTTACACCGTAAAAGCCACTTGCCACGCAAACGCGCGCCCACCGCAAATCCTCATCAAGCCCGCAAAGTAACGCTCTCCTCTCCCCGCGTTTGCGTAACTAACTTAGG
>CALVTQ010000093.1 GCA_944362695.1 uncultured Clostridia bacterium
GTGATCGGCCACGTCTGCCGCAAGATGGTTTCCATCATCTTCGCCGTTCTTCGCGACAATACTCCTTACGTTCCGGCTACGATTTCCGGTTGATTCCCCCTTGACTTTTTATAGCCGGTCTTGACAACCGACCCAAATGTGCTATACTGTGGGCAAATGAAGAAACCGCCGGTTTGCGCTTGTCATCATCCTGCAGGCCAGAGAAAGGATGATGGACGGGCGCTTTGTTTTTTCGCGGTGCTTCAATTGCATATCGCTCGCCGGAGCGTTTTGTTGTGTAGTAGGCCAGTGTTACACGCACTGCGCCTTATTTTTTTGAGGAGGTTTTGTATGTACGAAGGTTCTTCCCTCCAGCTCTTTATGAAGTACGCCGTGCCGCAGATGATCGGCCTCGTCTTCAACTCCGTCTATATGATCGTGGACGGCGTGTTCATCGGCAACGTTCTGGGCTGCGATTCGATGGCCGCCGCCGCCGTCGCCGTGCCGCTGATCGAGATCCTCATCGCGCTGTCGATGGCGATTGCCTCCGGCGCGGGCATCATCATATCCGGCCAGCTTGCCCGCGGCGAGCACGAGCGTGCGCTGCATGTGTTTGACACCGCGCTCATCATAGCCGCCGCCGTCTCCGCGATCATCGCGATTTTCGGCAACATCTTCCTCGACGGCCTCGCCAAGCTCCTCGGCTCCACGCCGCAGATTCACGGCGAGGCGACGGCGTACATCCGCTATGTCGTCACGTTCTCGCCCTTCCTCGTGTTCAGCTTCCTCTTGAGCGGCCTCGTCAGGAACGACGGCTCACCCAGGCTCGCCATGTTCGCGCTCGCGTTCGGCTCGGTTTCCAACATCGTGCTCGACTTCGTGTTCATGGTGCCGCTTCACATGGGCATCGGCGGCGCGGCGCTGGCCACAGCCGTCGGCCCGGTGTTCAGCGTGGTCATCATGCTGCCGCATTTCCTATTCAAGCGCGGCCACCTCTATTTCGCCGTGCCCAAGCTCCGCCTGCCGGATGTCGGGCGTATTCTGCAGTTCGGCTTCCCGTCGTTCATCATGGAATTCACCATCGGCATCATCACGTTCGTCTATAACATCGCCATCGTGCGCTACGGCTTCGGCGAGATCGGACTGGCGGCATATCTGCTCATCGGCTATCTGATGCTCATCATCCTCACGCTCTTTTTGGGCATGGCCGAGGGCCTTCAGCCCGTGTTCAGCTTCTTCACCGGCGCATGCGAAACCACGCGCTGCGAGGACATGCGCCGCTTTGCCACGCGCGTGTTCCTGGCCGTGGGCATCGTGTGCTACGCGCTGATCTTCTTCTTTTCCAAGCATTTCTACGCCATATTCAACCCCGGCGACGCGGAGCTCATCGCCTTCGCTTCGGGCAAGAGCCTGCTGTATTTCTGCGGTTTCTTCCTCGCGGGCTTCAACATTTTGATGATCTCCTTCTGGCAGTCCACGCAGGCGTCGGCCAAGGCGCTGGCCATCTCGCTCGGGCGCAGCGTCATCTTCCTGCCGCTGCTCGTGCTGATCCTGCCGCATATCTTCGGCAGCGACGCCGTCTGGCTCTGCCATTCGCTGGGCGAGGCGCTGACAGCCTGCGCCGCGCTCATCTTCCTCATGCGCGGCAGGGTGAGAACCGTTTCCCGTTCATAATCAAAAAAGCCGTGACCTGCGCGCATGTTCTGCGTATCGGTCACGGCTTTTTTGTATGGCTTCATTCCTCGTCCGTCACATATTCGAGAATATCCCCCGGCTGACAGTGCAGCTCGCGGCATATCGCCTCCAGCGTGGAAAAGCGAATCGCGCGCACCTTGCCCGTTTTGAGCATCGAGAGATTGACATTGCTGATGCCGACCCGCGCGGCCAGCTCGCCCAGCCGCATCTTTCGATCCGCCAGCACCCTGTCAAGTCTGATCACGATCATAGCGTGTGATCCACCTCGTCCTGCAAGTGTACGCCGTAATGGATGATGTACGCCGCCACGATGAAGCCGATGCTCGGGAATAGCTCGCCCAGCATGTTCTGTCCGGTCGAAATCGTCAGCTCGCCCGCGCCCATCGCCGTCACGACGCCGCAAATGCCGAGCTTGACAAACGGCACGATGGCCGCCGTCACCAGCCGAATGACGCCGTAGACCATCAGTCCGCGCGCGTTCCTGTCCGTGAAGATTTCGCCATTTCCGACGCGCCCGAACACGCCCGCCAGCGCGGCATAAGCGGCCATCAGCGGCACAATGTGCGCCGCCGCAATCAGCATCAGGCCGATCTTCTGTCCCATCGAGAGCAGCCCGCCGTCATTCGCCCATGCGTGAATCTCGTCCGTCATCGTGAGGCGCATGCTCCCGCCGCCGAACTCCGCGTCCGGCTCATACGGCATATTGGCCCATATCGCGCTGCGCACCGTGCCGCCCGAGCCATGCAGCGTGAACGTCAGCCGCCCCATCGCCGACATGACGATCGCCAGCGCGCAAAACGCGATCACGAGCAAGCAGCACACGCGCAGGATATGCGATGCGCCGCGGGCCGTGCGTTCGCTGATGATGTGTTTCATTCAGGTCACCTCCTGATCCCATCATAGCACAGCGCACTTCGATTGTCAATAAGTATTTTATGTTTATCGTTAATTTTTATCTGTTTTACGGTATAGAAAAGCGAAAGAAAGCGGCACGACCGAAGCCGTGCCGTCATGTGTGAGGTTTTGGGGTACATTTCATGAAGCGTTTGCGTTTTAACCCGTCTCGATCATAGGCGTGCAGGCACGCCTGTTCCGAGACTACTATGTTATCATATTGGGGTTACGCCGGGGCCAGCCCCGGACCCCGCTGGGGACCAGTCCCTGCACCCTTCTTCGCTTCGCGATTCTTTCCCGCTGCTTTGCGCTTAGCGCTCGCGCTTGACGCCCTCATAGATCAGGCCGACAGCCTCGGGGCCGGTGTTGGAGCAGACCGCGCAGCCGAGGTGGAACACGAGCGCCGGCTCATAGCCCAGCGCCTTGGTGCAGGCCTCCTTGTATTCGTCGGCGTACTTGCGGTTGGCGACGCCGATGTAATACGGCGTGCCCATCACGATGCGGCTCTTGAGCAGGTTGACCATGTTGGTGACGACCATCTTGTCGCCGCGCGCCTTCTTGATCACATTGCTCACGCCGTCGTTGAGTGTGAAGATCGGGTGGATGCCCAGCAGGTCGCCCGCGATGGCCGCAGCAGCGTTGACGCGGCCGCTCTTGCGGATGACCTTGAGCGTGTACGCCGTCAGCAGAACCTCCATGCGCGCGAACTTGTCGTTCAGATAATCGACGACCTCGCTCATCGGCTTGCCCTCGGCGAGCATGCCGTCGGCGACCAGCACGTGGCTGCCGTACGCCATGGAATAGCTGTGGCTGTCCACGATGTCGATGGTCATCTTGCTGTCGGGATGCTCCTCATGGAACTGTGCCGCCGCAGCGTGAGCCGCAGCGTTCGTGCCGGAGCCGGTGCCGCAGATGGACACGTAGAGCACCTGCTCGATGCCCTGCTTGTCGTATTCCTCGAACTTCTCCATGAACTCGAACTGCGTCACCTGCGAGGTGGTCGGCAGACCCTTCGCATTGCGCAGAAGCTCGCAGAATTTCTCTCCGTCAAAGTCGACGCGCTCGGTGTATCCCTCGCCGTCCAGCGCGATCTTGAAGCAGACGATATCAATATGGCTATGCTTGGCGGCGATCTCCTCCGGCAGGTCGCAGGTGGAGTCCGTCAGCACGATGTATTTGCTCACGCTATGCTCATCCTTTCCTCTTGTCGTATCGGTCAGTCGCCCGGCCAACGAACATATCATACTATACAACCTGTCAAATTTCAAGCCGTCCGAAAAAATATTTCAAATTTTTGAGCTTGAATTGTCAAGTCAAGTGCAACAGCGTATTGAAGAAAACCTCAAAAGGGGACTTCCAGCCGAGGCATTTGCGCGGTCGACGGTTGAGTTTGGCAATGAAGGATGCTATCTGTCCCTCGCCGAA
>CALVTQ010000094.1 GCA_944362695.1 uncultured Clostridia bacterium
CCGCAGACCGGGAAACGCAACCGCCGCAATCTCTGATTGCGCCTTTGCGTTTCCCGCGCCTACCACCGGGTTGCTCATACAACCCCGGGAGTCCAGAGGGCCGCAGCCCTCTTGGTCGTTTCAAGGGGTGTGGGAGTCCAGAGGGACAAGGGGGAAATCGAAATCCCCCTAGTCCCTCTGGCCCGCGGAGCGCGTAACCCCATTGCTTGGGTGAAAGCAAGCTCACAAATAAACGAAGTGAGCTGCAATTCTTAAAAACACAAATTCAATAAACCCAGTTGGTATATTGGGACGCTGTCCCAAACCCTGCAAGGAGCTCTGCTCCTTGACCTCGCCAAAGGGCTTTCCGGTCGCCCTTTGGAAACCTTCGGGCCCTTGCGGAAAACAGAAGTTTCAGACAAAACAAATGCTTTTCGGGAAACGTAATCCTCGCGATTTAAAATCGCTCCTTTACGTTCCCGACGCTCCGTTTCATACCGCTTATCAGTCAAACAGCGCCCGAATCTCGTCGGCGGTCAGGCTGGTGGGCATCGTCTCGCCCGCGGTGATCATCTGATCGAACAGCTCGCGCTTGCGCGCGCCGAGCTTGACCACCTGCTCCTCGATGCTCCCGCGCGTGATCATGCGGATCACATGCACCGTGTTCTTCTGGCCGATGCGGTGCGCGCGGTCGGTCGCCTGATCCTCGGCGGCGGGATTCCACCACGGGTCAAAGTGAATCACCGTGTCCGCGCCCACGAGGTTGAGGCCCGAGCCGCCCGCCTTCAGCGAGATCAGGAATACCTTGCCCGTGCCGCCGTTGAACTGCTCCACCAGCTCGATGCGGCGCTTGGGCGGCGTGTCGCCGCCGAGGTACAGGCACTCGATGCCCACCGCCTCCAGCCGCCGCTGCAGAATCCGCAGCATGCGCGTGAACTGCGAGAAGACCAGCGCCCTGTGCCCGTTTTCCAGCGCGCCGGGCAGGATGTCCAGCAGCATATCCAGCTTGCCGCTGCTGGCCGCATAATCCGGCAGCACCAGCGACGGATGGCCGCAGATCTGCCGCAGCTCCGTGATCGCCGCCAGCATTTCCACGCGCCCGCGTCCGCCGGTCATGTTCTCGATCTGCGGGCGCAGCCTCAAAAGGCTCGCCTGATAGACACGCCGCTGCTCCTCCGTCATGTCCGCGACCATCTCGGTCTCGATCTTCTCGGGCAGCTCGCGCAGCACGTCGCCCTTGAGCCTGCGCAGCAGGAACGGCCGGATGCGCCTGCGCAGCACGTCCATCTCCTCGCCCGCGCCGAACCTGTGCATGAACTGCGCGAACGAGAGCAGATAGCCCGGCAGCGCAAAATCGAAGATCGACCACAGCTCGCCCGGGTGGTTTTCCATCGGCGTGCCGGTCAGCGCGATGCGCGTCTGCGCCTTGATCTGCTTGACCGCGCCCGCGCCCACGCTCATGGCGTTCTTGATGTACTGCGCCTCGTCGAGTATGGCGAAGTGGAACGGGATGCTGCTGATCATGCCGATGTCCCGGCGGATCAGCGGGTAGCTCGTCACGTACACGTCGATCTCGCCCTCGCCTTTGGCCAGCCGCGAGAGCATCTGTGCGCGCGCCGTCTGCGTGCCCTCGCCCACGACGAAGCGCAGCTCCGGCGCAAAGCGCTTGATCTCCGCCGTCCAGTTGTACACCAGCGACGTCGGCGCGACGACCACCGACGGCCGCGGATCGCTGCCCTTGCGCTTGGCCCAGAGCAGCAGCGCGATCACCTGCAGCGTCTTGCCCAGGCCCATGTCGTCGGCGAGGATGCCGCCCATGTGCAGCCTGTCCAGCGCCTGCATCCACATGAAGCCCCTTGTCTGATACGGGCGCAGCATGCTCCCCAGCGGCTCGGGGCAGGGGTCGCCGTCCTTTTCAAGCGAGCGCACGACCTCCTTGACGCTCTTATCGGTCTTCACCGGCAGCTCGCCGCTCTCCAGCAGGCTCACCATATACGCCGCGCGGAACGACGCGATTTCCACGAGGCCGCGCGCGCTCTCCTCGGTTTCGGCTTCCTCGGTCGCGCCCGCCGCAGCATCGGCCAGCTCGCGCCACTCATCCATATCCGACAGGTCGAGGAACGAGCCGTCCTTGAGCCGGAAATAGCGCTTCCTGTCGCGCAGGGCCTGCAGAATCGCGAGGATTTCGGGCGCGGGCTCGCCGCTTTCTTCCATTTGAAGCCGGAGCGCGCCGTCCTGCATGCGCAGCGTGCCGGTGAAATGCGGCTTGCGGGGCGTCATGCGCTTGAACTCATCCGAGCAGTACACGTCCGCCTGCTTTTGCAGCGCGTAGATGCCCTCGGTGAGGAAGCGGTAGACCATCTCCTGTCCGCCCAGCACGATTCTGCCCTTCTGCACGCGGAAGCCCGCCGCGGCCAGCAGATCGAGCGCGCGCCTCTCGGCGGCGTGGTCGCGCAGGAGCATGACGTTTTCCTCGCCCGCCTCCTGCTTGGGCGCGGGGGCGAAGGGGTCGATCTCCTCGTTGCCGTAGCCGAACACGATGCGCGCGACGATGAGCTTATCGGCGCGGTCAAAGTATGCGGAGACATGAAGCGGGCGGCGGATGATGCGCTCGGCGAGCGCGCCGTCGAGCGTCACGGAGCCGGCCTTCTCCAGCACCGGCAGCAGCTCGGAGATCACGCGCGGGGCCTGATTCGCGTCGAAGCGGAACGCGGCCTCGCCGTCGCGCCCGGACTCGAGCAGCACGCGCACGATTCTCTGCTGCTCCCTCGGCAGGCGCAGCACGTCGCCCTCGCAGTAGACATATTTGCATCCCTCGTCGAGCCTGCGCAGCGTCTTGGGCATCTGCGCGCGGATCTCGAGCTCGCGCCCGCTGGCCATCACGCCGAAGAGCAGCTCGGCCTGTCCGTCGAACACGCCGGGGATCGAGGCGATCTCCTCGCCGAAGCTGACCTTGAACGGCTTGGCCATCAGCAGCTGCATGAGGCGCGGGACGAAGCGCTCGGGGACGATGAGGTACTTGGCGTCAAGGCCGGTCTGGATCAGCCTGCCCTCGAGGTCGCAGACGTAGGCGGCGTCCATCAGCAGCGAGATGATCTTGGCATCCACGCCCGCAAAGCCCATCCACTCCGGCTCGAGCACGAAGCCCTTCCCAAACGGCAGGCTCGTCTTTTCCTTCATGGCGCGCAGGAATTGGGCCATGCTCTTGACGACGTACATGCGCTCCTGGCCCACGCGAAGCGACACGCGCAGCGGCTCTCTTTCCCCGAGCAGGCGCAGCGTGACCTCGAGCTCGAGCGGCGTCTCCATCGGCAGCGCGCTCTCCATTGCGCCCATGAGCTTGCCCGCGTTCTCCCTGGCGCGGCGGCGGCGCATTTCCTCGGCGGCGCCCGTGGCCATGGCGTGCATCAGGGCGGCGGCGAGATGGCGGCAGGGCTTATGCACATTGCCAAAAAAGTCGCAGGAGCAGCGGCCGCTCAATTTGCTGCCCGTGCCCACGCGCACGATGCGTTTGGGCTCGCCGTCCACGGCGTAGCGGAGCATGCCGCCCTCGTCCTCGAGCGGATGCACGCCGCCCGCGCGGTAAATCGCCAGTCCTGCGTTATATTCTTCCTCCGGCGTGACGCGCCGCAGCATTTCCAATTCTTCGGCCACGATATCAACCTGCCTGTCAAGATTTTATCCCTGCGCGATTGCGCAATTCCATATAATTCGGCGCGGCGCGGGCGTATTCCTGCGTGTTTTACGCCGGTTTTGCGCGCATTTATGGGTTTTGTGTGCATGTGCACAGGGATGGGCGCGGTGTTTTGACAGATTGGGGGTTTATGAGGTTACGGGCGGTGCGGGCGGAGCGTTTGCGCTCTGGCGGAGCCGTTGACGGAGCCCCCTTCGGGGTCTCCCGATGCGTTTTTTGCTTTAGCCCGGCGCAGCCCTTTGGGCGTTGGGGCCTTTGTGCCGGGCCCCATGTGCGGCTTGGGTGGGCGGGGGTGACGGGCTCGGTGAGCGGGGCGTTTGTTTCCTGTTGAAAATTTGCAGTAAGCGATACTTGATCTATTCCCACCCACCGCCCTTAAAGTTACTCCCCTCTGTCAGCCTTGCGGCTGACATCTCCCCTAAAGGGGAGAGGCCATGCGGCTCTACACACATTGCAGCGTTTTCGCTCTGGCGGGGCTTTGTGGTTGGGGGGTAACGCTCCACGCCGTGACCCCGGTAGTCTCCGTTGCTCCTATTAGGGGGAACATTGAGACGTTAAGCGGAGCGAGCCCTCTCCGTCAGGCTTCGCCTGCCACCTCTTCCGGGGAGCCTTATAGTCGCACCCTTCGGTCGCTCGTTAAGGTTCCCGACGCTCCGCCTGCCTGTTTCGCCCACTGGGCGCGGCAGGCTCCGGTCCCAGAGGGAGAGGCAAGTCAAGCTTTTTAATAATTGAAACTCTTTCGCTCTGTTGCTGCTTGTCGTTTTGGGGTTACGAACTCACGACATACCCCCGGTAGCCCCGGTAACCCCTAACAGGGGGAACGTTGAGATGGTAAGCGCTGCAAGCCTCTCCGTCAGGCTTGCAGCAAGTCGGGCGTTTAAGTTCTAATGATGGGTTTGCGTTTCGGGGTGCGGTTTGTCGTGGATAAACAAAACCGAAGAAAACGCAAACAAAAACCCCCGCCGCAGCGCCATGCCGCGACGGGGTCATTTCATCCTGATATACAGCCCGCTCAGCGCACGCGCACGCGCGCCTCGGGGGTCGTCAGATACATCGTGTCGGGGTAGTTCGAGACGCCGCTGAACTCGAAGAAACATTCCTTCGCGCCGGCGTCGGTCATGCCGCGCGCGCCGCGGATGCACTCGGCGACGGGGTTGCCATGCTCGTCGGTGAGAACGGCGCGGCGGCCCCAGCGGGCGTTGACGGCGGCGGCGCTCCAATGGCGGTTGACCTCGAAAAGACCGGCGGCCTGCCTGCGGTCGGCCTCGCACTGGGCGGCGAGGGCGTCGGGCTTGGGCGTCATCGTCACGCAGAGGTAGAGGCGAACCGGCGAGTAGATGGCGTAGACGCCGGAGACGATGCTCTCGCCGACGTCGACCAGCGCGCGGAAGGTGCCGGTGTTCGACGGCGCACGCCTGCGCGGGATGGCGATCGGGTTTTCGGTGTGGGTGCGGCTGCGGGCGGTGGTCATCATGCCGGTTCCTCCTTTGCGGGCGGCGGTGTGGGGTGCCGCTTGCGTGATTCTATTCTACATGATTAGACGGAAATTGCATAGAAAAATTGCAATTCTTTCACATGATTTTCACCGATTTGTAATTTTTACAAAAAAGACGCAATTTTATGAAATGTTTTAGGTGTTATGAAAAGAAGTTTCGACGGGCGCGCGGTTTTGCTATTTTTGTCGTATTTCGATAAGACAAATCCATTGCGCGCACGGGGGTAAGATTGATATAATAGAGGCAAGGAGCCGCCGCGCGGTCAAACGGCGGCAGACGTCAACCGCGAAAGGATGAATTCTTCATGAAAACAGCAAAACAACTCGTCGCCGAGATGACGCTCGAAGAGAAATGCTCGATGCTCTCCGGCAGCGATTTCTGGCACACGCAGCCGATTGAGCGCCTGGGCCTTCCTGCCGTGATGGTCTCCGACGGCCCGCACGGTCTACGCAAGCAGGACGACAAGGCCGACCACCTTGGCGTCAACGACAGCATCAAGGCCGTGTGCTTCCCGGCGGCCTGCGCCACGGCGGCGAGCTTTGACCGCGATATGCTGCGCCGCATCGGCGAGGCCATCGGCGACCAATGCCAGCACGAGCGCGTGGCCGTCAACCTCGGCCCGGCGATCAACATCAAGCGCTCGCCCCTGTGCGGCCGCAACTTCGAGTACCTGAGCGAGGACCCGTATCTCGCCGGAGAGCTCGCCGTGGCCATCGTGCAGGGCACGCAGAGCAAAAACGTCGGCACGAGCGTCAAGCACTTCGCCGCCAACAACCAGGAGCACCGCCGCATGTCCAGCGACAGCGTCATCGACGAGCGCACGCTGCGTGAGATCTACCTGCCCGCGTTCGAGGCGGCGGCAAAGCGCGGCAAGGCGTGGACGTTCATGTGCTCCTACAACAAATTGAACGGCGAATTCGCCAGCGAGCACAGGTGGCTGCTGACCGACCTGCTGCGCGGCGAATGGGGCTTTGACGGATACGTGATGAGCGACTGGGGCGCGGTATCCGACCGCGTCAAGGGCGTGCACGCGGGCCTTGACCTCGAGATGCCTTCGAGCAACGGCGAGCGCGACAAGGTCGTGCTGCGCGCCGTGCAGGAGGGGCGGCTCTCCGAGGCGGACGTCGATCTGGCGGTCGAGCGCATCGTCGACGTGTCGCTGCGCTATCTGAACAACGCGAAGCCGGAGACCCCGTGGGATATGGAAGCCGACCACGAGCTGGCGGGCAAGCTGGCCGCGGAGTGCATGGTGCTGCTCAAGAACGAGGGCGGCGTGCTTCCGCTCAAGAGCGGCGAGCGCGTGGCCGTCATCGGCGAGTTCGCCAAAAAACCGCGCTATCAGGGCGGCGGCAGCAGCCACATCAACAGCTTCAAGGTGACCTCGCTGATGGACGCGCTTTCCGGCGTGGAGGGCGTGACCTACGCGCAGGGCTATCACGCGGAGGACGACGTGACCGACGATGCGCTGCTTTGCGAGGCGGTTGCGGCGGCGAAGGCGGCGGACAAGGCCGTGATCGTCGCGGGCCTGCCGGACAGCTTTGAGAGCGAGGGATATGACCGCACGCACATGCGCATGCCGGCCAGCCAGATCGCGCTGATCGAGGCGGTCGCGGCGGCGAACCCGAACACGGTCGTGCTGCTCTACAACGGCTCGCCGGTGGAGATGCCGTGGATCGACTGCGTGAAGGGCGTCGTCGAGGGCTACCTCGGCGGACAGAACGTGGGCACGGCGTCGCGCGCTGTGCTCTGGGGCGAGGTCAGCCCGTGCGGCCGCCTGCCGGAGACGATTCCGCTGCGCCTCGAGGACACGCCGTGCTATCTGACCTACGGCGGCGAGGGCAACACGGCGGTATACAGCGAGGGCGTGTTTGTGGGCTACCGCTGGTACACCAGCAAGAAGCAGCCCGTGCGCTTCCCGTTTGGATACGGCCTGTCCTACACGAGCTTTGCGTACAGCAATCTGCGCGTCTCTGCGGACGCGATTGCCGACAGCGAGACCGTGACCGTGAGCGTCGATGTGACCAACACGGGCGATATGGCGGGCAAGGAGGTCGTGCAGCTCTATGTCGCGCCGCCGAAGGCCGACGTGATCCGCCCGATCCGCGAGCTCAAGGGCTTTGAGAAGGTCGAGCTGGCGCCCGGCGAGACGAAGACCGTGAGCTTCGTGCTCGACAAGCGGTCGTTCGCCTACTGGAACACGCAGATTCACGATTGGCACGTGGTGACCGGCGACTACGCGATTCAGATTGCGAAGAACGCGGACGAGGTCGCCCTCGAGATTCCGGTGCACGTCACCGGCGCGGAGCTGCCCCGCGATTACGACGTGGACACGATCTACATGGACCTCACGCCCAAGGCGAAGGCGGCCATGGCGAGCATGATGGGCGCGGCCATCGGCGGCCTGGGCAGCCCCAACAAGGACGACGGCGCGCAGGAGTCGTCCGCCGCATCCGAGGCAATCACCGAGGATATGGGCGATGCGATGATGCGCTACATGCCCCTGCGCGGCATGATGTCCTTCGGCGGCATGACGATCGAGAAGCTCGAAGCGCTGGTCGAGGCGATTCGCAACGCATGAGAAAAAAATTGAACAAAGAATGAGAGTTTTCTGAACGGATTTTAAGCGATTTACACAAGGAAATGGCGTGCCGTCCGTCGAATTAAAAGACAGACGAATCGGCGCGTATGCCCTGTGTGCGCCGGAGGAATGTAAATGATGCATGCGCACGGAGCGCAGGCAAAGGAGGCATATGATGACATATTATGTGGGCATCGACCTGGGCACATCGGCGGTGAAGCTGCTGCTCATGGACGAGCAGGGCGAGATCGCGAGCGTGGTCAGCCGCGAGTATCCCCTCGACTTCCCGCATCCGGGCTGGAGCGAGCAGCGCCCGCAGGACTGGTGGGACGCGGTTTGCGACGGCATCCCCGAGCTGATCGCCGGCATCGACGCGAGCTGCGTCGCGGGCATCGGCGCGGGCGGCCAGATGCACGGCCTGGTGGCGCTTGACAAGGACGACAACGTGATCCGCCCGGCCATCCTCTGGAACGATGGACGCACGCAGAAGCAGACCGAGTACCTGAACAACGTGATCGGCAGGGAGAAGCTCTCTGCCTGCACGGCGAACATCGCGTTTGCGGGCTTCACCGCGCCCAAGCTGCTGTGGATGCGCGAGAACGAGCCGGAGAACTTCGCCAAAATCGCGAAGATCATGCTGCCCAAGGACTACATCAACTACAAGCTCACCGGCGTGCACTGCTGCGACTACTCCGACGCGAGCGGCATGCTGCTGCTGGACGTGGAGCACAAGTGCTGGAGCCGCGAGATGATGGACGTCTGCGGCCTGACCGAAAGCCAGATGCCGGGGCTCTTTGAGAGCTGGGAGACCGTCGGCACGCTGCTGCCCGACGTGGCCGCGAAGCTGGGCCTTTGTGAAAGCGTCAAGGTCTGCGCGGGCGCGGGCGACAACGCGGCGGCGGCCGTGGGCTGCGGCGTCGTGGGCGAGGGCGGATGCAACATTTCCCTCGGCACGAGCGGCACGGTCTTCATGACCAGCACGCATTTCGGCGTGGACAAGGCGAACGCGCTGCACAGCTTTGACCACGCGGACGGCGGCTATCACCTGATGGGCTGCATCCTGTCGGCGGCGAGCTGCAACAAGTGGTGGATGGAGGAGATCCTCAAGACCACGGACTTTGCGGGCGAGCAGAAGGACATCACCAAAGAGATGCTCGGCAAAAACGACGTGTACTACCTGCCCTATCTGATGGGCGAGCGCAGCCCGCACAACGACCCGGCGGCGCGCGGCGCGTTCATCGGCCTGCGCATGGACACCACGCGCGAGCAGATGACGCAGGCGGTGCTCGAGGGCGTCGCGTTCGCCATCCGCGACTGCGTGGAAATCGCGCGGGCGCAGGGCATTTCGATTCCGAGCTCCCGCATCTGCGGCGGCGGCGCGAAGAGCCCGCTCTGGCGTCAGATTCTGGCGGACGTGCTGGGCATCCCGCTGGAGCTGCCCGTGACCGAGCAGGGTCCGGGCTACGGCGGCGCGATGCTGGCGGCTGTGACGTGCGGCAAGTACGAAAGCGTCGCCCAGTGCGCGCAGAAGCTGGTGCACGTGAGCTCCGTGACCCACCCCGATCCCGAAACCGCGAAGGCGTATGATGCGCGCTACGCCGTCTGGCATGCGCTGTATCAGGCGCTTAAACCGAATTTTAAGCAGATGGAGGCGATTCAGGCATGAAAATCGAATCCGTATTCGACGCAGGGTTTGCGCCGTATGGCCGCGTGGTGACCGGCTATGACGCCGAGTGCGCCGCGATCGTGGCCGCGCTGAACGAGAGCACGCCGCTGCCGGAGGGCACGGGCTATGTGCCGATGGAGAGCGCGCTGCAGCAGCTGCCCGAGGCGGCTGTTCTGGGCGCGTCGATCTTCGGCGGCATGCCGTTCCAGATGGGCTGGTGCAACGGCCACAACACGAAGCTCAACTGCCTCGAATACCACAGGGACAGCGAGTTCAACCTCGGCACGGAGGACTTCATCCTCCTGCTCGCCAAGCAGGACCAGATCGTGGACGGCAAGCTCGACACGAGCTGCGTGCGCGCGTTCCGCTGCCCGGCCAATGTGCTCATCGAGGTCTACGCGACCACGCTGCACTATGCGCCGTGCCACACCGACCCGGCCAAGGGCTTCCGCGTGCTCATCGGCCTGCCCGCCGGCACGAACACCGACAAGCCGGACGTCCCGGTGCGCGGCAGCGACGATGCGATGCTCTGGGCGTGCAACAAGTGGCTGCTGGCGCATGCGGAGACCGGCGAGGCGGCGCAGGGCGCGCACGTCGGCCTTGTGGGCGAGAACATCGACATTTCGTGTGACCTGTAACCCAGGGCGGGCGTGAGCGAATTTGTATAAAAATATAATTTCTGCACCGCGACGGATCAAAATCGCGCAGGACACGCCCGGAATCCTCATTTTCGGCACAAATATGTGACATAGAGAACCAACACAGATTGTATAGGAGGAATTCGCCATGAACATGACCAACATCCCCGTGGTCAAGCTCGGCTTGATCGCCGTCTCCCGCGACTGCTTCCCGATCGCGCTCTCCCAGAGCCGCCGCGCCGCCGTGAAGGCTGCCTGCGACAAGAAGGGCCTGCCGGTCTACGAGGCGACCACGACCGTCGAGAATGAGCTCGACATGCTCAAGGCCGTCGCCGAGGTCCGCGCTGCGGGCTGCAACGCGCTGACCGTCTTCCTGGGCAACTTCGGCCCGGAGACCCCCGAAACCCTGATCGCCAAGCACTTCGACGGCCCGTGCATGTTCGTGGCCGCTGCCGAGGGCGACGGCGACCTGATCAACGGCCGCGGCGACGCCTACTGCGGCATGCTCAACTGCTCCTACAACCTGGGCATGCGCAAGCTCAAGGGCTACATCCCGGAGTACCCGGTCGGCACCGCCGAGGAGATCGCCGACAAGATGGCCGAGTTCGTGCCGATCGCGCGCGTCATCCTGGGCCTCAAGGGCCTCAAGGTCATCACCTTCGGACCGCGCCCGCAGGACTTCTTCGCCTGCAACGCGCCGATCAAGGGCCTGTATGAGCTGGGCATCGAGATCGAGGAGAACAGCGAGCTGGATCTGCTGGTCGCCTACAAGGCGCACGAGAACGACCCGCGCATCCCCGCCGTCTGCGAGGACATGGCCAAGGAGATGGGCGAGGGCTGCTATTATCCCGAGCTGAGCGCGCGCATGGCGCAGTTCGAGCTGACGCTGCTTGACTGGGCCGAGCAGCACAAGGGCAGCCGTCAGTACGTCGTGTTCGCCGACAAGTGCTGGCCGGCATTCCCGAGCCAGTTCGGCTTCGAGCCGTGCTACGTGAACAGCCGTCTGGCCTCCCGCGGCATCCCGGTCGCCTGCGAGGTCGACATCTACGGCGCTGTGTCCGAGTACATCGGCGCGTGCGCGACGGGCGACGCCGTGACGCTGCTGGACATCAACAACTCCGTGCCGCAGTACATCTACGACGAGGACAACATCGCGCAGTACGGCTACAAGCTCACCGACACGTTCATGGGCTTCCACTGCGGCAACACCCCGTCCTGCAAGATGTGCGCCAGCCGCGCGGTCAAGTATCAGCTGATCCAGCACCGCCTGCTCGAGCCGGAAGGAAGCGAGCCGGACTTCACCCGCGGCACGCTGGAGGGCGACATCGCCGCCAGCCCGATCACCTTCTACCGCCTGCAGTGCGACAGCGAGGGCACGCTGCGCGCCTACATCGCCGAGGGCGAGGTGCTGCCGGTTCCGACCCGCAGCTTCGGTGGCATCGGCATCTTCGCCATCCCGGAGATGGGCCGCTTCTACCGTCACGTGCTGGTTCAGAAGCGCTATCCGCACCACGGCGCGGTGGCCTTCGCGCACGCCGGCAAGACGCTGTTTGAGGTGTTCAAGTATCTGGGCATCGCGGACATCGCCTACAACCAGCCCAAGAGCCTGCCGTATCCCACCGAGAATCCCTGGGCGTAATCGGCAAAACAAACGAATCCATGCGCCCGCGAGCAATGACGTTCGCGGGCCATTTCAAAGACGAAATGGAGGAGAGAAAAATGGGCATGACCGAAATGCAGAAGCTCGACGCGTATTGGCGCGCGTCAAACTACCTCGCGGCGGGCCAGCTGTACCTGCTGGATAACCCGCTGCTGCGCCGTCCGCTGACGCGTGACGACGTGAAGAAGAAGATCGTCGGCCACTGGGGCACCGTGCCGGGACAGAACTTCGTCTACGTCCACCTCAACCGCGTGATCAAGAAGTACGATCAGGACATGATCCTGATCTCCGGCCCCGGCCACGGAGGAAACTTCTTCGTCGCCAACGCGTACCTCGACGGCACGTACTCCGAGGTTTACCCCAACATCAGCCGCGACGCGGAGGGCATGAAGCGCCTGTTCAAGCAGTTCAGCTTCCCGGGCGGCATCTCCAGCCACGTCGCGCCGGAGACGCCGGGCTCCATCAACGAGGGCGGCGAGCTGGGCTACTCCATCGCGCACGCGTTCGGCGCCGTGTTCGATAACCCCGACCTGATCTGCGCCGTGACCGTGGGCGACGGCGAGGCCGAGACCGGCCCGCTGGCCACGAGCTGGCAGAGCAACAAGTTCCTCAATCCCGTCGGCGACGGCGCGGTGCTGCCGATCCTGCACCTCAACGGCTACAAGATCAGCAACCCGACCGTGTTTGGCCGCATGACGCACGAGGAGATCGAGCATTTCTTCCTCGGCTGCTCGTGGAAGCCGTATTTCGTCGAGGGCGACGACCCGATGACCATGCACGAGAAGATGGCGGCGACGCTGGACACCGTGATCGAGGAGATCCACGACATCCAGAAGCGCGCCCGCGCGGGCGAGGAGATGGGCCATATCCAGTGGCCGATGATCGTGCTGCGCACCCCGAAGGGCTGGACCGGCCCCAAGGAGGTCGACGGCAAGCAGATCGAGGGCACGTTCCGCGCGCATCAGGTGCCGATTGACATCACCGTCGGCACGCCGAAGCAGGAGGAGCACCTCGAGGAGATCGAGGCGTGGCTGCGCAGCTATCGCCCGGAGGAGCTGTTTGACGAGAACGGCAGGCTGATTCCGGAGCTGCAGGAGCTGGCCCCGACCGGCGACCGCCGCATCGCGGCCAACCCGCACGCCAACGGCGGCAAGCTGCTCAAGGACCTGCGCACGCCGGACTTCCGCGACTACGCGGTGGACATCCCCAAGCCGGGCAGCGTCGAGAAGCAGGACATGATCGAGCTGGGCGGCTATATCCGCGACGTGCTGAGCCTGAACGCCGACGCGAAGAATTTCCGCATCTTCGGCCCGGACGAGACCATGAGCAACCGCCTGAGCAAGTGCTTTGAGGTCACCAACCGCGCGTGGAACAGCACGATGGTGCCGGGCGATGAGTTCCTCGCGCCCGATGGCCGCATCATGGACGGCATGCTGTCCGAGCATATGTGCGAGGGCTGGCTCGAGGGCTATCTGCTGACGGGCCGCCACGGCTTCTTCGCGAGCTACGAGAGCTTCATCCGCGTGGTCGACTCGATGGTCGCCCAGCACGCCAAGTGGCTCAAGGTCTGCAACCAGCTGCCGTGGAGGCAGAGCATCGCGTCGCTGAACCTCGTGCTGTCCTCGAACGTCTGGCAGCAGGACCACAACGGCTTCACGCATCAGGACCCGGGCTTCCTCGACCATATCGCCAATAAGAAGGCCGACGTCGTGCGCCTGTATCTGCCGCCGGATACCAACTGCCTGCTGAGCTGCTTCGATCACTGCATCCGCAGCCGCGACTATGTGAACGTGCTGGTCACCTCCAAGCATCCGCGTCCGCAGTGGCTGACGATGGATCAGGCCGTCAAGCACTGCACGCAGGGCGTGTCCATCTGGGATTGGGCGAGCAACGACGAGGGCGGCGAGCCGGACGTCGTGATGGCGTGCTGCGGCGATACCCCGACGCTCGAGACGCTGGCCGCGATCAGCATCCTGCGCAAGGAGCTGCCGGAGGTCAAGATCAGGATGATCAACGTGGTCGACCTGATGAAGCTCGAGCCGGCGGCCAAGCACCCGCACGGCCTGACGAACGCGGAGTATAACGCGCTGTTCACCAAGGATAAGCCGATCATCTTCGCGTTCCATGGCTATCCGACGCTGATCCATGAGCTGACGTATGAGCGCGATAACCGCAATATCCACGTCCACGGCTATCAGGAGGAAGGCACGATCACCACGCCGTTCGATATGCGCGTGCAGAACGCCATCGACCGCTTCAATCTCGTGAAGGACGTCGTGTTTAACCTGCCGCAGCTGGGCAACCGAGGCGCGTACCTGATCCAGAAGATGAACGATAAGCTCGTGGAGCATAAGCAGTATATCCATGAGGTCGGTCAGGATCTGCCCGAGGTCAGGGATTGGGTCTGGGATTGCTAAAAGCCGCTTAAACAGGCGCGAAGCGCGCATGGGGTCAAGGGGACCGGAGCCTGCCGCCGCCCGTTATGGCTCGCCGCCGCCAGTGGCGGACTTCAGGCGAGACATAACGCCGAAGGTTGGCGGAAAACAGGCAGGCGGAGCGTCGGGAACCTTAACGAGCGACCGAAGGGGCGACTATAAGGTTCCCCGGGTCAGAGCCCAGCGTAACCCCAATGGCGCAGCCATCCCATAAAGCCGTCAGGGAGCGAAGCGTTACCTGACGGGGCAGAGCGCCAACGTCCCGAACACCCGACAACCAAAAAAACACCGTTCCCCGCATACTCTTCTTGCGTGTGTTGGGGAACGGTTTTTGTGTATCACAATACGGAACATGGCAGCGCCTGTTGGAGCCGGTCACGGAGCCGCCTGCGGCGTCTCCCGATGCTTTTTTTGCTTTAGCCCGGCGCAGCTTTTTGGGCGTTGGGGCCTTTGTGCCGGGCCCCATGTGCGGCTTAGGTGGGCGGGGGTGACGAGCTCAATGAGCGGGGCGTTTGCTTCCTCTTGTAACTTTGTGGTAAGCGATACTTGATCTATACCCGCCCACCCGCCCTTTTGGTTACACCCCTCCGGCATGCTTCGCATGCCACCTCCCCCTTCGGGGGAGAAGCAATTCGGCTTTACATATGTCGAAACTTTTTCGTTCTGGCGGGGCTTTGTGGTTGGGGGTAACGCTCCATACCCGTAGTCACCGTACCCCCCGTAACCCCACACAATCTCTAACAGGGAGCAACATCGATACGTTAAGCGAAGCGAGCCCTCTCCGTCAGGCTTCGCCTGCCACCTCTTACGGGGAACCTTATAGTCGCGCCCTGCGGTCGCTCGTTAAGGTTCCCGACGCTCCGCCCGCCTGTATCCGCCAACCTTCGGCGTTATGTCTCGCCTGAAGTCCGCCACTGGCGGCGGCGAGCCATAACGGGCGGCGGCGGGCTCCGGTCCCAGAGGGAGAGGCAAGTCCAGCTTTATACGCGTCGCAGCGTTTGCCCTCTTGCGATGCTTTGCGTTCAGGGGTAACGCTCCACGCCGTCGCCCCATCCCCAAAAAAACAAAAAGCGCCCCGCATCGCGCGGGAACGCATGAATGGATTCACTTCGCCGCGAGCCGCTTGCGCGTCGTCAGCACGCGGAACACGCACGACGTCACCGCCGCGCCGACCGCAATCGCCGCGACGCCCTGCACCGCGACCAGCATCGCCGCAGCCGCCTCGCCGCCGTTGTTCTCCACCAGCGCCAGCATCGCGCAGTAGAAATTGTAGCCCGGCACCAGCGGCACAAGCGCGCTCAAAAGGAAGATCGTCGCGGGCTTGCGCATCACGCGCGCCTCGACCTCGCACAGGAGCGTGATGATGACCGTCGAGAGGAAGTAGGCGAAGATCGCGCTGTGCCCGAGCGCCTTGGTCATGATTTCGTAGACCATGTAGCCCAGAAGCGCCGTCAGCGACGCGGGCAGGATGATCCTGCGCGGCGCGTTGATCATGATCGAGAAGCCGACCGTGCCGCCGAACGCGCCCAGTGCGCTCATGATGAACTCGCGGATCACAGCAGCACACCCCCGATCAGCGCGTAGAGCTTGAGGCCCACGAACACGCCCAGCGCAACCGCCGTCGCAAGCAAAAGCGCCTCGACCGCCCGCGCCACGCCCGAGACGAGGTCGCCGTACATCGTGTCGCGCGCCGCCGTCGTCATCAGCAGGCCCGTGAGCAGCGGCATGATGCCGCCGACGATCGCCGCGTTGACGCTGCCGTAGTCAAAAAGATGCGCCACGCCCTGCGCGCACAAGGCCGTGAGCACGCCGCCCGCGAAGTTGGCAAACAGCGCGCCCATCTCCACGTGCGAGAAGATCGGCTGGATCGCCTGCACGAGCATGCCGATGGCAAACGTCACCGCGAATGTCGCCGCCGAGCCGCCGAACAGCAGCGAAAACGCCGCCGCCGCCAGTCCGTACGCCAGAATCAGCACGCCCTGCGGCACGCCCGGCGCGCTCGCGATGCGCTCGAGGGCCTCGCGGGCCTGCGCAGCGTCCATCTCCCCGCGAGCCACCCCGCGCGAGACGTCGTTCACCGCGGCAAGGCGCGTCGTGTCCGTGCCGCGGCGGCTGATGCGCCGGATGCGGGTTGTGCCGTCCACCTCGACAAAGATCGACGTCGGCAGCGCCGCCACGCCCACGCGCTCAAGGCCGAAGCCCTGCGCCATGCGCAGCACCGTCTCCTCGACGCGGTATGTCTCGCCGCCGCTCTCGAGCACAAGCTCGGCGGCCATGCAAAGAAGCTCGATTTTCTCGCGCGTGTCGTCCATAGGCTGCTCCTTTAAGAATGTCTTGACAGCCTCTATATTACACGAAAAACGCCGTTTACACAATATCAATTTTCCCACGCGGAGAGCAATTCGCGCATCCACGCGGTCACGTCCATGCCGTATACGCGCGCGAGGTTCTCGCCCGTGAGCGCCGCGTCAATCTCGCCCTGCGCCGCGCAGCGCCCGCGATGAAGCAGCAGCGCGTGCGTGCCGAAGCGCCTGGCGAGCGACAGGTCGTGCACCACCGAGATCACCGCGCGGCCCGGCTGCATGCGCCATTCGTCGATCAGCGCGAACATCTGGCGCTGATACGCCGGGTCGAGGTGGTTGGCCGGTTCGTCGAGCAGCAGCACGCGCGGGTCCTGCGCGAGCACCTGCGCCAGAAACACGCGCTGAAGCTCGCCGCCGGAGAGCGTCGTGATCCGCTGATCCGCCAGCGCCGCGAGCCCGACGCGCTCGAGCGCTTCGCCCACGAGGCGCGAACCGTCCGGATCGCCGGGGGAAAAGAGCGACCGCCTGTGCGCATAGCGGCCCAGCGAGACGACCTCGCGCGCCGTGTAGCCAAAGCCCGCCGGGTGGCTCTGCGCCATGACGCCCACGCAGCGGGCGATTTCCGACGCGTTCATCGCGCGGGCATCGCGGCCCATGATCGCGACCGAGCCGGTGTGCGGCACGGCCTGCGAGATCGCGCGCAGAAGCGTGCTCTTGCCCGAACCGTTCGGCCCGGCGAGCATGAGCCATTGATTTTCACAAAGGTCGAGCGAGACGCCCGACACCGCCTCGAACGCGCCGAAGCGCACCGAAACATCGCGAACCGAGAGCAGCATGCGTCACCCCGCCTTTCTTGCGCGATAGAACACGACGACGAACACGACCGAACCGGCCATCGACGTGACGACGCCGACGGGCAGTTCGACGGGCGAGAGGAGCGTGCGCGCGAGCAGGTCGGCGAGCATGAGGAAGACCGCGCCGAACACCGCCGACGCGGGCAGAAGCTTGGCATGGTTCGGCCCGGCGACGAGGCGCGTGATGTGCGGCACGACGAGGCCGACGAACGCGATCGACCCGCCGAGCGCCACGCACACGCCGACGAGCCCGCAGACCGCGAGCATGACCAGCACCTTGACCCGGCGCACGCGCACGCCGACCGAGCGCGCGTTGTCCTCGCCGATGGCGAATGCGTTCAGCTCGCGCGCGTGCAGCAGGATGACGCCGCCGCAGAGCACGAGCGCCGCGAAAAGCAGCGCGCATTGCGGGAGCTTCGCGCCGGAGAGGCTGCCCATCGTCCAGAACGTGATGGTCTTGACGCGCTCGCCCGCGAACGCGATGATGAGGCTCATGAGGCTGGAGGCGAACATCGAGAAGATGACGCCGATGAGGATGATGCTGTTCGTGGCGAGCGATTTATCCAGCGCGAAGGCGAGCGAGAAGATCAGCAGCATCGACAAAAGCGCAAAGAGCATGGCCATCGCCACGACGCCGCCGAACGAGAAGACCGGCAGCGACGCGCCGAACGCCAGCGCGATGACCGCGCCCAACGACGCGCCGGAGGACACGCCGAGCGTCGAGCCGTCGGCGAGCGGATTGCGCAACAATCCCTGCATGGCCGCGCCGGAGAGCGAGAGCGCTGCGCCCATCAGGCCGCCCAGCAGCACGCGCGGCAGGCGCACGCCGAGGATGATGGCGCGCGCGATGCCCTCGGGCACGGGCTTGCGAAATAGCGCGCAGACGAGCGCGGTCAGCGTGTCGGAAAGCGGAATTGCGACGCTGCCCATGCAGATGCACAGCAGCATGACCGCGAGCAGCAGGAGCGCGAAGAGGAGGTAGACGCGGGGGCGGAAGTGGGATGGCATGGTTGTACCTCGGTGGTCGGTTGGGGGGAATGTAAAATCGGTGCGTCTGTCCGGTGCAATCGGGAGGGCGGGAAAGCGTCACTTGAGCAGATACTTCGCGCCGCGCCCCTTACCCTCGGAGACGACGCCGTCATGCTCGAGCGTCAGCATGAATGCGCGCACCTGCTGCGAGGTCATGCCGGAAAGCTGGCGGATTTCCTGATTGGACAGCGGGCCTTTGCGCAGCATGGCGAGAATCTGCGCTTTGAGACGCGCCTTGTCCAGCGGTTCGCTGCGGACATAGCGCACGTCGCCCGCCAGCAGCGCATGCGCCTGCGCGGAGAGCATGTAATAGCGGCCGCGCCCCTTTCCGGCGGGGGTGAGCAGGTCGAGATCGACGTCGAGTCTGTTGAGCGTTTCGCTGATGCGCTGCACGGAGCGCTGACAGATCGAGGCGGCGGTCTGGGCGTTGATCTCCCTGTGTTTGAGCAGATAGTTGAGGATGATGAGGTCGTCAACCTCGGTGCGCACGCCCTGCTGCGCGAGCGCGGCGATGAGCTTGCGGATGGACGGAACGACGACGCTGCCGCGAAGGGACACGGTGACGTTGGAGCCGCCTGTCTCGTAGAGCGGCGCTTCCTTGCCCTCGCTGAGCATGGCGGAATAGATGCGCGGGACGCCAAGATTTGTGCGGTTGACGAGGCGCAGCTTTTCCATGAGACCGGCGAGCGCATTGTTGCGCGACACGGGGGCGTGATGCAGAATGTTGTCCGGCGTGATGCCGCCGATGAACTCGCCCGGATTGGAGACGGACAGCTCGTCCTGCGAGAGCTTGACCATGACCGGGCCGGGAACGCGATAATCCCTGTGAACAAAGGCGTTCATGATGGATTCGCGGATGGCGACGGTCGGATACTTTTTGATCTCCGCGTGCATGAAGCCCATTTCGATGGTGGTGATGGGATTGTCGGATTCGATGTATCGCTCGATTTCGCGCAGGGCGATGGGGATGGCGTCGGTGCCCTCTGCGCGCACGGCGTATTCCGTATCGGAGAGCATCTTGCGGAAGGCCCAGCGATAGCACGGCACGTGCTTCTCGATCAGAGGGGAGCGCCCGGCCATCAGAAGACCCGCGATGGTCAGCTTTCCCTCGCGTATGGCGCCGACGCTCGTCAAAAGATCCTGATTGCTCAGGCGCCGCATATCATCGGGGGCGGACTCTGTGGCCATCATGTCCCGGAGGCATTCCATTGCGGCGGGCGAAACGGCGTCCTGCCATCTTTCGGGAACGCAGGCGGCTGTCACGTCGTGATATCCCATGCTTTCGAGCATGTCGCGCTGGCGGGAGCCGGTGAGCGGCACGCTGTCCTTGCCCACGCGCACCCAGCCCGTACCCTCGGACGTGGTATAGGGCGGCATGCCGGGGAAGACCTGAATGATCAGCAGCCTTCCCGTTCCGTATTGCACGGCGTGCTCGACGATGCGCACGGTGATGTGCGGCTCCGTGTTGTCGTATATGCTTTTCTGAAGACGCAGAATGTCGATTTCATGCGGAACGCCCAATATGGCTTTTTCGCGCCCGACGACGCGATCTTTGACGCCGGCGATGATTACACCCTCGCCCGCATTGGCGAAGCTGACGACAGCCTTGGTCAGCGTGCGGATGATGTCGCGGATCATGCCCTTCCATTCCTTGAAATCCAATTCGCCGCTTTCGAGATCGTCCGCCGTATGATGATCGAGCGCCTCAAGAATGGCGTCAATTTCATTCAATTGAATCATGATTGCGTCCTCCTGTGCGATTTCTCATGCTTTATTATATGATAAAATGCGAAAAAAATCAATAATCTTTGCACGCGCGCCCCGTACATCATATTATTGTAATTATATTTCATTTCCTTGCCATTTTTCATTCAATTCACGCCTGCCCTTGACAAACGAACGGTGTTCACATACAATGGAAGCATCATTCCGAACACTGTTCGTTAAATGGGAGAGGCATATGCCAAAGAAGGGCTTGACGAGGGACATCATCATTAACGCGGCGCAGGCGCACATCGAGCGCGGCGGGCTGGCGGCGTTTTCGCTGCGGTCGCTGGCGTCGCATCTGGGCGTGCGGGTGAGTTCGCTGTACAACCACGTCGGCGGGCAGAACGAGCTGCTGGCGATGGTCGGGCTGCGGGCGGTCGCGATGCTGGAGGCGGCGGAGTGCGCGGCCATCGAGGGCAAGGCGCGCGAGGAGGCGCTGTTCGCGCTGGCGGACGCGTACCGGGGCTTTGCGCGGGAACACACGGAGCTCTACCGCATCATCATGGGCGTGCACACGATCAGCGAACCGGCGCTGGTCACGGAGGCGGAGCGCGTCGTGCGGCCCATCATGCGCGTGATGGGCGACTACGGCTTGACGGGCGAGGCGGCGATTCACGGGCAGCGGCTTCTGCGCAGCGCCATGCACGGCTTCTTCGCGCACGAGCACGCGGGCGGCTTTTCGCTGATGCCCGCCGACAAGGAGGAGAGCTACCGCATGCTGATCGGCGCGATATCGGATTGGCTGGCGGCGCAGGGGAGGGAGAACGCATGAGCGCGGCGAGGACGGACAACACGGAGCTCTTTGCGCGCATGCCGGTTGCGCGCGCGGTCGTGACGCTGGTGATCCCGACGGTCATCAGCCAGATGATCACGGTCGTCTACAACATGGCCGACACGTTTTTCATCGGCCAGATGAACGACCCGGCGCAGGTCGCCGCGGCGACGCTGTCGATGCCGCCGTTCGTGCTGCTCACGGGCATCGCGAACCTGTTCGGCATCGGCGGGTCGAGCCTCATCGCGCGCAGCCTCGGCGTGGGCGACACGGCGCGGGCGAGGCGTGCGGCGGCGTTCTCGATGTGGACGGCGGCGCTTGTGGCGCTGGTCTACGGCGTCATGATGTATGTGTTCAGGCCGGTCGTCTTCCCGGTGCTCGGCGCGGACAAAAGCACGTTCGCGTACTGCGAGCAATACATCCTCTGGACGATTGCGGTCGGCGGCGTGCCGACGGTCTTGAGCGCGTGTCTGGCGCACCTGATGCGCGCGGAGGGATACGCGAAGGAGGCGAGCTTCGGCGTGGCGCTGGGCGGCGTGCTCAACATCGCGCTCGACCCGCTGCTGATCTTTGGCATGAAGCTCGGCGTCGCGGGCGCGGCGATAGCGACGATGCTGTCAAACGCGGCGGCGACGGCGTATTTCCTGATTTTGATGCACCAAAACCGCGCGAAGCTGACCATCCGCATATCGCCGAAGTATTACGCCGTGGCGGGCGCGGCGCGCGAGGTGCTGCTGGTCGGCATGCCGAGCTTTGTGATGATGCTCATGGGCGTGCTGTCCAACCTCGTGCTCAACCGCATCGTCGTCTCCTACTCCAACGAGGCCATCGCGGGCATGGGCATCGCCAAGAAGATCGACATGCTGGCGTTCGCCATCGCCAACGGCATGACGCAGGGCGTGCTGCCGCTGATCGCCTACAATTTCGCGGCGAAGAATGGCGAGCGCATGCGCGCGGCGATTCGCACGGCGTTTGCCTTCAGCCTGATGATCGCGGGCGCGGGCGCGGTGCTGCTGTTCACGTGCGCTGTGCCGGTGGTGCGGCTGTTCATCGCGGACGCGGCGACGGTCAGCTACGGCCAGCACTTTCTGCGGGTGATCTCGGTGACGTGCCCGTGCGTGTCGGTGACGATGATGGTCATCGCCATCTTTCAGGCGACGGGCGAGAAGCGCAGGCCGATGGTGCTGTCCTTCCTGCGCAAAGGCGGGCTCGACGTGCCGTTCATGCTGATGCTGCATGTGGCGGTCGGCGCGGCGGGCATACCGTTCGCCACGGCGATTGCCGACGTGCTGGCGATGAGCACGGCGCTGGCGCTGTTTTTGCCGTACTGGAAGAGGATGCGCGGGGCGATGTGAACGAAAAACCGCGTCCGGGCGAAACCGAACGCGGCGATTTTTGGGGGTATATCATATGAAGGAAAACATGCTGCACCTGTACACCGGCACGGGCAAGGGCAAGACGACCGCCGCGATGGGCCTGGCGCTGCGGGCGCTGGGGCACGGGCGGCGTGTGCTCATCGGGCAGTTCTTAAAAGACGGGCGCTCGGGCGAGCTGGAGGCGCTGCGCGCGTTCGCAGGCGCGAGGGTGATGCCCTGTCCGCCGGTCGAGGGGTTTGTCGGGCAGATGGCGCCGGAGGTCAAGCGGCGCGTCATCGAGCGCCAGACGCGCTATGCCCGCGAGCTGTCCGGCGCGGCGCAGGCGTTTCGCCCCGACGTGATCGTGCTCGACGAGCTGGCGATGGCGCTGACGCTCGGCGTGATCGGCGAGGCGGACGCTGCCGCGCTGATCGACGCGTGCCTTGTGCATGGCGAGGTGGCGGTCACCGGGTATGCCGCGCCGCAGTGGCTCGTGCAGCGCGCCGATTACGTCAGCCGCATCGACGCGGTCAAGCACCCGTTCGCCGACAAAAAGCTCGCCGAGCGCGAGGGCATCGAGTGGTGAGGATCAATCGAGCGGCTGGCCGAGATCGCGGATATAGCCCGCTTCGGCCATCGCCACGGCGCACAGCAGCGCGCCCCAGTGATAGAACTTGTCGCTGTTGCCGTGGTCGCAGCCCTCGCCGGTGATGGCGGAATAGTTCTCGTGGACGTGGCGGTGCACGTTCCACTCCTTCATGAAGATCGCGGCGGACTTCTTCGCCAGATCGCGGCGCACGTCGCCCAGCTGCGTGCGGGCGAGCGCGAGATAGACGAGGAAGTTCAGCGGCGCCCAGACCCTGCCGCGCCAGTAATTCTGATCGGCGAAGGCGGGGTCGTTGCGCGCGATGGAGGGGAGCATCCAGTCGCCGTAGAACTCGTCGGGGTTGTAGTAGTGCGCATCGGCGATGCGGCGCTGGCGCTCGGGCGAGACGTCGGGCGAGAAGAGCGCGTAGAAATTCGTCGGCGATATGCGGCGGGAGAACTCGCCGGTGTCGGTGCGGCGGTTGTAGTAAAAGCCGTTTTCCTCGTCCCAGAGCGTCTCGAGGCCGCGGCGGGCGGCGTCCATGCGCGCTTGCAGCTCGTGGGTCACGTCCCCGCGCCCGATGACGCCCGCCAGCTCGATGAGCGCGCGGCAGTCGAGGATGTACAGCCCCGTGAGGCCCACGTCCTCGAGCTCGAGGCGGTTGGTGTCGGGGTTAAAGGGGATGTCGTCGTACATGGGCGAATTGTCAAGCCCGCTCTCCAGCGACGCGCCGAAGCGGCCGTGCACGCCGTCGGTCTCCCAGCGGTTGCCGTAGCGCACGGGGATGGGGTCGCTGCCCCAGCACAGCGCGCCGCTCGCGTTCATGCGGTTTTCGGCGAACCAGCGGTTCCAGTTGAGCAGGTCGTCAAACATGTCCTCGACGATCCACTTTTCGCGGTGGATGCGGTAGACCTCGAGCAGCATCGCGCTGCCCACGGGCGGCTGGGAGCGGTCGGCGCTTCTTTGCCCGGTGGCGTAGGCGAAATTCGGCACGAAACCGGCGTCGGTCTTTTCGTTCATGATCTCGCGGATGTTGCTGTACGCCAGCTCGCGGCTGCCCAGCGACGCCATGAAGCCCGCGAAGAAATTGTCCCAGCAGAACAGCACATAGCCGCCGCTGGTGATCGACCACAGGCGCGAGACGGGCGAGATCACGCGCTCGTGCAGGGCGTCATAGACGGTGTCCCAGCCGAGGGCGGCTTGCATCGCCTCATACATACCGGCCATATCGCCATACGCCGCGCAGGCATGATCGTGCGCGGCTTTTTTGCTGTCGATGAGGGCGCGGGCTTCCTCGACGGTGCGGGGGACGCCGGTGGACACGGCGACGGGCTCGTCCAGTGTCATGCACAGGCAAGCGGTCTGCGTGGGGATATTGGGGTCGAACGCGGGCTTGCCGGTCGCGTAGACGGTGCGCTCTCCGGCGGGGGCATGGGCGACGAGCGTGCCGCCGCGCGCCTCGACCCAGCCGGGCTTGTTCCACAGGAAGCCGCCCTCGATGACGAGCATGGCGGGGCGGATCTTCTTTTTCTTGGGCGTGATGAGCAGCGTGAGCTCATCGCCGCCTAAGCAGGACTGCACGCGCAGGGTCAGGCCGCACCAATCGACGCGCATATCGGTATACGAATCGTCGAACGCATGCGCGCCGGGGCGGGCGACCTCGGCGGGCGCGCGGCGGTATTCGTCGGGGAAGCGGCCCACGAGCGTCTCCTTGAGGTAGTGGCCCGCGCTGTACTCCTTGAACGCGGCGTTGATCGCGAAGCCGTCGGGCATATGGACGTGGGACAGCACGCTGCGCACATTCCACGTGTGCCAGCCTTGCAGATAGCGGCTTTTCATGTCGCGGTAGTTCATCGTGTCGCCCTCCTTGGCGTGCGATGATGATGTGATGATTATATATAAGAACGGGGCGGGAATCAAGGGAAATATTCGGGGTTTTTGGGCGTTTATCAGGGGGCGGACGGCGGGGCGGGATGGAAACGGGGACGGCGTGCGGCGAGGGTTTGGGCGCTGATTTTTTATCGAAGTTTCTTGGTCGGGGAGCGGGGGTTGGTCAGCACGAGGATGTGCGTTTGCGGTGAGCGGGGCGACGGGGGGTGGTGCGCTTCGGGGCGTTTGCGGCTTGAACCCGTCCCGCTCTTAGCTCGCGGCAAGCCGCGACCATTTCGCGGGACTACTTGGTGCGCAGGGTCGTGCGTGTTCGGGGTGTTTGCGGCTTGAACCCGCCGCTCTTAGTCCGCGCCTTTGGCCGCGGACATTTCGCGGCTGCTTGGGTGCGGGTTGGGGCGGGGGACGTTGTGATGGTGTGGGGTACGGGGGTTACGCTGGGCTCTGCCCAGACCCGCAAGGGACGCTGTCCCTTGACCTTGCCAGGGCTTTATCCGGGGAACCTTATAGTCGCGCCCTTCGGTCGCTCGTTAAGGTTCCCGACGCTCCGCCTGCCTTCATCCGCCACTGGCGGCGGCAGGCTCTGGTCCCCTGGACCCCATGTTCGCTTCGCGTTTGTTTTAAGCGGCTTGACGCTTAAAACAGACTGCGCTATAATGTGCCTGACAAATGAATAGCCGGCGTATCTGCGCGAAAGCGCGGCGGGCGCAAGCCCGTCATGGGAACACGGATGAAATTTCCGGGCTATCCCAGTAACCGTGAAGCCGACGAAAGCGCAATCATGTCACTGTCCTGCGGGATGGGAAGGCGCGCGAGTAGGACGAAGCCAAGCCGGGAGACCTGTTTACGCCGTGAAATTGCTTCCCCTGGGGGTGGGAACCGCTGTCCTTGTCCGGTTGCGCGCAACGCGGGCTTTGTTCAGTGTTCCTTCAGGGAGGGAACGCTTTTTTCGTCCCTCCCGCGGATTCATTTGATCCATTTTAAGGAGGGTTTATCCCATGAAAAAGAGCCTGTCCATCCTTGCGCTGCTCGTGATGATCGCCATGCTGATCGTCCCCGCCTATGCGCAGACCGTCACCGACATACACGGCCGCGAGGTCGAAGTCGCCGATGACGTCACCCGCGTCGTCGCCCTCAATCCCGCCGACTGCGAGATCCTCTACGCCCTCGGCTGCGGCGAGCTGCTCGTCGGCCGCGGCGAATACTGCGACTATCCGGCGGAGGTGCTCGACATCCCGTCCGTGCAGAGCGGCTATGAGACCAACATCGAGCAGATCATCGCCCTCGCGCCGCAGCTGCTCATCATGAACGACATGGCGCAGACCACCGAGCAGGTCGACGCCCTCGCCGATGCGGGCATCGCCGTCCTCGTCATCGACACCACCGACATCGCCAGCGTCTACGAGGCCATCGGCGTCATCGGCGCGGCTGTCGGCAAGACCGCCGAGGCCGACGCGCTCGTCGCGGACATGCAGGCGCGCTTCGACGCCGTCGCCGAGAAGGCCGGCGAGAGCGAGAAGAGCGTCTACTTTGAGATCAGCCCGCTCGAGTGGGGTCTGTGGACCGCGGGCACAGGCACGTTCATGGACGAAATCGCGGCGATGTGCGGCGTGACCAACGCGTTCGCCGACGTCGAGGGCTGGGCCGAGGTCAGCGAGGAGCAGGTCATCGCCCGCGCGCCGGACTACATCGTCACCACGAGCGTGAGCTATGACCCCAACGTCACCGCCGAGCAGGAGATCATGAACCGCGCCGGTTGGGGCGACATCCCCGCCGTCAAGGACGGCCACGTCTTCAGCGTCGACAACAATGCCTTCACGCGCCCCGGCCCGCGTTTGGCCGAGGCCGCCGAGACGCTGCTTGAGCTGCTGGGCGAATAATTGCAGCAAATGAAAATGACCGTTCCCTGTGATTGGGGAACGGTTTTTTGCTTTTTGGAACGCGATTGGTGAGGGCTGGGGTTGCGGCGGTGTATTGTTCCAAATCCCGTTGATCCGGTAGCAGCCAACAGGGGGAACATTGAGACTTTAAGCGGAGCGAGCCCTCTCCGTCAGCCTACGGCTGACATCTCTCTCAGAGGGAGAGGCAAGTATAGCCTTACAAAAATTGAAACTCTTTCGTCCTGTTGCAGTTTGTCATTTTGGGGTACGAACTCACGCCCGTGCCCCGTAACCCCCGCCCACCCAAGCCGCACATGGGGCCCGGCACAAAAGCCCCAACGCCCAGAAAGCTGCGCCGGGCTAAAGCAAAAGCGCATCGGGAGACGCCGCAGGCGGCTCCGTGACCGGCTCCGCCAGAGAGAAAAAGTTCCGAATGGGGAAATATAAAACCGTCCCCCGGTTGTGCATGGCGTGCGTCCGGGGGACGGGCGTTGTTGCGTTGCTAAACATGGGGACGTCGTGCGCGTGCGTCCGGGAAGCTTTCAGCTCACCAAAATGCTGTATACACATTCCAGCAGCGTGAGCGCGAGCACGACATTGATGACCCGATAATGCTTCACATACACGCGCTGAATCGCCATGCCCGCGCCGATCCACGTCAGCGTGGCGATTGTGCCGAGCGTTGCGATGACGATCTCGAAGAACACCAGCGCGCCGAGCGCCGTCGTGTGCGCGGTGATGTAGCCCGTCAGCGCCGTGATGCCGAACAGCCAGATCTTCACGTTCACGAATTGCAGCATGAAGCCCTTGAGAAACGACGCCGATTTCTCGCCCGCGTCCGCGTCGGGCTTGCTGATGGCGATGTGCACGGCGAGCCAGAGGATGTACGCCGCGCCCGCGTATTTCATCACGTCCAGCACGCGCGGCAGGAATGTGCTCACGCCGTAGACGAACAGCGCGCACAAAAGCTGCACCGCGTAATACCCCGCGAATATGCCGAAGAACAGCGGCTTGCCGCGCCGCCAGCCGTAATTGGTCACGGTGTTCAGCGCGAGGATATTGCCCGGGCCGGGCGTGAACGCGTTGATGACGCAGTAGACGAGGAAACTCATGAGCGTTTGAATGGGCATGGGACGACACCTCCTGCCCCATATCATACAGCAGGCGGCGCATGCATAGGTAATACCGATTCTTTATGATTTTATATAGGGAACACCGATGCTCGCGCGTCGCCGGTGCTCACGCATCCTTCAGGTAGTCGCACAGCGCCTGCACGTACACCTGCGCCAGCTCCGACAGCGGCGCGTCCCGGCCCGCGATGTAGCCGATGCGCATCTCCTCCGGCTCGTCAAGCGGCACGGCGATGATCTCCTCGCCGTGCAGCCAGCGCGCATAGACGCCGCTTGAGACGGTGTATCCGTTCAGGCCGATCATCAGGTTGACGATCGCGGCGCGGTCGCTCAAGCGGATGGAGCGGCTGACAGGCGCGCGGGAGAGCGGCTCCTCGGCGTAGTAGGCCGACTCGTAGCTGCCCTGTATGAAGCTCAGGCGCGGATAGGGCGCGAGGTCGGCAAGGCGCAGGCGCTCGCGCCCGGCGAGCGGGTGGTCGCGGCGGATGAACACATGCGGCTTGGCGACGTAGAGCTCGGTGAACACGAGGCCGTTTTCATCGAGCGCGCGGCGGATGACGCTCTCGTTGTCGCGCGAGAGGTAGAGCACGCCGACGTCGGCGAAGCGGTTGCGCACGTCCTCGATGATCCTGTGCGTGGCGGTCTCGTTGAGGATGAACTCGTACTTGTCCTCGCCGAAGCGGCGCACCATCTCCACGAACGCGTTTGCGGTGAACGTGTAGTGCTGCGTGCTGACGCAGAAGCGGCGTCCGGCGGGCGCTTTGTTCATGTAGCGCGCCTCGAGGAGCTGCATCTGCTGGACGACCTGACGCGCGTAGCCGAGGAACTCCATGCCCTCGCGGGTCGGCGCGATGCCCGTGCGGCAGCGGGTGAAGATGGTGATGCCGGCCTCGCGCTCGACCTCGCGGATGGCCTCGGACAGGCTTGGCTGGGAGAGGTAGAGCGCCTTGGCGGCCTCGGTGATGGAGCCCGCTTCGGCGGCGGCGATGACGTATTTGAGCTGCTGCGCGGTCATGGGTCATTCCTCCAGTCTGCGTAAATATGTGCTGAACGCGTGAAGGCCCGCGACGAGCTCGTCCTTGTCGCAGGCGTAGCCCACGCGCAGGGATTTCGGCTCGCCGAAGCAGTCGCCGGGCGTGACGAGCGCGCCGGTCTGCTCAAGCAAATCGCGGCAGAAATCGTAGGATTCGGCGGGGTAGTCGTAGTGGATGAGCGCCGTCGTGCCCGCGCGCGGTTTGACAAACGAGAGACGCGGCTCGGATGCGACCCAATCCGTGAGAATCGCGAGGTTTTCGCGGACGATGTGACGGCTGCGCTCAAGCAGCTTGTCCGCGTGGGCGAGGGCGAGGGCGGCGAAGGCCTCGTCGAGCATCCCGCAGGAGATCAGGTTGTAGTCGCGGCGGGAGAGCATGGCGCGCCGGGCGGCGGCGTCGCGCGCGGCGATCCAGCCAAGGCGCAGACCGGCGAGGGAGAAGACCTTGGACATGCTGCTCACGGAGATGCCCTTTTCATATAGATCGGCGATGGAGGGACTGTATTCGTCGTCCTGTGTCAGATGCCGGTAGACCTCGTCACAGAGGACGTAGGCGTCCGATTCGCGGGCGATGGCGACGATCTCGCGCAGGGTGGCCTCGTCCATGAGCGCGCCGGTGGGGTTGTTGGGGTTGTTGATGCAGATCATGCGCGCGCCGGCGGCCAGCTCGCGCAGCCTGGCGAGGTCGGGGAGGTAGTTGTCCTCACGGCGAAGGGGCAGGATGCGCACGTGAGCGCCGATGGATTCGGGGATGGAGTAGAGCTGCTGGTAGGTCGGCATGACGCTGACGACGATGTCGCCGGGGGAGATCAGCGACGTGAAGACGTGGTGGTTCGCGCCGGCTGCGCCGTGGGTGGGGATGATGTCGGCGGCGGCGAGGGTGCGGTAGAGGGAAGCGATGCCCTCGCGGAAGGCGGGCGCGCCCTCGATGTCGCCGTAGGTCATGCGCCGGGACAGGAGCGGGGAGAGGAAGGCGGTCTTGTCGATAGAGGCGAGGGCGAAGAGCTCGTCGAGGGAGATCGAGTTGACGCAGGTCTCCGCGATGTTGTAGAGGGCACGGGTTTCGTGTGCGTTCATCCATTCTTCCACGAGGAAGGGGGAAATGTGCATAGCTTTCTCTCCTTAAAAGTTTCTTATATAGGCGCGAAGCGAGCATGGGGTCAAGACCGGCTATAAAAAGTCAAGGGGGAATCAACCGGAAATCGTAGCCGGAACGTAAGGAGTATTGTCGCGAAGAACGGCGAAGATGATGGAAACCATCTTGCG